>NZ_JBIRZS010000004.1:0-307811 GCF_044391085.1 Paenarthrobacter sp. NPDC018779 | reverse complement strand
CGCCACTACGACCATGTCCTGGCCTGGCACTCCGGCGGAAAGACGTCCCTTGCCAACGGCGCAGGGCTCTGCGAAGCATGCAACCACACCAAAGAAAACCCCGGCTGGAACACCAGACCAAGCGATCAGGGACCACGAACCCTGGAGATCAGAACCCCCACCGGACACCGCTACCAATCCACAGCACCACCACTCCCCGGAACCATCAACCCAGCAACTGCACACGCTGACCGGTCACCTGTTAACGGGTCCATCGCGGAGGGAGCCCCGAACGGGCCGCCGATCGACGGGAACCTGGCGGCGGGAGCCCCGAACGGGCGGCCGGTCGACGGGAACCTGGCGGCGGGAGCCCCGGAAGGGCCGCCGATCGACGGGACCCTGGTCGCGGGAGACCCGGACGAGCCGCCGGGGGACGGGAGCGTCCCAGCTCTCTTCAGATCGGGGACACGAACCCGCTCACGAACCCCGGCAACAGTCCTGTAGCCATATGCCGCACTATTGCCGCATGCCGCGAGCCACAATTCCGTTCAGTCACGGTTTCTGCGCTGTCCAGCAACGCACAGACTCACGAGCTGCTGGGCTAAACGAGTTCCAGTTGGTCGGCCACTACCTTTCCGGCGTGGATGACAGTGCGGTCCTTGCCGCGGTCCATGACGGTGGACGCCACAGTCTCGCCGTCCACCAAGAGCAGTTCAGCGGGGTCGCCGATTTCGACTCCGGGACGGTGGGCTGTGTCCTTGAGCCGCGTGGCACCAGGATCCAGGATGCTGGCCCCGCCGACCGTCGCTATGGCAAGGCAGTGCTCAATGAGCTCGTCCTTACGGAAACCGTGCGTGAAGGCGAGCTGCCAAGTCCGGTCCAGCATGTCCGTGTTGCCGTAGGGGGACCAGTAGTCACGCTGGCCGTCCTCGCCCAGGCCCAGCCGCACGCCGGCCTCGGTGAGGAGAGGAATGGGCAGTTGTCCCGAAGCGGCCGGAGCCACGGAAGCCAGCGAGACATCGAGCTCGGCGAACGAGTCGATGAGGCGCCGCGTGGTGGCCTCGTTTACGCTGCCCAATTGGTAGGCGTGGGACATGGTGACCTTGCCCTGCATGCCCAAGGCACGCGTGCGCTCCAACACCAAATCAGTGCTGAAGACCCCCAGCTCGCCCGGCTCGTGCAGGTGGATGTCGATCGGCACTTGGTACTTTTCTGCCAAGCCAAAGACGATGTCCAGGTGCTTTGCGGGGTCCCGGTCCAGCGAGCACGGGTCAATCCCGCCCATCACGTTGGCTCCGGCCTTCAGCGCTTCTTCCATGAGCTCAACGGTGCCGTCTTCAAGCAACAAGCCCGCCTGCGGGAAAGCGATGATCTCCACGGACGCGCGGTCCGCAAACGCGTCCTTCGCGGCCGCCACGGCCTCGAAGCGTTCCAGCCTGCAGTCCACGTCCACTTGGGCATAGGAACGGACGCGGGTGGTGCCGCGGGCGATCATGCGGCCCAGCGTGTCGTTGACCCGGTCCTGCAGCGGAACCTCGGCGTTGCGCCAGTTGAGGCGGTCGTTCATCATCATGGTCCAAACGCCCGGACCCCCGGTGTGTTCCCGGAAGGGGAGGCCGATCCGGGTGGAGTCCAGGTGCACGTGGACGTCCGAGAACGACGGCACCAGAATGCGGTTGCGGCCCTCGACGACGGTGGTACCTTCCGGTACCGCCCTGGCGGGGTCATGAGGTTCGACGCCGGTGATCTCGCCGCCGCTGAGCATGACATCGCTCAACGCCTGCCCCCACGGACGGACGGCACGAATCAGGGTGTTCACTGTTTCTCCTTTGATTGTGGATCTATTGCACACCCGCCAACACCTCGGCTGCCACCCCGGTGTGGTGGCAGGCCGGAGCGGCGGAGGTAGCAGTTGCGGGGACCTCGTTCATGCACCGCTGGCGTTGCTCTTCGGGCAAGGTTGCGATCAGCGGGCAACGGGTCCGGAAGACGCAGCCGCTCGGCGGATTGGCGGGAGAGGGCAGGTCTCCGCGGAGCCTGATCTTGACCTGTTCGCGGGCAGCCCGGGGATCCGGGAGCGGCACGGCGGAGAGCAAGGCTTTGGTGTAAGGGTGGCGCGGTTCGCTGAACAGGGAGTCCCGGGTGCCTTGCTCCACGATTTTTCCGAGGTACATCACTGCCACCTCATGCGAGATGTGCCGTACCACGGAGAGATCGTGGGCGATGAAAATGTAGGACACACCGGTATCCCGTTGAATCTGCTGCAAAAGATTCACCACCTGCGCCTGCACGGAGACGTCCAGGGCGGACACCGGCTCATCGCACACAATCACCGAGGGGTTCAGGGAGATGGCCCGGGCGATACCTACGCGTTGCCGCTGGCCTCCGGAGAACTCGTGCGGGAAGCGGTTGTAGTGTTCGGGCTTCAAGCCAACCTGGTCCAGGAGTTCCTTGACCCGGTTTTTCAGTCCGCCTGGCGGGTTGATCTTTTGGGCGACCATGGGAGCAGCGATGGCCGTGCCGACGGTTTGCCGCGGATTCAGGGACGCGAAAGGGTCCTGAAAGATCATTTGGACCTTGCGCCGGAAGTTGTAGAGCTCCCGGCCACGCAACTGGCTGATGTCCACACCGTCGATCATGATGCGACCTCCAGTCGGGTCCATGAGCCGGGATACCATCCGGCCTGTGGTCGACTTGCCGCACCCGGACTCGCCCACGAGTCCCAATGTCTGGCCGCGTCCCAAACTGAACGTCACGCCGTCGACCGCTTTGACCGAACGCTTGGCGGCACCCGGCAGGAGGCCGCCCTTGAGCGGGAAGTGCTTTTGCAGGTTCTCCACCTGGAGAATTGGCTGGTTGTCCATGGCGGTCCTAACGCGCAGTACGGATGGTGAGGAGCTGCGGACCGCTCAGGTGGCAGCGTTTGCCGTGACCGTCCTCGACGATGAGATCGGGCCGCTGGCTGGCACACACGCCGTCACCGGCAAGGTCGGCGTACTGGCACCTGGCGCTGAAGATGCAACCCTTGGGCAGATCAAGGAGCGACGGCGGCTGGCCGGGAATCGGATTCAGCTGGCCGGAGGAACCGGTCAACGTGGGCATCGAGTTGAGCAGGCCCAGCGTGTACGGGTGGCGGGTGTCGTAGAAGATCTCGTCCACCGGACCGGATTCCACGCATTGGCCGCCGTACATCACCAGCACGTTATGGCACACCTCTGCTACAATGCCGAGGTCGTGGGTAATGAGGATGAGGGCTGAATTGGTTTCCTCCTGCAACTCAAGCATGAGGTCCAGGATCTGCGCCTGCACGGTCACGTCCAAGGCGGTGGTGGGCTCGTCTGCGATCAGCAGTTCCGGCTCGCAAATCAAGGCCATGGCAATCATGGCACGCTGCCGCATTCCTCCGGAGAAGTGGTGCGGGTACTCATCGAAGCGCTGCTCAGGGCTGGGGATGCCCACCCTTCCCAGCATCTCGACGGCGGCTGTCCGGGCCTGCTTCTTGCTCGCCTTGTTGTGGACCAAGTACGCCTCGGCGATTTGATGGCCCACCGTGTAGAAGGGGTGCAGGGCCGAAAGGGGATCCTGGAAGATCATCCCGATGTTGCGCCCACGGAGTTGCCGCATGGCTGACTCCGGAAGTGTCACAAGATCCTTGCCCTGGAACATGGCTTGTCCGGTGACCTGCGCCGATGTTCCCTTGAGCAGGCCCATCAAGGCTTGACTCGTGACGGACTTGCCGGAGCCGGACTCACCGACGATGCCCAGCGTCTGGCCGCGTTCCAAGGTGAAGTCCATGCCGTTGACGGCGGAAACCAATCCGTCGTCGGTAGGGAACTTCACAGACAGGTTGCGGACGTCCAGGAACGCGGTGGTGCCCGCCGGGACAGTGCTGGTCTTTTGCGCGAGTGGCATGTGGGTCATTGGAGCCTCACTCGGGGATCGATGGCGGCGTAGGCGAGGTCCACCACCACGTTGGCGACGATCACGAAGAACGCGGCCAGCATGGTGATGGCCATGGTGACAGGCAGGTCGCCGGAGATGGCAGCGTGCACGGCCGTGAAGCCGAGGCCGGGGACGGAGAAGATTTGCTCGGTTAGGACGGCGCCGCCCAGGAGCAGGCCGATGTCCATGCCGAGCATGGTGACCACTGGTGTGATGCCGGCCCGGACGCCGTGTTTGAACGTCACTGTCCTCGGGGCGAGGCCCTTGGCGCGTGCTGTTCGGATGAAGTCCTCACCAAACGTCTCGATCATGTTGGTGCGGGTGACGCGAATGTAGGAGGCACTGAAGAGCACGGCCAGCGCTATCCACGGCAGGAGGTAATTCGTCACCCACGCTCCCGGACCTTGGGGGCCGAACGGACTGCTGATCTCGTTGGTGGTGAAGGGCAGCAGATGCAGTTGGTTGACGAACAGCAACAACAGGAACAAGCCAGTAACCGGGATGGGGAGCGAAACGCCCACCGAAGCCGCCCCAACAATGAACTTGTCCATCGGAGAACCCTTGCGCAGGGCGGCCAGGAGGCCGAGGCCCACGCCGGTGATGGTCCAAAGCACCAGCGCCCCGATGGCCATGGAGAAGGTGTAGGGGAGCGACCGGGCAATGATGTCCGCAACGTTCTCGTTGGTTTGGAACGACTTGCCCAGACACGGCCATTCGCACAGGGTCTGCGCACCGGCGGCACCGATCATCCGGGGAGAGAACAGGCCCCGCATGTAGTCGAGGTATTGCACGAAGAACGGTTGGTCCATGCCCAAAGCAACCCGGGCTTCCGCAACGCGTTCCGGCGTGCACTCCTGCCCGCAAGCAGCAGCGGCAGGATCAGAAGGCCCAAGCTGGAACAACGTGAAGGTGATGAAACTGACCGCGAAAAGAAGCAGGACCAAGGAACCGGTCCGGCGAAGAATGAAAGTGATCATGGTGGTTGGAACTAGTGCTCGACGCCGACGATCGAAAGGTCGATTCCGCCGAAGAAGTAGCCAACCTGGGCGTTCCGCACCTTCGAACCCACCACGGAGTTGGTGTGGGTGCGGATCAGCGGAACGATCGGGTAGGTCTTCAAAGCCGTGCCGAATGCCTCAGACCACTTCTTGCCCAGTTCCTCCGAGGTGCCGTCCGTGCTGCGGAGCTCGTACATAGCCTTGGAAACCGTGGGATCGAAGTAGCGGGAGGTGTTGGAGAAACCGTAGCTGGTGCCGTCATTGTTCGGTCCCAGCAGGGGGTCTGCGGAGGTTCGGATGGATGCCGGGTCGGCGCCACCGCACCAGCCGGAGCGGCCCAGGTCCGGCAACTGCTCGCTGGCCATGATCGAGTAGTAATTCGGGGCAGGGATGGCTACCAGTTCCACATCGATGCCCAGTGCCTTAAGGTTCTGCTGGATCACGGTACCGGTGTTCTTGAAGGCATCGCGGTTATTGGCGTAGCCGTAGGTGAGCGTCTTGGGATAGTCCTTGCCTTCAAGCAGCTTCTTGGCTTCCTCCAGTTTGGGCTTGCCCGCGGGGTCCAGTTCCAGCTCGGTCTCAACGTACCCGCGCATCTTGTCATTGAGCGGGCTCTGCGTCAGTTCGCCGAACCGGCGTCCGCCGTACTGGACCAGGATGGACTGCCGGTCCAGTGCCAGCGCGATTGCCTTGCGGACATCCGGGTCCTTGATCTTCTGGGTGTTCAGGCTCAGCACGTCGTTGCAGCCGAGGAGCCCGGACGCCACGCGGTCCTTTACCTTGGCATCGGCCAATTTCGCGGAGTCCGAGGTCTGCAGGGCGCCGTTGGAGTCGAGCGTGATCGCGTTGGGATCAGAGTCCGCGAGTAACTGCTGGCTGATGGTGGCCTGCGACGTGGAAAGGGAGAAGCTGAACGTATCAGGGAGTGCAGAGCGGTTGGGGTCCGTGGCAGGGTCCCAGTGTGGATTGCGGACCAGCTTCAGCGACTTTCCGCGGTTGTAGGACTCCACCATGTACGGGCCGGAGGACACCGGATGGTTGGTGTAGTCCAGCTTGGTGTCCTTGCCTGCAGGAACCGGAGCCGTGTTGGACCGAGAGGCCAACGCGGGGAACTCGGCAAATGGCTTCTTCAAGTGGAAGACAATAGTGCGCTCATCGGGCGTTTCAACTGCCTTGAGCACAGCGGAAGGATCCTTGTACGGCCCCTTGTACCCGCCGGCGTCGAGCGCTGCATTCAGTTCCTGCGGCGCCTGGGTGAAGACATCCTGGGCGAAGGTGCGTTCCACACCGTACTTGATGTCCGCCGAAGTGATGGGTGTGCCGTCCTCGAACTTCACGCCGTCCTTGAGGGTGAAGGTCCAGCTGAGCCCGTCGTCGGAGACCTTGCCGGTGTCCGTGGCGAGGTCCGGGACCACTGTGGGAGGCTGCCCCGCGGTCTCCTTAGCCATGGTGAGGGTCCGGTAGTACAGCTGGCCCACGTTGGCCGTCTGTACGTAGTTGCTGTTTCCGGGGTCCAGGGTCTGGAAGTCCGAGGACATGAGGACGTTGAGGTTGCCGCCCTTGGTGTTGAACCCGGACTTCACCACTACCGGTGCCAGTTCGGTGACGGACTCCGGCTTGGAGTTGTTGGCCTGGTTTTGACCTGCGCTGCAGCCGGCGGCCGACATCGCGATCAGCACGGAAAGCGCCAGTGCTCTCGTGGGGGTTTTCATGGTGCTCCTCTTGAAGGGTGGGTGAAACGGAGATTTAGTGGCGGGATGCTTTGGGGTCCAGGGCGTCGCGGACTGCGTCGCCCAGGAGGTTGAAGGCCAGGACGGTGACAATGAGCATCACGCCCGGGACGGCCAGGAACCAGGGATCGCTGAGGTACCAGTTGCCTGATTGTGCGGCGTTGAGCATCTGGCCCCACGACGGCGTGGGGTCCTTGACGCCTACGCCCAGGAACGACAGGGCTGCTTCAGCGGAGATGTTGGTGGGAATGAGCATGGTGGCGTACACCAGGACCACACCCATGACGTTGGGGATGATCTGGCGGAACAGCACGCTCACGTGGGAAGCCCCGAAGGAACGGGCGGCTTCGACGAACTCGCGCTCGCGGAGACTGAGCACCTGGCCGCGGACAATGCGGGCCAAATAGGCCCAGCCGAAGAAGCCAAGGATGATCACCAAGGACGCCATGGGAAGGAAGCTGCCTTCACCCAACGGCGTGTCCCGGAGTCGCGATTGCAGGATCGGCGTCAGCGAGAGGACCAGCAACAGGTGCGGGAACGCGAGGAACAGGTCCATGATCCGGCTGATGATGGCGTCGGTCTTGCCGCCGAAGTAGCCCGCTGCCGCGCCGAGGACGGTCCCCAGCACCACGGAGACGGCGGTGGACAACAGTGCGATGGTGAGCGATACCTGTCCGCCGAAGGCGAGCCTGGCAAAGAGGTCGCGGCCCAGCCCGGGTTCCACGCCCAGCCAGTGCTCAGCAGATGGGTACATGTAGCCGGGCAGGGGCAGGCCAGGTGTCTGGAAATCATCCAGGACCTCGGGGCTGGTGTTGGAGGTGAAGGGATCATTGCCGGACATTGCACTGAGTACCGGGGCAAGGATGGCGAACAGCATGATGGCCACCACGACGCAGAGGCTCAGCAGCGCAACCTTGCTGCGCCGGATCCTCAGCCATGCCGTGGCCAGCAGGGACCGCGCTTCAGCGGGGGCGGCAGCCGTGCTGTCCGGCGTCGTTGCCGTGGGTAGCGGTGGGCTGCCGGTGTTTGATTCGACGGATTGTAACTGGGTCAACCGTTTGCTCGTTTCGTGAAGGGAGCTGACTCCGGAAAATCTTGTATACCAAAATAGACTAGAGCACCTTTGATGGGATGTAAATCACAATTAATGTACTGTTTGGAATACCAGAGACTATCTGACCTGAGCGAAGGAGCTCCTGTGCACCTCAAGACCACCGCCCGCTATGTACTGGGTTTTCTCGATGGACAGCATGTGCTGTTGGAGGATGCCTGCGTGGTCTACAAGGGCAGCACCATTGAGTACGTCGGCCATGACTACCAAGGACCTGTGGACGAAGAACGGCACCTCGGCGACGCGCTTTTGATGCCTGGGTTGATCGACCTTGACGCCCTCACGGACGTCGACCACCTCATCCTGGACAGCTGGGCAGGTCCGGAGCTCGCCAAAGGGCACCAGTGGTCCGAGGACTACTTCAGGAACCGTCGCGAGGATGTTTTTACGCCCGAGGAACGCCAACAGATCCGCGAGTACGCACTCATCCAGCTGGTCCTGCACGGCATCACCACCTACATGCCCATCGCGTCAGAGGTTCACTCCGAATGGGCAGAGACGTTCGAGGAACTCGTCGGCATGGCCGAGACCAGCAGGCGGCTCGGATTGCGTGGGTACTTGGGGCCCGCCTACCGCTCGGGCGTGAACGTGGTGCTGGAGGACGGCGAACGCTCAGTGATGTTCGACGCCGATCGCGGCCGTGGGGGATTCGCGGACGCCTTGCGCTTCATTGACCACGTGACGGGATTGAACGATCCGTTGGTCCAAGGGGTCCTGTTGCCGTGCCGGATCGAGACCCTGGACATCGAAACACTCAAGGCGACTGCTGTGGCTTCCGGGGAACGGGACGTACTGGTTCGCTTGCACTCGCTGCAGGGACTCGTGGAGCGGGACCTCATCCTGGAGTGGCATGGCGTTACGCCCCTTGAGCTCTTGGACCAGGTGGGCCTGCTCAACCAGAGGCTCTTGATTCCACACGCCACCTACATCGACCGCAATCCCGCCGTCCATGGGGAAGACCGCGGAGACCTGGCCAAGCTGGTGGCCAGCGGGGCCAGCATCATCCACTGCCCACTCACGTCCATGCGTTATGGCAGCACCCTCGATTCCTTCAACGCGTACAAAGAAGCGGGCGTCAACATCTGTCTGGGGACCGACTCGTTCCCGCCGGACCTCATCCGCGGGATCGACGCCGGGGTGCAGTTGTCGAAGATCCTCGCCGGTAGGAACGACGCCGGCGACCTCGCCGGATATGTCGATGCCGCCACACTCGGGGGAGCCCGCGCCCTGGGCCGCCCCGATCTTGGCCGGCTCGAAGCCGGTGCCCAGGCGGACATGGTGGCCTTTTCCCTGGACGACATCCGTGACGGTGTCCACGACGATCCCCTCCGCAGCCTGACCCTCAACGGGACGGCACGCCAAGCTGTCCTCTCCGTTGTGGCCGGACGGACCATCATGGCCGATGGCCTGATCGCGGGAGTGGACCTGGATACCTGGCGTGGCAAGGCCCAGGTTCTCTTTACGAAAATGCGTGAAGCCTACACAACCCGGGATGCTTTGAAGCGTCCCGCAAATGAGCTGTTTCCTCCCGTGTATGCTCGGTTGGAGCAGTGAGCGGAACCGTCCGGCAAAGTCGCACGGGCGCACGCATGAAGGGGAGTTTGAGAGTGGCAGAGGCGATCCCGGAAGCCGGCAATGTCCGCGATGACGAAGCCCGTGCGGAGTACGTTTATCAGTTGGTCCTGGAGGGCATCGTCTCCGGTTCCTTCGCCCAGGGATCCCGCCTCCGGGAACGCGAACTGTCGGAGATGTACAGCGTTTCCCGGATCCCCGTCCGCGAGGCCATCCAGAGGCTGGAGCAGGACGGCTTCGTGGCCACGTTCCCCCGGCGTGGAGCAGTGGTCCGCCAACTGACCCTGACCGACGTCAACGAACTCTTCGATGTACGGCTTTGCCTCGAGACGTTTGCAGCGAAGATGGCGGCCACCCGTGTTGCCGAAAGCGGCGACGGAGGGCGCCTCGAGGAACTGATGGAAGCCTCGAAGGCGGCCATCGACGAAGACCGGACTGACGACGTCGTACTTATCAGCGCCGAACTGCACGCCGAAATTGTGCGCCTTTCCGGCAACCGCCTTCTGATCGAATCCGTCAAGCCGCTGTTCGGGCGCATGCGCTGGATCTTCGGGTTGGCGCACAACCGCAGCAACGAACTCCAGCGGGACGAGCACACTGAACTGTGCAACGCGATCCTGGCCGGGCGACCCGAGTTGGCGTACTCCCTGGCGTACTCGCACATTGAACTGGGCCGCCAGCCCGTCCTGGCCGGGCTGGCGGAGACCCTGGAGCCCTAACCGGACCTTTGGGAAAGCCCGTCAGTCGTCGGCGTCGGGGTATTCCTCGTCGTCGTAGCGGCCCGACTCCTCAACCTCCACTTCCAGGATCTTCAGCATCTCCGTGTCCGGGTTCAGCATGATGGCGGCTTCGTCCCGGCGGTGCTGCAGGACCGTGTCGATGTAAGACTGGACGGTCTCGGCCAACGGAATGTAGCGGTCCTGCTTCTGGCTCATGTACCAGCGGTGCTCCAGGACCTCGTGGACCACTTCCGCCGGTTCCAACTTCCCGGCCAGGTGCCGCGGGATGGACCGCACGATGGGTTCGAAGATCTGGCTGACCCAGGCGTGGGCGCTGATTTCCTCGTCCAGGTCCGGGTTGTTGTCCGCCCGGAACTGGTCCATGTCGTTGAGCAGCCTGCGGGCCTGGTTTTCCTGGGCGTCCAGGCCCGTGAGGCGCAGCAGCCGGCGCTGGTGGTGTCCGGCGTCCACCACTTTGGGCTGGAGTTGGATGGTGGAACCGTCGGCCGTGGTCTTGATGGCATATTCTTCGACGTCGAAACCGAGTTCGTTGAGCCGTCGGATACGTGCGCCCACGCGCCAACGTTCGCCAAGTTCGAACGATTCCTTCTCCGTCAGCTCCGCCCAAAGCCTGCGGTAACTGTCCATGATCAGCTCACTGGTGGCCACCGGATCGACCTTCTCCTCGATGAGCCCGCCATCCAGGAGGTCCATGAGCTCGCCGGCGATGTTCACGCGGGCAATTTCGAGGTCGTACTCACGCTGGCCCTGGGACAGGTCCGGGTACAGCTCGCCCGTCTCGGCGTCCACCAGGTAAGCGGCGAAAGCGCCGGCGTCGCGACGGAACAACGTGTTGGAGAGCGAGACATCGCCCCAGTAGAAACCGATGAGGTGCAAGCGGACCATGAGCAGGGCCTGTGCGTCGATCAGGCGGGTCAGGGTGTCCTTGCGCAGCATCTGGGAGAACAGTGCACGGTAGGGCATGGAGAACTTCAAGTGTCGGGTGACCAGCACCGGGTTCAGCGGCTTGCCGTCGGCGGTGGTCCGTCCGGTAATGACCGCCACAGGCTCCACGCACGGGACATCCAGCCGGGCGAGCTTTCGAAGCATGTGGTATTCATGCCGCGCCACGTGCTCTGACGTTTCCTTGATGGCAATGACCGAGCCGCCCAAGTGGGCGAAACGCACAATGTGCCGGGAGATACCGCGGGGGAGCGCGGCGAGGTACTCCGCCGGCCATTCCTCCAAGGCGATGTGCCAGGGAAGGTCCAACAGTTCAGGATCAGCGGCAGCAGCCGTGATGTTCAGCGAGCCAATGACGCTGGCTGGAGGGGCCGAGTCCTGCGCGCTGGCCGCTTCCGTCCGGGGGAGCTTGCCGATCTGCCCGTAGTCGGTTGGTTCGTCGTGCCACTGGGCTCCGTTTTGCTCGCTCATGCCTCAATTGTTCCGTACTCAGGGGTGCTGTTCGGTTCTGTGAACGGATCCGCCGCTGTGGCGGACCATTCGACGTCGGACGCGGCCTGGAAGCCGACGCCCTGGTTGGCGAGCCGCTCACCAAAGGCGCCAAGCCGACGTCGGAAGTCACCGAGGTCCCGGTCCTCCTGCCGGGACCAACCCACCTCCGCCAGCGAGACGGCCCTGGGGTACATGAGCCAATAGGCCTGCTGGTTGCCACGCACGGTTTCGGTCCAGAGCGGACCTTCGACACCGAGCAAGTGCTGGTCCTCAAGGCCGCCCTGGGCCGGATTCCATTGGTAATACTCAGACCACGTGAAGGGGCCGCCCTCCACCCAGGACAGGCCGATGGGGCTGCCGGAATCGTATTTCTGGTCCAGGTACGTGTTGGCTGCCGGTGACATGATGACCCTGGACCCGCCCTCTTCGGCCTGCCGGACCACCGGCGCGAGATCGCCCCACCAGTACTGCACCACGCTGCCGCGCGGGAGTTCCACCTCCGCGTACTCGTTCCAGCCCACGACAGTCTTGCCCGTTGCGGCGCCGATCCTGGCGAATTCCGTCACCATGGCCACGTAGTTGTCGTGCCCGGTGACGTGGGCTTCGTCCCCGCCGATGTGGATGTAGGGACCGTCCGTCATGGCAGCGACCTGGCCCAGGACTTCGCTGACGAACTCGTAGGTGGCCGGCAGGTCAGCGGTCAAGGTGGAGTAGCCCACGTCCCCCGTGGTGTTGGCGGGTTTGGCGATGCCGTCCGGGTTCAGCTGGGGGATCGCCGCCAGCGCCGCATTGACGTGTCCGGGAAGGTCGATTTCGGGTACCACCAGGATGTTCCGTGCAGCGGCGTAGGCCTGGATGTCCCGGAAATCCTGCTGCGTGTAAAAACCGGTGTGCCCGGGCGTGAGCCCGACGCCCGGATGGTTCACTGCGCCGCCAACAGCGGTGAGGTTGGCGTAGTCCAGCCCCGACGGGTTGTTCTCCGGCATGACGATTTCGATGCGCCAGGCCTGGTCATCGGTCAGGTGCAGGTGAAGGGCGTTCAGTTTGAACTGGGCCATGACGTCGATCTGCTCCTTCACCTCGTCCACCGTGAAGAAGCTGCGGGCGACGTCCAGCATGAGGCCGCGGTAGGCGAAGCGCGGTGCGTCATGAATTTCGACGGCGGGAATCGCCCAGGTGCCTTCCCCCGCGAGAGGGTCCGTGGATTCGGGCGATTCGGTGAGAGAGCGTTCGATGGAAGGGGCGAAGAGCTGACGGAGGGTTTGGATTCCGTTGAAAAGCCCTGCCGGTGTTGATGCCCTCAGCCGGGCGCCAGCGTCGGTGACGGTGAGCGCGTAAGCCTCCGGGCCGCCGTCGAACGCTTGGTCCAGCTCCAGGGCGATGTCCCCGGGGCGGAAGTCATTGGCCAGTGGAAGGTCGAAACCGGTGCCGCGCCGGAGTAGCGTGGCGAGCTGTTCGGCGACCGGTTCCGCTCCGGCGGAGGCGGCAAGGCGGGTGGTCGCCGTCAGCCTAAAGGCCGTGCCGTCCAGGGCAGTGACGTGTTGGGGCCGGGGGATCAGGTTGTCCGTGGAGTTCATACCGTTCTTTCCGACAGAGAAGGGGTTAACGAGAGAGCGGCCCGACCGGTGAGGGTCGGGCCGCTGTCTGCTGATGGCCGGTTAGGCGAGGGTGACTAGTCGCCCAGGCGCAGGCCGGTCTTGGTGTCGAACAGGTGCACGTGGCCGGACTGCGGACGGACGTAGATGGACTCGCCCTTCATCGGAGGACGGCGACCGTCGACGCGGGCAACGATGTCGTGGCTCTTGCCATCAAGGGTGGTGTGGCCGTAGACGTAAGCGTCGGCACCGAGTTCTTCAACCACGTCAACCTCAACCTGCAGGCCTTCGCCCTGGCCGACCGTTTCGAGGTCCTCGGGGCGGGTACCAACGGTGACGGTCTTGCCCGAAGCGTCATCCAGGACGTCGTGCTTGACCGGGTAGACGGTGCCACCGAACTGGACGCCGCCGTCAACAACCGGCAGTTCCAGCAGGTTCATGGCGGGGGAGCCGATGAAGCCTGCAACGAAGACGTTCTGCGGGCGGTCGTAGAGGTTACGAGGGGTGTCGACCTGCTGGAGGAGGCCGTCCTTGAGGACTGCCACGCGGTCACCCATGGTCATGGCCTCAACCTGGTCGTGCGTCACGTAAACCGTGGTGACGCCGAGGCGGCGGGTCAGGGACGCGATCTGCGTACGGGTCTGGACACGGAGCTTGGCGTCAAGGTTGGAAAGGGGCTCATCCATGAGGAAGACCTGCGGGTTACGGACGATCGCACGGCCCATGGCAACACGCTGGCGCTGACCACCGGAGAGTGCCTTCGGCTTGCGGTCCAGGTACTGCTCGAGGTCCAGGAGCTTGGCGGCTTCGCGGACACGCTCTGCGCGCTCTTCCTTGGAAACGCCGGCGATCTTGAGTGCGAAGCCCATGTTGTCCGCAACGGTCATGTGCGGGTAGAGAGCGTAGTTCTGGAAGACCATTGCGATGTCGCGGTCCTTCGGCGGAACATCCGTGACGTCGCGGTCACCGATCAGAATGCGGCCGGCGTTCACATCCTCAAGACCTGCGAGCATGCGCAGGGAGGTGGACTTACCGCAACCGGAGGGTCCAACGAGGACCAGGAATTCGCCATCGGCGATGTCGATGTTGAGCTTATCGACGGCGGGCTTATCTGTGCCCGGGTACAGACGCGTAGCGTTATCAAAAGTAACTGTAGCCACAGTTATCAATCCCTTCACCGGCAGGTACGTGCCGGACGATCCGTTGTGAATGGTTCATTTTCTTCAGTTGAAACTCCTCGGCCAAAGCCGAGGAGTTATGCGTGGCGTCGCACGATAATGTGCGTCACGTCACAAGCAAGAGTATTACAGACACTTCGACCCTCTGTCGAATTTGTTGCAAAGATCACATGTTGCGTTCGTCACACGCTAGGCGTTGGTGGTGGCTCGACGACGTTCGCGGAGCAGCGCCTCCAAGAGCTCGGCCACGTGCACGGGAGCTTCCACGCGGAACGCGGCCTGGGTGAAGTCGAGTCCTACTTTGATGCCCACGTCATCGCCCAGCAGCCGCCCGAGCGCATCCTCGTCGGTGACGTCGTCGCCAGCGAACAGGATGGCCGTAGCTCCCGTCGCTTGGCGCAGGAACTCCACTGCTTCGCCCTTGGAAGCGTGGACCACCGACGTCTCCAGCACGCGCTTCCCGGTCTTCAGGAACACGCCCGGGCGGTCCTGCAACTCGATCCGGGCGGCCTCGACGGCGTCCTCCGCCACGTCATCATCGGCAAGCCTCGTGTGCAGCACAACGCCCGCGGGCTTGTCTTCCAGAAGTGTTCCCGGAGCGACATTGACGATTCCGGCAAGGACTTCCCGGACCGAAGCCAGGCGTTCCCGCTGCTCGTCGTCCAACTCCAAGCCCAACGAGCCTTCGCCCATCCAGACTTCAGCTCCGTGGCTGCCTATCAATAACGTGTTTGCCGGTGGTGAGGCGACCAGCCGCAAACTGTCCAGTGCGCGGCCCGAGATGAGCGCCGTCGTCGTACGTGGCAGCCCGGCGAGTTCTTCCAGGGCCGCAGCTGACCGCGGGAGGGGGCGGGCGTCCTCCGCGCGATCGACGATCGGCGAGAGCGTTCCGTCGAAGTCCAGGGCCACCAGGAGGTGTTCCGTTCCCGCGATGCCTCGAATGGCGTCCAGCAATTCCGGCGACAGCGTTAGGGGCGTCTGTTCAGCTGTCATCGCGGACCACCTTTTCCTTAAGGGAGTCGAGGAACTCGGCCGACCAGTGGTCAACGTCGTGGTCAAGGATTTGCTTGCGCATCAACTTCATGCGGCGTCGGGCTTCCTTCGGGTCCAGGTTGATCGCACGGAGAATGGACGATTTGAGGCCGTCGATGTCGTGCGGATTGATCAGGAGAGCCTGCTTCAACTGATCCGCGGCGCCGGCGAATTCGCTCAACACCAAGGCGCCGTCGTCTTCGGAACGGGCTGTCACGTACTCCTTGGCCACCAGGTTCATGCCGTCCCGCAGCGCGGTCACCAGCATGACGTCGGCCGCAAGGTACAGCGCCACCATTTCCTCCACCGGATAGCTGTGGTGCAGGTAGCGCACTGCGGTGTTCTGGATGGTGTCATACGTTCCGTTGATCCGGCCCACAGTGCCTTCGATCTCCTCCCGCAGGAGCCGGTACTGCTCCACCCGCTCGCGGCTGGGGCTGGCCACCTGGATCAGCGTGGCGTCCTCCACCTTGATGTGGCCATCGGCGAGGAGTTCTTCGAAGGCCTTCAAGCGGTGCCCGATGCCCTTGGTGTAGTCCAGCCGGTCGACGCCCAAGAGGATTGTCTTGGGATTGCCCAGGTCCTTGCGGATCTGCTTGGACCGCTCGATGATGTCCGGGCGGCTGGCGAGTTCGCGGATCTGGTCCACGTCAATGGAAATGGGGAAAGCCTGGGCACGGGCGATGTGGGTGACCTGGCCGTCCGCGCCCTTCACATGGATTTGCTGCTGCTTGACGCTTGCCCCCAGGAAGCGCCGTGCCGAACGCATGAAGTTGCCGGCATCGCTGGGCCGCTGGAAGCCGAGGAGGTCCGCCCCCAGCAGGCCGTCAATGATCTCGCGGCGCCACGGGAGCTGCGCGAAGATCTCCGGCGGCGGGAAAGGAATGTGGTTGAAGAATCCGACCTTCAGGTCCGGGCGGGCCGTGCGGAGCATGCGGGGAACCAGCTGGAGTTGGTAGTCCTGGACCCACACGGTGGCACCGTCCGAGGCATGGCGGATGACGGCGTCGGCGAACTTCTTGTTGACCTGGCGGTACGAGTCCCACCAGGTTCTGTGAAACTCGGGCGGCGCAATCACGTCATGGTAGAGCGGCCAAATAGTCGCATTGGAGAAGCCTTCGTAGTACAGCTCCACTTCGTGGCTGCTCAACTGGACCGGGACGAGGTCCATGGATTCATGGCTGAACGGGCGCACCGTCTCATCCGGGGCGCCATGCCAACCCACCCACGCGCCGTCGGACTTGGTCATCATCGGTGCGAGGGCAGTGACCAGGCCGCCGGGCGAGCGGCGCCAGCCGTCGTCGGACCTGTCGACGGGCAGGCGGTTGGACACCACCATGAAGTCGAACTTGCTCGCCGTCGGCTTCCTGGTTGGCGATGCCCGGACGCCTTCCTCGGTACTGAGTTTTTCGCTTGCCAAATCCTGCATTACTGCTCCCTGGGGTTGCTGTGACTCACATCCCAGCCTACCGGCGGAATCATCGCCGCCAGTTGATCGTTCAACAACCGGGTCATTGTGCTGGCAGCAAATCCTCAGGTTTGCTCCCGTAAACTGACCCCGTTGCACTACGACGCCGAGTAACCACGAGGAACTGATGAGCCCCGCAAACGAACCGCGCCTGTCCAAGGCCGAGAAGACCGCCCAGGCCCGGGAACAAGCGCGCAAAATCCGCGAAGAACAGCTGAAGAAGGACAAGCGCAACAAGATGCTGGTCCTCTGGGGCATCGTGGTTGCGGTAGTTGCCATCCTCGTGGTCATCGCCTTGGTGGTAGTCACCAACATCCAGAACAACGCCCCCATTGCCGACAGCGGCCCGACGCCCGCCAACGGCAACGTACACGGTGGCGTAACACTTCTGGCAAACAGCGAAGTCGTGAAGTCAGCAGCTGCAACAGTGAACGTCGCCGACGTTCCGTCACCGGCGGCTTCGAAGCCCGCAACCGTGACGGCTCCCGGCGCCGAAGCCGAGGCCGGCAAGCCGGTGAAGGTAGTGGCCTACATCGACTTCATTTGCCCCGTCTGCAAGCGCTTCGAGACCACCTACGGTGAATCCCTGACCAACCTGCGCAACGAAGGCAAAATCTCCCTCGAGTACCGCCCGCTCGGTTTCCTGGACCAGCAGTCCACCACCAACTACTCCTCGCGCGCAGCGAACGCCGCGGCCTGCGTGGTGAACTCCTCGCCTGAGAAGTACGCCGATTTCTTCAACCTCCTCTTCGAACGCCAGCCCGCCGAAGGCAGCGCCGGTATCTCGGACAAGGACCTCAAGGCCATGGCCACGGAAGTGGGTGCGGCCAACATCGACTCCTGCATCGACAGCAAGCAGTTCCGGCCTTATGTGAAGGTTGCCACGCAGGAAGCTGCGGCGATTGGCATCACCGGCACCCCGACTGTCTTCATCGACGGCAAGCAGTGGGATGGTTCAACCGACCTGAACGCAGAGATCCAGACCGCGATCACCGCAAAGGGCTGATTTCCCGGTAAGTACGACGGCGGCCGGTTGCCTTCTTCCCGAAGGCAACCGGCCGCTGTTGTTTCCCCGCCCGGCCATGGGCCTTTGAATTTCGTGGTGGGGGACGGTCTGGGCTAACCTTGACTAGCGTTCTTCGCACGCCTCCTTAGCTCAGTTGGCCAGAGCACCTGTCTTGTAAACAGGGGGTCGCCGGTTCGAATCCGGCAGGGGGCTCCATCTCACCCAGCTAGCATCAAGTCATGGACTACGACGATCTGGAACTCATCCTGTTCTGGGTGCTGGCAGTGGCTCCCTCTGTGCTGTTGATCATCGCCGGAGCAGTCATCCACGCCAAACTGCCAAGACGATGGATGGCCCGGTTCTTGGTTGCCGGACTTCTTGCCTGCATCGCTTATTGCGCCTTCGGCGGCATTGTCGCAATGCGCCTTTTCCCTCCACCGTACGATGAGCATTTCGCGGGAGGACGGGGCCTGGACCTTCGGGGCACCGCGCTGATCCTCGGGGGATTCGTCGGTGCCGCCGCGGGTGCGGCGGCCACATTAGGCACGTTCGGGGTTTCAGCTTTTCTGGCACGGTGGCGGGCCGTGCGGACCTCACGATCCGAGGACGGATCACCCTTTGACGAGCATGGGCGGCCGCTTGGCTCAAGCACCCACTGAAGGGTGCTCAGGGAAGCCCACAGGCTAGACTCAACCAAACATCACAAAGATATGGGGGATCTGGGATGGGTACATTCAAGGTTGGGGACAATTTGCCCACCGAGTTGTTGGGTATCAACGACGACGCTTGCCCGGCAGAGACAGACCACTTGGGCTTCACGGCATTTTGCAACCTGGACGCAGGCCATAAAGGCACGCACCTGGCCGGCAACTCCGATCTGGTAGTGGTTGCGGCCTGGGAATAGCGTGTAACTCTTAGCACTGCATGCAGCAGCCTGGTCCTACATACTGGCCCTATGCGGGAAACGACGGTGTTGGTCGAAGGGGAGAGCGACAAGGTGGCCGTGGAGGTGCTGGCTGCACGCCTGGGGCATCATCTGGCTACCGAGCGGGTGACAGTGGTACCCATGGGTGGCGCCACCAGCATCATCCATTTCCTCGACCGCTACGGGCCCACGGGTGCAAACCACCGCTTGCTGGGTTTATGCGACGCCGGCGAGTCTCCCGGAATTGCCCGGGCACTCGGCCGGGTGGGCATCGGGCCAGGTTCCTTGGATGAGCTGGGCTTCTATGTTTGCCACGAGGACCTCGAGGACGAGCTGATCCGTGCCCTGGGGACGGAGGGCGTGCTGGATGTCATTGACCAACAGGGCGAACTTGCCTCGTTCCGGCTCCTGCAACGCCAACCCTCGTTACGGGACCGACCGGTCGCGGCGCAGCTGAGGAGGTTCTTCGGCGGACGGAGCGGCAACAAGGTGAGGTACGCCAGACTGCTGGTGGAGGCGTTGCCGGACGGTGAAGCGCCGCCTCCGCTTGGACTTCTTGTGGCGGCCTTCGCCGGCGCGGACTGAACGGCGGCACCCAAGCAGGTGCCGCCGTCGAGCCTTAAGCCAGAACGCCTACACGGCGGGCTGGTGCTGGGTGATGCAGTGGATTCCGCCGCCCCGCGCGAAAATGGGGCGGGCGTCCACCATGACCACCTCGCGGCCCGGATAGGCCTGCTCCAGGATCCGCTGGGCCTCGGAATCCGCGGGATCGTCGAAACTGCAGGCGATGACGCCGCCGTTGACCACCAGGTGGTTGATGTAGCTGTAATCCACCCACCCTTCCTCGTCGCGCAGTATCTCCGGGGCGGGCACCTCGACGATGTCCCAGGAACGTCCCTCGGCATCGTGCGTCGTGGCGAGCAGGGAAATGATGTCCGTGGTGATCTGGAAGTCCGGATGGTAGGGATTGCGCTGCGAGTGGACCAGCAACACGCCAGGCGACGGAATCGCTGCGACGATATCCACGTGGCCGCGGGTTCCCAAAGCCTCTGAATCACGGGTCAGGCCGCGCGGTAGCCAGATGACGTGCGTGGCGCCGATGGTGCGCCGCAGTTCCGCCTCGACATCGGCCTTGCTCAGCGCCGGGTTCCGGTACTTGTCCAACTGCACGGTCTCGGTGACCAAGACCGTGCCCAGTCCGTCGACCTGTATTCCGCCGCCCTCGTTCACCAAACTACTGTCCACCAGGCCCGCGCCGGCCAGCCGCACTACTTCGGCCCCGACGGCGGAATCCTTGCCCCACGTGGCCCAATCCTGCTGGCCCCACCCGTTGAAGACCCAATCCACGCCACCGAGCCGGCCGCCGTCGTCAATCACGAAAGTCGGCCCGATGTCCCGCATCCACGCGTCATCAAGCGGCGCTGCCACCAACTCGATATCAGCGGAAAGGTAGCGGCGCGCAGCTTCCATATCCGGCGGATCGACGACCATGGTGACTGGCTCGAACCGCAACACGGCGTGGGCAACCGCAGCCCACGCCGCCCGTGCCTCGTGGGTTTCCTGGTCCGTGTGCCCGATCGAGGAGCGTTCGGGCGGGAACGCCATCCAGACGCGTTCCTGTGGAGCCGTCTCGCTGGGCATGCGCCAGGTCATGGCCGTGCCGCGTTCTGCACGCCGGATTTGGCGCCGTACGGGCGTTCGACGTCCACCTCGCGCGTGAGTTCCGCATAGGTGTCAGGCCTGCGCGTGGTCAGGAAGGGGAACAGGTCCAGCCAGTCCTTGCGCTGGTCGAGGTCCAGATCGGCAATGAGCACAGCCTCCTTGTCCCGCGGTGCCTGTACCAGGACTCGGCCGTAGGGATCTGAAATGAACGAGGACCCGTAGAACGTGATGTCCCCCTCGTCGCCTGTGCGGTTGGGGACCACCATGAAGGTGCCGTTGGTGATGCCGTGGCCGGTGATCACGTGCTGCCACAGCGGCTGGTGGTCAAAGTCCGGGAACGTCGGCTCGGAACCGATGGCGGTGGGGTACACCAGGATCTCGGCGCCGGCCAGGGAATAGAGCCGCGCAACTTCGGGGAACCATTCATCCCAGCAGGTAGGAAGCCCGACGGCGGCATGGTCCAGTTCCGCTGGACGGTACACCGGGTAGGCGTCGTCGGCAGGTCCGGCCCGGAAATAGGTGTCCTCGTAATAGCCGGCGCTGATGGGGATGTGCGTCTTGCGTGTCCGCGCGAGCAGCTCACCGGAGGGGGAGACGAGGATGGCGGTGTTGAAGCCCAGCCCGTCGTCGCCGTCGGCTCGTTCGTAGAGGGAGGCGTGGACTGTGACGCCATGTTTGCTGGCCGCTGCGGCTGCGAAATCGAACGTTGGGCCCGTGAGGAGGTCCTCGGCGTCCTGCGCTGGGTTTGCTCCCGCGCGGACGTTGGCCGGGTACTTGGAGAGAGTCAGTTCCGGAAGGAAGACGGACGTGGCGCCCGCTGCGGCCGCCTTGCCGATGGCCTCGGTCAACACTGACCGGAGTGCGGCGGCGTCATTCCGCCAGCGGTGCTGGACAAGTGCCACGCGGAGGGGTTGGCGGCTGGATTCGCGGCTTCGCGCGAACGACTCGGGCGGCGTGGTGTTGCTGATGATGTCCATGGTGGATCGTCCTGACTGGACCTAGGGGTCCTTGTCTCGTGGGGTTCTTGAGGAACCCGATATGTGGTTGTGGTGCTTGTGGTTGTTCATGAGCCAAGGTCCTCTTCGGAAACCTTGCGCAGGGGAGCGGTCAGTGAGTCGATGGCGCCGGACACCAGGGAACGTGCGTGTTCCGTGGTGATGAAGCCGCTGAGCCAGCGTCCCGAGATGCCCTCCACCAGGCTGGTGAGGATTTCTGCCGTGACGGCTGCTTCCTGGTTGCTGGTGCCTGCGTGGACGGCCTGGATGGCCTCGGCGATTTCGCGGTTCCATTCGGACGTAGTGCGGGAAAGGGGCTCGGTCAGTTCCGGTTCGAAGATGGAACAGGCCCGGAGTTCGTTCCACGCCACCGAGTTCCGGCGGACGTCGGCGTCGTCCTTGATTTCGTCCAGGAGGAGGTGCCGTAAGTGCTTGCCGCTGTCCTGGGTGGCCTTCGCCGAGGGTGCGTCGTCCTTGCTGACCTGCTTGTTGATGTGCTCGAGGGTAGCGGCGAGCAGGCCGGCCCTGTCCGTGAAGTGGTAGTACAGCAGTCCGGAGGAGACGCCGGCTTCCTTCGCAACATCGTTGACCCGCAGTCCCCGCACACCGCTCCTGGCAATGCAGGTGGTGGCGGCGGTCAGGATCTTGGCTAGTTTGTCAGTCATGGTTTGACAGTAATACGTGCTCACCCCGCTCCGTTGCCGTGCCATCCTGTACAGCCGGAGCCTCCGGCCAAAGCCGCAGGGCTGCCAGGTATCCGAGCGATCCGATCACCGTGGATCCCACGAAACTCAGGTCCACGCCACCGCCCAGGTGGGAGAGGGGGCCGGTATAGAGGGAGGTGTCCGTGGCGAGCACGCCAAACACGGAACCGAGTGCCCACGGAATGACTGCCCTCAGATTCCAACCCTTGGTGAACCAATAGCGTCCTGAAGGACCGTTTGCCCTGAACAATTGGAGGTCTGCGGGACTGTACTTTCCCCGGCGGGCAACAAGGAAACCGAGCACGTTGATGGCCACCCAGGGACCGGCGAAGCCGTTGAGTACCAGCGTCATCGCTGTGATGGAGTCGACGGCGTTGTACACGAAGACGCCAAGGTAAAGAAGCCCGACGGCGGCTGCCGAGGTGATGAGCGTGGTGTGGATCCTGCGGAGCCGCGGAAAGAGGGCTTCAAGGTCGAGGCCACTCGCGTAGAGATTCAGGACCCCTTGGCCCAGGCCGCCCGCCAACGCGATGACCAGGATGGGCAGCAGGTACCAAACGGGCGAAGCATGCACCAGGTCAGCGACGTACGAGCCGCCCAGTTCTGGAATGGCGGAGGCGGTGAACGCGCCGAAGAGCGCTGTGACGAACAGGCCCAGGAAAACACCTGAGCAGGTTGCGGCGAGGACGGCGCGATCCGAGTGGGCTTTGCGGGAGATACGCCGGCTGTAATCTCCCAGAGTGGGCGCATAGGACAGCGGGCCGCCAATGGAGATCACCACGGACAGAATCCACGTGGGCCAGAAGTCGCCCAGGAGGTAGTCGCCGTGCACGGTTGTGGGGCTGAACGTGGGGGCGAAGGCCACGATCCCTGCTATGAGGAGAAGTCCGACCACCGGCGCCACGAACTTCTGCATGGCGACCACCGTGCCGTGGCCGAAGAGTGCTACCAGCACGATCTCGATGGAGATGATCGCGTAGCCGATGGCGAGCGTGGTGCTGTCCAGGGGTATGCCCAGGAGCCGTTGGGCAGCTGCCACGAGCGCGTCCCCGGAGGTCCATACGGCAATGGCTGCATAGGCCAGGGCGAAGAGGAGGGTCAGTCCGGAACCGATCAACCTTCCCCGGGTGCCGAAGTGTGCGGCGCTGGAAACGGTGTTGTTGGTGCCGGTCCGGGGGCCGAGGAGTGCCATGGGGGCGATGAGGATGGTTCCGATGAGGAGTCCGGTAAGGCTGGCTGTTGCGGCACCCAGGAAATCGAGCCCGAAGGTTATGGGGAGCCAGCCGAAGACGATGACGGAGAAAGCAAAGTTTCCGCCGAAGAAGACTGAGAAAAGGTTACGTGGGCGGGAAGTGCGTTGTTCGTCGGGAATGTACTCGATGCCGACTGATTCGATGCGGCCGAAGCTGTCCTTGGGAGAGGACTCGGCACCGACGGGATCCGCGTCTTTGCGGAAGCGCGTGCTGAACATGTCAGAGCCTTTCGTGAACTACATCACGTTGATGCGGTGTATCCACTATAGATCCTGACTGAAATTTCAGTCAAGAGTGGTCATGGGTCGCAAGTCCGGAGGGGAGTGGCGGCAATCATGAATATGTCGCACCCACTGACGCCCTGCGCCACGTTTCTCGCGGGCGCGCAAGGCGGGAGCGGGTGCGCTGGGCGGGCCTTGGTGGTGCGTGGGCGGTGGGTGCGCCCGCGAAGGCCTCACGCCGGTTCCTGGATCCGCGCGGCCTTCCGCCCACGTTGCCTCAGGGCCAGCATCGGAAACAGCAGCACTGAAAGCATCCCGGCGCCCACCAAAGCCGAAGCTATGCCGTTGGGGATGATCCCCGTATCCTGCCCGATCCCGGTCACGGCCACGATGATGGGCAATCCGGTTGCGCCGAACAGGGCAACAGCCCGTTTCTCTGCAAACGAGGAGCCCTTGGGTGCGGCGAGCATGGACGGCAGGCCGCGGATGACAAGGAGAAGCAAGAGGAGAAGGGGAACCAGGGCAAGAGTCAGCGGGCTGGCAGTCAGGGCGCCAAGATCGAAATCGATGCCGGTGTCAATGAAGAAGATCGGTACCAGGAATCCGAAGGCGATGGCGTCGACTTTGGCTTCGATGACTAGGCGGTCCTGCTCCGGCGCGCGGGCGATGACCACCTTCCAGAGGATGCCTGCCGCGAACGCACCCAGCAGCATGTCCAGTCCCAGGGTCATGCTCAGGACCACCAGTACGGTCAGGATGAACATGATGGAGCGCACGGCGAATTGACTGCTGGTGTGCAGGGTCCGGGTCACTTGGGCGTGCAGGAACCGGTGCCTTGAGCGGGATGCGAGGAAGACGGCCAAGCCGGTGAGGACCACGAAACCGAGCAGCACGCCAGTGGCCGGCCCCAGTTGCTTGCCGCTGAGGAAGAGTGAAATTGCCACCAGCGGACCAAATTCCCCGATTGCTCCGAGGGCGGTCACCGCGATGCCAACGGGCGTGCGGGACTGGCCTGCGTCCCGAAGGATCGGCAGCAGCGTGCCAAGCGCGGTTGAGCAGAGTGCGACGCCGATAATCACTGCTGCTTCCACGCTCGGTCCCAGCAGCAGGCCGGCCCCTATGCCTGCGGCCAAGGAGATCAGCCAGCCGAGTCCGGCGCGCGACGCCGGCCGGCCACGGATCAGGGCAAAGTCGATTTCGTTGCCTGCGACGAAGAACAGCATGGCCAGCCCAAAATCGGCCAGCGTGTCAGTGAATTGAACAGATTGGACCCAGCCGAGCACGCTGGGACCCAGAAGGATGCCCAGCACTATCTCGAACACCACCAGCGGAACCTTCACCACCCGGTCCAGTGAACGGACGGCCAGTGGTGCGGCGACAGCGAGCAAGGCAATGACCACCAGTGACGTTGATAAGCCTTGCATCAGCGGTACCTCCACCGCATTGAAGGAAGAGTAATCCAAAGCTACAGCCACGGCTCGCGAGGACGCCATAAAAACCCGGGCGCCTTAAAGGACTCCGTACGACGACGGGACTCACCGCTGGTGGTGAGTCCCGTCGTCGTACGTCTTGCTATGGCGTGGGGCTGCCGCCGTTCACATTCAGCGTTTCGCCAACCACGTAGCTGGATTCCGGCGAGGCAAGGAACACGTAGGCCGGCGCGAGTTCGGCCGGCTGCCCGGCCCTGCCCAGGGGAGTGTCCTTACCGAACTCCGGCAAGGCTTCCTTCGGCTGGCCGCTGCTGACCTGGAGCGGGGTCCAAATGGGACCAGGAGCTACGGCGTTCACCCGGATTCCCTTCGGTGCGAGCTGCTGGGCCAGGCCCTTCGTGAAGTTGTTGATGCTGGCCTTGGTGGTGGCGTAATCCACCAGCGTTGGCGAGGGGTTGTAGGCCTGGATGGACGTGGTGTTGATGATGGTGGAACCCTCGGGCAGGTGGGGGAGGGCTGCCTTGGTCAGCCAGAACATGGCGTAGACGTTGGTCTTGATGGTGTGGTCGAACTGCTCGTCGGTGATTTGTTCCAGTTCTTCCTGGGCCACTTGCTTGCCGGCGTTGTTGACCAAGATGTCGATCCCGCCCAGGGAATCCACTGCGGTGTCCACAACGTTGCGGCAGGCTTCGGCGTCTTTGAGGTCGCCGGGAACCTTGACGGCCTTGCGGCCTGCGGCTTCGATGATGCGGGCAATGCGGTCGGCGTCTTCTTCTTCCTGGGGCAGGTAGGAAAGGACGATGTCGGCACCCTCACGGGCGAACGCGATGGCAGTTGCTGCACCGATGCCTGAGTCTGCTCCCGTGACGATGGCCCTGCGGCCCTCCAAGCGCCCGGTTCCGCGGTACGTGTCCTCGCCAAGGTCCGCTTTCGGGGTCAGTTCCGCATCCAGGCCCGGCTCTGGCTGGTGCTGCTTGGGCGGGGAAATGTGCTCGTAGGCAGTGACCGGGTTTCGGAACGTGTACTGATCGGTCATGGTGATCCTCCTGGGGAGTAGGCGTGGAACACTGGCGGTTTCGCATGCTTATTAGTAAGTAAGCTTACTGTTTTAGCCTAGGCATGATGGTTTGGAGTCGCAAGTGAGGCGTGGTCTGGGCGGTGCCTGCAGTCGGATAAGATAGCCGCGGACAGGTGGTTGTACCGGTAGGCATCCCTCGCTTCCAGCGTCGCCTACGGAAACCTTCGGACCCTGTCTTCGCATCTTTGTTGGGGGACTCTTGAGCTCTGTACTCCGCCGTACCCGGCGCCGCGTTTCTGCTGCCATTCTTGCCGCCGGAGTTGGCGCGTCGCTCCTCTTCGCAGCTCCCGCACAGGCTTACGACGCTCCTGTCTTTGACGTGCCGGATGCCTCGCAAGAACCGTTGCCCTACATTGGCCGGGCTGCTGATGCGGCCGATGTCCTGGAACTCTGGACCAGCGGCGGGCCGGCCACGCGCAAGGCTGCAGGCGTGGCGCTGACGGGTGGCGCCGGTGCCGTGCAGGCCTTCATCGACGGAGGACAGGACGGGCCGCTGGCAACTGACCGGAAGCAACTGGTGACCGAATTGTCGCAGAGCGGCACGGAGCACGTGCGTTCGTCCGCCTCGAAGATGCTTGCCACGGGCGATCCCGCAAAGATTGACGCTTTCCTGGCCACAGGGTGGGAGCGCGCCTGGCAGGTTGACTTGCGGATAGCGGCCACCAACTTCCTCCACTACGGAGTGGCGAGCGTGCAGAAGGCTGCCTCCACCAGCCTGGATACGTCCGAGGACGCTGTGGAGGAATTCGTGCTCAACGGCTGGAAGAAGGTCGCGGCCACCAACGACCGCGTGGAAGTCACTTGGTTGACGGATTCCTCTTCGCCCAGCGTCACCCTCGGAGCGCAGGCGGCCCTCGATACCTATGAGCCGGCTGCGCTGGCGGATTTCCTGCGCTACGGCCAGCATGTGGCCGCCGGCCGCGATGCTGAGGCAGCCTCAGTCACGAAGGTTCTGGAGCAGGTCAAGGCCGACGTTGCAGGCAACCCAACTGGAACCGCAGCTGTGGCTGACAGGGCGGAAGCCGCCGTCGGGCAGGCCAAAACCATCGCTGCCGCAGCGAGGACCGAAGACCAGACGAGGCTGGGAGCGGACAGGACAGTTCTCGTCTCCCAGGCTGGGGAGAGGGCGGCACTGGAAGGCGTTGTCCTCGCCCGGCAAAAACCGGCGCGTGAGGCGTTTGCCAATGCTGCGAAAGAGCTCCCTGGGCTGTTGAAGGCGCTGGCCGGAGCGGACCTGGACCAGAACATCGCCAAGGCCCGTCAAGCGACGTTGTACGTCTCCCTGGTTGAAACTCCGACGGTACAGAAGGCGGCCACGGATGCCTTGGTGGGCGGTGACCAAGCCGTCAAGGCGTTCATTGCTGCCGGGCTGGATGACGCCAGGGCGGCCGGCGGCTCGGAGTTCGAGTCCGACCGCCAGCGCATCTACCACGCCATCGGCACCGGGGGTCCCACCGTCCAAAAGGCTGCGAAGGTGGCGCTGGAAACGGGCAGCCACCCGGATGTCCGCTACTTCCTGGAGTACGGATGGGCTCAAGCTGCGGAGCTGGACAACTCCATTTTCGCGTACAAGAGCATCGCGAACGGTGGCCCGGAAGAGCGCACTGCCGCGGATGTTGCCTTGAGCGGCAGCCGGGAAGATCAGCAGGTCTTCGCAACTGCGGGACAATCCACCGCCGCCAATCGTGATGCGGCTACTGCCGCGCACATTGGGCGCATCGACTCCATGGTTGCGGAGCTGACGGCCCTCGCCAACAAGGCAAGGCTCGACGCCGGTGCCGCGGCTGAAGCGGCGAAGGCAGCAGAAGCCGCCCGGGCCGCGGAAGCGGCGCGCCAGTCGGCCGGCACGTCTGCGAATGCGCCGTTCTTCGACGCGTCGCGTGGATCCGCCCCGATCGTCATGCCGTGGCCCCAGCTGGGTTCCTCCGCAGTTCCGCTCGGCGAGCCGGGTGCACAGCCGCCGGTGGATGACTCGGCGAACCCCCTGCCCACCATCACCGTCCCGTCACCGCAGGCAGCCTCGGAAGAATCGGCGCTTGCCGGAGTTCCCTCTGCAGAGCAAGCCGCGCAGTCCGCCAGCTCTACTGCTTTGGGTGGATGGACCATGGGACTGATCGTCGGTTTGGTCCTCGCCGCAGCGGCAGCCATCACTGCGCTGCTTCGCAGGAAGGCGCCGGCCGCCAAAGTTCCGGCAAAGAAGGCGTAGCCCCGCTGTTCGGACAAGCCCAATTCCCGATCGTGAGCATGGTGGGGATAGGGTGGATTCTCGGCTGAAGCAAGCGGCCACAGTCACAACTGTGCGGAGCTGCTTCAATGCCGGACTACTCATATCTGATCGACGCCGCCGCCTCGGCGTTCAGCCTTCCCGAACTCCGGGACGGACAACTCGATGCCATGGGCGCGCTCACCGACGGTCGTGATGTCCTGGCCGTCATGCCCACCGGCTACGGCAAGTCAGCCACGTACCAAGTGGCGGCGTGGTACCTCCACCAACGCAAGGGCAAGAACAAGACCGCACGTCCCGCCGTCGTGGTTTCTCCCCTCATTGCGCTGCAAGAGGACCAGCGGGAAGGGCTGATTGAGCAGCTGGGTGATGGTGCTGCAGTGGCCATCAATTCGTCCCGTAGTGACTCTGACGTCGAGGCCGCGTGGGACGCAGTTGAATCCGGGCGGGCGGTTTTCCTCTTCCTGGCCCCCGAACAACTGGCCAAGCCGGGCACCGTGGACAGGCTTGGCAAGCTGGACCTCTCGGTGTTCGTGGTGGATGAAGCCCATTGCGTATCGTCCTGGGGCCATGATTTCCGGCCCGATTACCTGGAACTCGGCAGCGTCCGGGAGCGGCTGGGGAACCCTCCCGTGGCAGCACTTACAGCCACGGCATCGCCACCGGTTCGGGACGAGATCCTGCATCGGCTCAACATGCGGGACCCCTTGGTCCTGGTACGAGGCTTCGACCGGCCGAACATCAGCCTGGACGTCGTCCGTCACCAGGACGACAAAGCCAAGCGGTCGGCTCTCCTGGAGCAGGTTGCCAGGCTGGCGGGGGCGGGTGAGAAGGGACTGCTCTATGCGGCCAGGCGCAAGGACACTGAGAAGTACGCCGCAAAGTTGGCGGAGGCCGGCGTGAGTGCCGAGGCCTACCACGCTGGCCGCTCAGCTGCCGACCGCGAACGCATCCACGAGCAATTCCTGGCGGATGAACTGGATGTTGTCGTCGCAACGACGGCCTTCGGAATGGGCATCGACAAGCCCAAAGTGCGGTTTGTGGTGCACGCGGACATTCCCGAATCGCTGGACGCCTACTACCAGGAGATTGGCCGCAGCGGCCGGGACGGTGGGCCAGCGAAAGCCGTGCTGCACTATCGTGCCGAGGATCTTGGGCTGCGGAAGTTCTTCGGCACCCATGCGCCGGATGAGGAAGCACTGCTGGCCGTTCTGAAGGTGGTGAAGCACGCCGGCGAGGCTGCGCCTAAGACGGCCATCGCCGAGTTAACCGGTTTGAAGGCGCGCCGTGTCACGGCGCTGGTGAACCAGCTGGAGGAATCCAAGGCAGTGCGGGTGGGGAGGCGCGGTGTCAGGCTTGTTTCGAAGGCCAAGCTTCCCGCATTGGTGAATCACGCTGTTGAGCTCGCTGAGGCAAGGCAGCGCGTCGACGAATCCCGCCTCACCATGATGCGCGGGTATGCGGAGACCGATGGGTGCCGCAGGCAGTTCCTCCTGGGGTACTTCGGCGAGGAACTCCCGGAACCGTGTGGGAATTGCGATGCTTGCTCGGAGGCGGCCCGGCGCGCCGAAGCGCCGCTCGCCGATTCAGGAGCGCACGACGGCGGTGGGTCACCTTCTGATGGTCCCTTCCCGTTGCAGTCCCCGGTGGTCCACAAGGAGTGGGGTCCAGGGCTTGTCATGCGGTATGAGGATGACGTCATCACCGTGCTGTTCGAACGCGAGGGTTATAAGACCCTTTCCCGCTCGGCTGTTGTGGAGAATGAACTCCTGAAACCGGCCTAGGTATTCAATTCGAGCATCAATGCAGGGAGTTGGTCGGCGAGTTCGCGTGCGAGGTATCCGAGAGGACCAAGCTTGCTTGCCAAGCGGTCCGCGGCAGCTGCATGAAGGTGGGTTCCCCAGCAGGCTGCCTGGGCATGGCTGGTTCCCCGCGCGCGAAGGCCGGCAATTGCTCCGGCCAGCACATCGCCGCTGCCGGAGGTACCCAGGCCGCCATATCCCGTGGTGATCTTCCATAGTTCGGAGTCGTCCTGTTTGACGCCTGGGGGAGCTGCAATGAAACCCTGGCAGCTGACCACCGCGTCGAACCTCCGCGCCACGTCGGCTACGTCCTCCTGCAGGTCTTTGGTGTCGCGGCCAAGCAGGATTCCTGCCTCCGTGGGATTGGGAGTGAGGATCAGCCTGCCGCGCCACGGATCCAGTCGGTCCTCGAGCTTGGTTACCGAGGCCAGCGCGTAAGCGTCCAGTACGACGGCGGGGCCGCTGCCGGTGCGCTCCGCACCGGCTGATTCCTCCCGGGCAAGGAGGGCGGCCAGCAGTTGCTCCGTCAGCCCTAGGTTGTCCAGGCCGGGCCCGACCAGGATGGCATCCGATCGGTCCAGGTACGAGGAAATTCGGTCAAGTCCTCCGCCTGTCATGGAGCCCTCGCCATTTTCCGGCAGACCCACCGCCCCGCACTCCGGCAAAGCAACCCCCAGCTGGACGGCCACAGATTCGGGAACCGCCAAGGTCAATTTGCCGGCACCGGCCCGTAGGGCAGCGATCCCCGCGAGCAAAGCAGCCCCCGGCGTCGAGCGCGAACCACCTATCACCAGCACCGCGCCACGCGAATACTTGTCTTCGCCTGGCGCCGGCAGCGGCCAGTCACGCAGCAGTGACGGTGTGACGGGTATGGGAGTTTCACTGTGGATGGACACTGGCATCCCCGGCATGCTCGGTTACGGTGACTCCCTGCTCCGTGAGGTGGTCCGCCACGTTGAAGCTCTCCAAGGTCCACGGGCCGGCGCCTGAAGGCCGGACATACCTTGTGATGGAGGCGTTCAGCACCGAGGTGGTTGACGCCAGGTCCAGGATCTCCTCCTCGGACATCCCTTCCAACACGTAGCGAACCAGCAGGATCACGGCGTCGTGGCACACCAGCATGACGCGGCGTCCACTGTTCAGGGTGTTGAGTTCGGCGAGCACGGAACGCAGCCTCAGCGCTACATCAGCCCACGACTCGCCCCCTGGCGGCCGGTAGTACAGCTTCCCCAACCACAGCCTGCGCTCCGCTTCCTCGGGGAACCGCGCCTGGACGCCACGGCTTGTTAGCCGGTCCAGGATGCCCAATTCGCGATCCCGAAGCCGCTCGTCAGTGAGGACGCTTGCTTGCCAGCCCGCCGCCTCGCAAGCTATGCCCGCGGTTTGCCTGGCCCTTGCATAGGGTGAGGACACCACTGCGTCCGGCCGGGAATCTTCCGGTATTTTTGCCAACGCCGTCCCGAGTGCCTTTGCCTGCTCCTGCCCGGTGCCCGAGAGGTTCACATCCGCGTCGCGAGCGGGGACATCGATGACCTCCCGGCCGGCTTCGCGGGCCTCGGTGGCAGCCACGTTGCCCTCGCTCTCGCCGTGCCTGATCAGCAGCAGCTCCACGGCACCCGCTTCCTGCACCGCATCTGTCAGTCCGTCGTCGTTCATCCGGCACCACCCCGTCTGTTTGCTTGGCCGAAAGCAGAAACCTATTCGCCCAGTACCCACTGGTGCTGGAGTCAAACGCCCGACGGCGACCTGCCGCCGTCGGGCGTCAAGGCCTGTTGCCGCCGCGCGTGGTGAAGTAAGTTGCTGGAATGGACGACACATACCAAGTCATTGTGGTTGGTGGCGGATTTGCTGGCGTTGCAGCAGCCAAGGAGCTGGGGCGCAAGGGCGTAAGGGTCCTGCTGATCGACTCAAACAACTACCATCAGTTCCAGCCTTTGCTTTACCAAGTGGCCACCTCGCAGATCGGCGTCTCGGCCATTGCGCGTCCGTTGCGCTCCGTGTTCCGTCGCTACAAGAGCGTCAAGGTCCTGACAGCCAAAGTCGCGTCCGTAGATACCGCCGGGAAAACCGTGACCATCGAGGACGGCCGGACCTTCGAAGCCCGGATCCTGGTTCTCGCCGTTGGCGCTGTTCCCAATTTCTTCAACACCCCCGGAGCCGAGCAGTACGCCTACCCGCTCTACTCCGTCACCGACGCCACGAAACTAGGCACAGGGCTCACCCGCCTCCTGGACAAGGCCGACCGTGGCTCCGAGGGCATGGTGGACGTGGTGGTTGTGGGCGGAGGGCCCACCGGCGTGGAAACAGCCGGGGCGATGGCCGAGAACGTCAAGTACGTGGTCCGCAAGTATTTCTCGCCCGAACTGGCAGCCCGCTGCCGGGTGCACCTCGTGGACATGGTTCCGGTGGTCCTGAACGCATTCTCGAAGAAATCACAGGACTACGCAGCCGACCATCTTGGGAAGGTGGGCGTTCAACTGCACATGGGTGTCGGTGTGACGGAGGTCCGGGCAGATGGCGTCTCGCTGGCCGACGGCACCTTCATTCCCGCTCAGATCGTGGTGTGGGCCGGCGGTTTGAAGGCCGGCGATCTCATCTCCGGCTCGGGGCTGGCGCAAGGGAGGGGCGGCCGGATTGACGTCCGTCCGGACCTGACTGCACCGGACGTTGACGGGGTGTATGTGCTCGGCGACGCCGCCAACATCACCGACGCTGCCGGGAACAAGCTGCCCCAACTGGGTTCGGTGGCCCAACAAGCGGGCAAGTGGGCAGCAGGAAACGTGCTTGAGGACCTGAACGGTGGCACCCGCAAGCCTTTCCATTACGTAGACAAGGGCTACATGGCAATGGTGGGACGCGGCGCAGCGGTGGCCGAGCTTGGCCGTAAGCGTCTCCAGTTGCAGGGCACCTTCGCCTTCCTGTCCTGGTTGCTGGTGCACCTGGCGCTGTTGTCCGGCCTGCAGCAGAAGGCCCGAGCACTGTTCTCCTGGCTCAACGGGTATGTCCTTCACAGTCCCGCGCAGGTGGTGGTCAGTGGGCCGGTGGACAAGGAACCTGATGCTTCTGGTCCGTCCGGGGCCTCTGGTCCGGAAGGGTCGGGGTCCACCGGGTAATAGGCTGGGGGGAGAACCCCTAGCGAGGAGCACCATGTCACTGAAGGATCGTCTCAAAGCAGACGTCGTTGAACACATGAAAGCCGGCAACAAGACCGCGCTGACCACTGTCCGCAATGTGCTGGGCGAGATCACCACGCGTGAGAAGTCCGGTAAGACCCCAGTGGACCTGGACGATACGCAGGTGACGGCACTGCTTCAGAAGGAAGCCGCCAAGCGCCGCGACACGGCCAAAATCTACACCGAAGCCGGAGAGAATGACCGTGCTGCTGCCGAAGTCGCCGAGGCCGAGATCATCGAGGCCTACCTTCCCAAGCCGCTCACGCGCGACGAAGTCGAGGCGATTGTTGACGGGGAGATCGCGGCACTGAAAGCGGACGGACAGGAACTTTCCATGCGGTCCCTCGGGGCTGTGATGAAGCCCGTGACAGCCAAGGTCGCGGGTCGTTTCGACGGCAAGACCGTCAGCGAAATCGTGCGTTCCCGGCTGTCCTAATTACGTGCGCGGGGCTGCTTCGCGTCAACCGGCGCCAAGCAGTCCCCGCAGCGTGTCAGCATTCCGCACGGCGTTCCCACCGCCGTCGTTATTGAAGTACGCGAACACATCCCTGCCGGTGCCGGCCCACTCACGGATCCGGTCTGCCCACCAGCGCATGTCGTCATCCGAATAGGAGCCGCCATAGAGGTGCTGATGGTCCGGTAAGTGCAGGCGGATGTACACGAACGGCGCCGTGGCCTTCAGGATGCACGGCAGGTTTGCGCCGCTCATGATGCAGTAGGCGGCCTGATGGCGCTCCAGGATCGCATAAACGTCAGGATGGTCCCAGGACTCATGCCTGAATTCCACGGACACCCGGATCCAGTGGGGAACGGCTGTGAGGAAGTAGTCGAGCCGGGCGTCGTCGCGGGCGAAGTCCGGCGGGAGCTGGGCGAGCAGGACCGCCCGTTTGTCACCCAACTCGTGCCAGCACCGTGCGATCCGTTCCAGCCAGACCTCCGGAGCGTAGAGCTTCTTGCCGTGGGTGAGACCCCGGGGTGCCTTCACGGACATGGCGAAGCCGGGTGGAAGCCGGTCGCGCCAACCTGCAAACGTGGTGTCCCTTGGCCAACGGTAGAAGCTGGCGTTCAGCTCGACTGTGCTGAACCGCTCCACATAGGCTTGCAGCCGCTTGGCTGTGGGCAGCCCCGGCGGGTAGAGCACGTTGGTCCAATGGTCGTAGCTCCAGCCGGAAGTGCCGATGTGGATGGCCATGGTTTGGATGGTAGTGGCTCTTCGTGGTTTATCCACAGCTCGGCTCTGCCCGTTTGGTTCTGTTTCTCGTAACTCTGGGCATTTCAGCGTTGACGAAGAGTGGCGGCATGGATCCACTCTTCCCACTCTTGACGCAAGTGCTTGGTCCGCTGGTGGCCATTTTCTCCCCTGGTGCTTCAGGCAGCACGCTCCGAAAGTCGTGGCAGTGGCTCAACCTGGGGGTTCCGCAGTAGTGAGTAAAAACTCCATTGCGGCCGTGGGCCAGGTGGGTGAAGTGCTCGCGGAGCTCTTCCCCATGCTGCGGCCTCAGTGGTCTGCCGCGTGGTTGGAGTTCAGGGAGATCGGTACCCACCGGGAAGGCCTCTTCGTTTTTGAGGTGGACGGTGGGCGCTACACCAACGACGTTCCCGCGCAGTTGATGGACCAGCTATCGGAAGTCCGGCAATTGACGTGTGGTCCCGGCGGCAGCACGTGGTTCGAATGCAAAGCCGAGCTCAACCCGGCGAAACCGGGTCACTACGAAACGGATTTTATTTACCGGGAACCCGCGTGGGTGAAGCAGCCCGAAGCCGGGGACTACTTGGCGGAAGCCGAACGCATGGAGCTTCCCGTGTGGTTCCTGCACAAGATGGCCACGGCCAGCTAGATGCGACCCCATACTCGGCTCGCGCAAACTTGCACTCCCTGCTGCACCCAGGTGGCCGCGTGTTGCTTACTTGAGCGGGGCTTCACCCCTCAGGACCGGGTGCCGAAGAGTTTCTTGCCGATCCGTGACACGATGCCGGGTTCCAGGGACGGGTCGATGATTGTTGGTTCGACGGAGAAGTCGGTGCCGCGGTCAGTGACGGGGCGTCGCCGGTTTTTCCAATCCACGGATTTGAATTCCGGGTTGTAGATCGGGGGAGTCACGCCTTCTTTCCGGAAAATGTCCCACATCCAGGCCGGTATGTTGTCGACGGTGCGAGGGTAGGTGAGGAGTTGTTGGGCCCACGTGGACGCGTCCGCTGGCTCCGCTCCCGGATGCCAGCTTCCATCACTCATTCGTCTGAGGTGCTCGTCGTCTGAGACATGGAGAATGCCTGGCTTATGCGGAAAAATACGAACTTCCGCTGTAGTCCAGGTACCGAGGCCCGGCTCATAGGCTGTTTTCCGATACTCGTCCAGCTGTCGGTGACGGTCGAAAAGTGAGCCATTGTGACGGTTGAAAACTGAGCCATTCGTTCCAAACGATTGGGTGGGTGATCACTGTGGAGGATTGGGCGCTTATTCGGCGGTTGCATCTTGCCGAGGGTGAGTCGATGAGGTCGATAGCAGCGCGGCTGGGTATCTCAAGAAACACGGTTGCGAAGGCTGTCGGTGCCGAGGGGCCGCCGGTGTATGTGCGCGCGCCGCAGGATTCTGGGATCAAAGCCGTCGAGCCGGCTATCCGGGCGTTGCTGAAAGAGAATCCGCGGATGCCGGCCACGGTAGTGGCTGAGCGGGTGGGGTGGACCGGTTCTCCGGCTTGGTTCAGGGAAAACGTGGCCCGGATCCGGCCGGAGTACGCACCGCCGGATCCCGCGGATCGGATCAGTTACGAACCGGGCGAGCAGGCCCAGTGCGATCTGTGGTTCCCGGAGGTGCGGATCCCGGTCGGGTCCGGGAAGCCGCGGATCCTGCCGGTGTTGGTGATGGTGTCCTCGCATTCGCGGTTCATCATGGCGCGGATGATTCCGTCGCGCATGACCGGGGATCTGCTCGCTGGCATGTGGGAGCTCCTTGGTGGTTTGGGCGCTGTTCCGCGGCGGCTGGTCTGGGATAACGAAACCGGCATCGGTCGCCGGAACAGTTTCGCGGCCGGGGTGTCAGCTTTCGCCGGGGTCCTCGCGACGAAGATCGTGCAGGTCAAGCCCTACGACCCGGAGTCCAAGGGTGTGGTGGAACGGGCCAACGGGTTTTTCGAAACCTCCTTCCTGCCTGGGCGGTCCTTCGCATCCCCTGAGGATTTCAACACCCAGCTCGGCCAGTGGCTGCCCAGAGCCAACGCCCGGCTGGTCCGACGGACCGGGGCCCGGCCCACGGACCTGCTTCCCCTGGACAAGGCGGGGATGTTGGCCCTGCCTCCGGTTCCGCCCGTGACAGGGTTCGCTGCGAGGATCAGGCTTCCACGGGATTACTACGTCCGGGTGGGATCGAATGACTACTCCGTCCACCCGCAGGCCATCGGCAGGTTCGTCGAGATCACCGCAGACCTGGACACGGTCCGCATCAGCCTGGACGGCAGAAGCGTCGGCGATCATGCCCGGTCTTGGGGCACGGGCTTGACGATCACCGACCCGGACCACGTCGAGGCTGCCCGGACCCTGCGGAAAGCCTTCCAAAACCCCGCCCCCGCTGCGGACGCTGCAGGGCTGCGGGACTTGGCTGACTATGATCGCGCGTTCGGGATCGTCATTGATGACGGGCAGGTCGCATAATGTCCGGGACCAAGGAAACCGTCGGCCAGATCGAGTATTACTCCCGGGCCATGAAAGCACCTCGGATCAGGGAAGCGGCCACCCGTCTCGCCGAGCAGGCACGAGAGGCCGGCTGGACCCATGAGGAATACCTCGCCGCGGTCCTTTCCCGGGAAGTCGCCGCCCGCGAAGCCTCCGGAGCCGAAGCCCGTACCAGGGCCGCGGGGTTCCCGGCCCGTAAATCGTTGGAGGACTTCAGCTTCGACCACCAGCCAGGCCTCAAACGGGACACGATCGCCCACCTGGCGACTGGGGCGTTCCTGACCGAGGCATCCAACATCGTCCTGCTCGGCCCGCCCGGCACCGGGAAAACCCACCTCGCGACCGGGCTCGGACTGCGCGCCGCGCAACTGGGTCACCGGGTCTTGTTCGCTACCGCTATCGACTGGGTCGCCCGGCTCCAAACCGCGCACCAGAACGGGCGGTTGCCGCAGGAGTTGGTCAGGCTGCGTCGCTACGGGCTGATCATCGTGGACGAGGTAGGCTACATCCCGTTCGAGCAAGACGCCGCGAACCTGTTCTTCCAGCTCGTTTCCTCACGCTACGAACACGCTTCCCTGATCCTGACCTCGAACCTGCCCTTCGCCCGATGGGGTGATGTGTTCGGAGACCAAGTCGTGGCCTCAGCAATGATCGACAGGATCGTTCACCACGCCGAAGTCATCACGCTCAAAGGCTCCAGCTACCGGCTCAAACACACACAAACGGACTCGCTGCCCTCGACAAGACCGGAAAATACGGCAGAATAACCACGTCAACGTGGATCAGTTTTCAACCCACGAAATGGCTCACTTTTCGACCAGCGCTGACACCAGCCATTCATCGTAGGCCTCATAGGTGAATTCCGCGTCCGGCTCGGTCATACCCCGCGTTCGAGTTTGGCCGTTTACGACCGCATACCTAAATCCGATAGTGTTCGAGCCCCGATGTATCAGCACGTAGTAGAGCTCGTCGACGCCATGAGCAAAACCTGACTCACCGAATGCTTGGTCACGCAGCCTCTCAAGGCCCGCGTTGACGTAGGAATTCTCTTGCAGTCCTGAATCCGTCACTTCTGCAGTTACCCAGCTTTCTGAAGATTATTTTTTCTATGCGTCGGGTCTCGCCTTCAGGAGCGGCTGCCGAAGAGCTTCTTGCCGATCCGTGACAAGACACCGGGCTCCAGGGAGGGATCAATGACTGTTGGTTCGACGGAGAAGTCCGTGCCGCGTTCTATTACAGGGCGTCGCCGGTTTTTCCAATCCACGGATTTGAATTCCGGGTTGTAGATCGGGGGAGTCACGCCCTCTGCGCGGAAGATGTCCCACATCCACGAAGGGATGTTGTCCACAGTTCGGGGGTAGGCGAGGAGTTGCTGTGCCCAGGTCTGCGCTCCGGAAGGGTGGGCACCTGGGTACCAATTTCCATTTGGCATTCGGTCTAGAACTTCCTCGTCGAAAAAATTGACGTAGCTCTGCCCTTTGGCCAATACGTGTACCTGTGCTGTCGTCCATGTACCGTGCCCGGGTACGTAGGCTGCGTTTCGGCATTCGTCGAGCCACGGGTCCATGGAACTCTCCGAATATTCGGCGTTCTGTTCACGCCTGATCCGTGTTTGGCCCGCCTTCATGTGGCCTCGTCGATATGTAGACGCTGGCCGCTTGATGACGATGTCGACCACCTCGTCAATCCCTGAAGCGAAGCCGGATGGTCCGAACGCCTCTTGATGAAGCGCCCTCAGGCCTTCGATGATAATGGGCCGTGATTCGAGATCGTAAGTCGTCAAGTTTGTAGGCCTTCCCTCCTGGCCAGGTTGTTGAAGACAACCTGGCCAGCCTTCATCACCAAACGCTTACCGGAGGCGAACATCGCTTGGTCGACCTGCGCTTTTCCAGGTGATAGGTCGATAGTCCATTGAAGGACGACTAGGTCGCCGGCGCGCAAGTCCGACTTCACTCTATCAATGACATCCATCTCGGCTTTGTGGGAGTTGTTGCTCTCATCGACTTTTGTGGGTGTGCCCTTGCCGCGGTTTTGCGCTTGTGTTTGGTGAACAGCCCGGCTTTCTCGCCGATGACCTCGGGAGCGACGTTGCAGACGTTTCACGCCCGCGTATGTGTCTAGCGGGAACCGAACAGTCTCTTGCTGATCCGTGACAAGACACCGGGCTCCAGGGAGGGATCGATGATTGTTGGTTCGACGGAGAAGTCGGTGCCGCGGTCAGTGACGGGGCGGCGCTGGCTTTTCCAGTCAACGGACTTGAATTCCGGGTTATAGATCGGGGGAGTCACGCCCTCCGCGCGGAAAATGTCCCACATCCACGCCGGAATGTTGTCTACGGTTCGGGGGTAGGCGAGGAGTTGCTGAGCCCACGCGGTTGCGTTGGCCGGCTTACCGCCCGGGAACCAACTCCCGTCGCTCATCCGTGGTAGTTGCTCTTCGTCGGAAACACGAATGTACCCAGGCCGGTCGGGCAGTACATGCACCTCTGCTGAGGTCCAAGTTCCTCGTCCGGGACTATATGCGAGCACCCTGACTTCCTTCAGCCATTTGTCTAAAGCGTCACGCGAAAAGTCGTCCTCGAAGGTTCGTCCCTTGTAGATCACTTTGTCGCCGGAGAGTTTGTGCCCGTACCCAAATGACCCGGATGCCATGGCTACAAGGACGTGAACGACCTCATCCATGCCGTGTGCAAATCCTGTGGGATTGAAAGCTTCCTTGGCTAGTTTCTCCAAGCCGGCAAGCACGAAGGGGTCTTCATTTAGTTCGAGGGCACTCACTGTGTCAGCCTATCTGTCGGTTCGGAGAGATTATTAAATTCCCCTCGCGCAGGAAGCTCGTCTCCGAACGTGTAGGCCAAATCCAGCGAATCGGGTGTAGCGCGATCTCCAGATGCCAGCCTCATCTACCATGCCAGATCTACAGGCTTGCCAGCTTTCAAGTCGCGCCTCACGACACCAATGACATCCATTTCGACCTTATGAAAGTTGTCGGCCTCGTTGACTTCAATGGGTGTGCCTTTAATCCGTTTATGCCGCTCATGTTGGGGGAAGCAGCCCGGCTTTCTCGCCAATGACTTCGGCGACGACGTTGCAGGCGATTCACGCCCGCGTAGGTGTCCTCCCTGGTCACTTTGCCTGCACTGACCCTTAGTCCAAGTGGACTCGCATCCGCCTAGGATGCCGACACGTGCAGAGTTCGTATGTGCCGGGTTTCGCCCTCAGGAACGGCTGCCGAACAGTTTCTTGCCGATCCGTGACAAGACGCCGGATTCCAAAGACGGATCAATGACGGTGGGTTCGACGGAGAAATCGGTGCCGCGGTCAGTGACGGGGCGTCGCTTGTTGTCGTAGTCCACGGTCTTGAGTTCGGGGTTGTAAATCGGCGGGGTGACACCTTCCGCCCTGAATACGGTCCACATCCACTCAGGGATGTTGTCTACCGTCCTTGGGAATGCTAATAGCTCTGATCTCAGCGTGTCAGCGTCCGATGGATCATTCCATCCCGACGCAGCAAAGAGTCCATCCGTGAGTATCTCTTCGTCAAAGACTTCAAGACGACCAGGGGCGTCCGGATAGAGAAAGACCCTATAGCTCACCCATGTGCCGACGCCCGGGGAGTAGCAACGCGACCGGACTTCAAGTAGCCAGTCATCAATCGTCTCTGTGGAGAAACGGTTGGAGAAGTCCAAGAAACCCCATTGTGAGCCGCGCCGAACGTCTTCGCACCTCCGCGACATACTCTGCTGGATCACCGAGGTGCTCACGAGTTCCTGGGCCTTATCGCCAGGGCCGCCTTCTCGGAAAGCCTCAGCTTTTAAACGCTCTAAGCCTTCGGCAACAAAGGGGGTATCAACCACCACACTGCTTCTCACGTTGTCACTAGTCCCTCGGAAGATTGTTGAATCGTTGCGTCTTTAGCGGACCACCATCGAAGCGATGATCAAGCGTCAATCGAGATGGTAGACCCAACGTTGGACTTGGAGTCATTCGCATTTCCCAGTCCAAATCTACCGTTTTGCCAGCTGCTAGGCGCTGCTTCACTTGTTTGATGATGTCAGCTTCGATCTTTCCGAACCGGACCTGGTCGATGGGAACGCCGACCCCGCGGTTATGCCACATGTGTTGTGGAAACACGCCCGCCTTTTCGCCGATGAAGCCGAGGGCGGAGGGGCTCGCGTGGCCGCCGTCGTAGCCTGGGCCACCCAGCCGCCCGGCCTTGAGTTGCTGGTAGCCGTTGCGGTTGGAGTTCCCGGCGAGCGTGGAGACGATGTGGCCCTTTGCCGATGCAAGATGGGCGTGTTGATCCATGACGAGTGTGAAGGTGTTTCGTAAGCCGCCGTCGACTTCGGCAACCACGTTGTAGGTCACGTTCGGCATCGGCTTCATCAGTTCCGGTGACCACGCGCGTTTCACGCCTGCGTAGGTGTCCACCCTGGTCACTTTGCCGGTTTCGTCGGTGTAGTACTTCTCGATGGTTGCGGTGTTGACTTCGCCGGTGTTGTCCTTCATCAGACGCCGGTTTTCAATGACGTACTCGGTGTTGGGCTTGAGGTTGGTGCGAGCGGCGAAGTTTTCCTTGCGGTGGATCGGGAATTCGATATCGCCGTGCCGCAGAGTCACGGCGTTGGTGATGTGCTCTGGTTTGGGGAACTTCGTCTCCATGGTGGAGGTGAATGTACTTGCGGGTGCGTGGGTCCCGGATGTCCTTGGCGGGGTGAACGCGGGCTGGTGGTTCTCCTTGATTGAACCCGCGATGCTGTCCAGCCTGTCGGCCATTGCGGTGTGGCCGCCGGTGCGCATCAGGACGCCGTCGGGATTGGGAATCATCGCTCGGGAGAAGGCCTCGTCCATTCTCCGGAGACCGTGGGCAGCGCCAGACAGGCTGTTGGCGGTCGTGTTCTTCACCCCAGAGACCAATCCGTCCTGCGCCTTGGTGACAAGGTTCCAGCTACCCACGCTGGCCTTGGTAAGCGCTCCCTGGACCTTCGCCGTGGTGTTGGGGGCAAGAATGTCGGAGACTTTCAGAGCCAGGGAGCCGGGCTTGTCGAGGAATTGGCCGGTCTTGAGGAGCACACTGGACGTGGCACTCAGCCTGGCAGAAAAGGCCGCTAAACGTGCACTGTCCATCGTCGCGATGCTCAGGTGCTCGGCGGCGAGCCCTGCCTTGCTGGCCAAAGTTCCGCCCTTCACCGCTGCGCCGGCCCCGACGCCGATAACCGTGCTGCCGATGTTGAAAGTGGCACCGCCGATGGCCCAACCGACGTTGGTTTCACCATCCTTGAGATGGATGAACGCGGAAGGAAGGGAACCAAAAAGGTCTTGTGCTTCCCGGATCTTTTGACCCTCGCGCTTTTGGTATTCCTTATCGTCCAAGTGCCAGAGCGAGGCGATCAGGGTCCCCGCCGCCCCCGCCATGGCATTCATGCCGCCATAGGTAGCATCACGTTTGTCTTCGTTGGTCCATGGATTGAACGACCAGACGCCGTCGACCAGTTCGACTGCGCCTGCACCGATGCCCTGCATCAGTCCCAGGACATCGTGAGGCCGGTACACGACGGTTTTATTACCCCAGGGACGTTGCTCGTCATGCTGGATTCCAAAAAACGAACCGGCGTCGTAGAGGATTTCATCCACCACGCTTCCGGACCGAAGGTCGGACTCCTCGGGGAGGTCCACCCGGTGAACCTGTCCGCCCGAGACTTCAGCCAAGGACGCTGCGCAAGTGTTCTGGGCGGCGAAGTACTCGGAGCGGATGGCCTCAACGTCTGAAGACAACCGATTTCGTCGCGCCGTGAGGTCTGAGTCACCAGTCCAGTGTCGCTGCTCGTGAGTGGTAATTTGCTGACCACCCTGGGTGATGGTCGTTTTCTCAACCGACGTTGGGAACGCGTCGATGTCAGCGTCCAGGGCGTGTACGGCCCGGCCATAGGCCTCCAAACGCAGCTTCAAATCCCTGCAGACACCGGAGAAGGTCTCGAGTGCCGCGGCTGTAGACCTTGCAGTGCTTTGTACCCGCTGCGCGGTCGGAGTCAGGTGGTCAAAAGCCGACAGCACAGTGGCGGATTCATCGGCGATGTAATGGGCCGAGAGTCCCCGCCACGCTGCCGTGGTGTTGGTGAAACTGACAAGGTAGTCCTCTGCGTGCTGACGCAGTGACTCGGACGCGGTGTCGAGCGAATCAACATCCGGGAGACGAAAGCCTCCGGAAGGGTCCAGCCCGGAGGAGCCTGTCTGGACGCACACTTCAGGGGTTAGAGCCATCTGTCCTACTCCTTCAACGCCTGCGCTGGACCGCCGTGCACGGGAGCGGGTGCGGTGGTCTCGGCCAAGGCGGCGTTGCGTTGTGCAGCGCTGGCCATGGCCAGGTCCCCTTGCTGGTAGAAGGCCAGGGCCTTGGCGGTGGACGTAAGGATGGTCTCGGACCGGCCGGCCACTTCTCCGGCGGACGGTGTAAGCCCGAGGACCACTACGTCGTTGAGTGCATTGAGGACCACTGCAGCGTCACCTGGGATCGACGCAGCGGCCTGCTCGAGTGCTTTGCCCATCCCCTCCAGCGAGGGTTGCGAAGCTTCGACGTGGGAGGCGGCTGCCTTCAGTGTTGAGGCGGTGCCGGCCGTGTCGATGTTCCAGACAGCCATCCCAGAAACAGGGGACCAGGGTTAGCCGATGCCTTGCACGGCGTTCCGTGCGGCGGTCGCAGCTGTGGTGGCGGTGTCGTCGGTTTGGGCGAGGGTGGAGCGGACCAGTGCGACGATGGACCGGACTTCGGAGGCGGCGGAGGTCCACCGGTTCTCGACTGCTTGGTATTCGGCGTCGACGCCGTCGGCGCGGAAGTCGGCCATGGCGTGGTTCACGTCCTGCTGCCGGGCGGTGATGAGGTTCTCCAATTGCGCAGCCAAGGCTTGGAAGTCGGACTGGACCTGGGCGGAGACGTTCGTGTCATATGCAATGCGGCTCATGATGGCTAGGCCCTTCCCTGGAAGCGTGCGGCGTCGAAGTTCGCGGACCCCTCTGAGCGGCGGGCCGTGTCGGAGGCGGCCTGGTCGCCTTGGGTGAAGGCGGTGTTCATCCCGGACTGGCCTTGCACGATCGCACCGAGTGCGGTGTTCAACTCTGAGGCGACCAGGTCGGAGCGGTTCTTGAAGGAGTCGAATGCGGCCTTGCCCGCGCCGCTGAACTTTCCTTCCAACGGGGTCACGGCGTCCACGAACCGGCGCACCAACGCACCCAGGTCCTGGTGCGAAGCATCCGTTTGCTTACCCAGGGTGGCGAGTGTCTGCGCACCCATATCGAAAATAGCCATGAGGTCCCCCAATTGAAGACAGTTCTGTTCCGCTGAACCAGCGGACGACCTTAACCAGCATGGTGACAAGCGTTGTTTATGTCCAGTCGATGAAGTAAACATCATCCATAAACATGATGACTTAATAGTCATACGGCTGGATTTCCACAGCCCGGGGTTTGTTGACTTGCGCTGGCGGATCAATGGCGGGATAGGTTTAAGGGCTGTGGCACCGCAGCTGAGCGGTGGCCGCGACGATGCCCGAATGGGGGAGTGCACTTGGCTGAAGACTACGATTCCCGTCTGCTGGAGTCGGCGCGCGTGCGTAAGCACAGGCTCGATGACGCGCTGTTGTTCGGGCAGAATCCGCAGGAACGCACTTACAAGTCCGCCACCGCCAGGCTGATGCAGTCGCTCCTGATTGCCGCGCTGATCGCGGCCGTTTGCGTCGGTTTCAGCTTCGTCCAGCACCTCCTCAGCGAGCAAGCAACCAAACAGCCCCCGGCGTCCTCAGCTACAGCCGTGACCATGACCGAAGGGACTGTATGAGCACCGCCCTCAGCAGGGTGACGGTGATGGCCGCGCACCGTCACTTGGACCTGAGACTTCCGTCGGATGAACCCATAGCAACCCTGCTGCCGCAGATCATCACCATGATGGCGGACCCCAGGGATGCTGAAAGCCAGCAATCGCCCGGAAGCCTGCAGGTGGTGACCACCTCGGTCCTCACAACCAGCCTCGGCTCCACGCTGGAAAGCTCCGGCTCTCTTCGCGAGGCTGGAATCCAGGACGGCTCGGTGCTCTACCTTCGCGATGAGCGTGACGTACCGGCCGCCCCCGACGTGTACGACGTTCCTTCGTTTGCCGCCGACTCGCTGGAACGCATGCAGGCGTTGTGGAAGGGGCGGCTGAGGACCGTGGGCTTGTCGGCGGTCTCCGCCGTGCTCTTGGCTGCGGCGGCCAGTTCGTTTGTACTACTGCTTCGTTCCATCGGCAACAGCACTGCAGCCCTGACCGGGATCGCCATTGCCGCCGCACTCATGGTGGCAGGCGCTGTGCTTGGGCGGACCCACTCCACCCCTGGAGGCGTGTCCCTGCTGACGGCCGGTCTGGCCGCTGCGGCCGCCACAAGCTCAATCGTGGTCCCGTTCGCAACCGGTTCGTTGCTCTTCGCCGCGGCCTTGGTCCTTGCCCTGGCAACAGGGGCGTTGGCCACGGGAAAATATGTTTCGCTGCTCTCCAGCGCGGGATTGCTTCTTGTCCTGGGTGGTTTGTGGGCCGTCCTGGGCCTCGTGACAAGGGACCAACCCCTTTCCGCCGGGATCGTGGGGATCCTGGCAATCTTCGCGCTGGGCATTGCGCCCCGGCTTGCAACGGTGCTCACGGGACTCGGCGCCCTGGACGACGACCAGCGCCAAGGCAAGCGAATCACCCGGAACACCACCCTCGATGCCATCCACGCCGCCCATGCCACACTGACCGGCTGGACCCTGACGGCGGCGGTCGTCGCAGGAACTGCCGCGCTGGTTGTGGCGACGGCGCGGGACAGGCCCGTGTGGGCCGTTCTCCTCTCGGTGTCGCTGCTCGGGGCTTTGACGTTCCGCGGCCTGGCGCTACCGCTGTTTGCGCAGCGTGCCGGTGTTTATATCGCGGCCGCAGGAGGTTGCTGGGGCGCCGCGTATGTTCTGGCGGTAGCTGCCAAGCAGCCCTTCGTGCTGGCCGCTGCAGCGGCGGTAGCCCTGCTCGTGTTGCTTGCCTCGATGCTCACGGTCCGCGAACAGACTGCCGCCAGTCTTCGCGTTGTCGCGTCGCGCCTTGAACTGATCTGCATGCTCGCCGCCGTGCCGCTGGTCCTGGGCCTCTCAGGCGCCTACACACAGTTGGGACATACCTTTGGCTGAACAACCACGCACCGGCTTCCCGTTCCAGAAACCGGGCGGCAAAAGAACACGCACGACGACGGCGGGCGGCTTTCCGGGTATGGCCGGCTCTCCTGCGAACCGGCTTGCGGTAGACGACGTACCCGGCCCCTCAACCGCCGCCCCGGTTTCGCCGCCGCAAGCAGCCGCGGCGAAAGCAGCCCCATCATTGCCGCCGCTCGCAGCGCCCGGTTCGCTGCCGCCGTCGGGCGTTGCTCCTTCCGCACCAGCCAGCCCGGCGAAGGTGCCCCGGAAAGGCGGCGATACCTGGTGGGAACGGGTTCGTTTCGAGGTGACGGATGCCGTGACCTCCGGATCTTTGTCCGAGCGGTTGATCCGGGCCAGTTCAGCGGTGGAAGCTCCCATCACCACCGGGCGCCGGGTGGTTGTCCTGGGAACGGCCGGGGGAGCGGCCACGTCCACCGTGACGGCGTTGCTCGCCAAGCTCCTGGGAAGCATCCGCCAGGAACCGGTCATGGCTGTGGATACCACGGACCTCCACGGCCGCCTCTTGAAGTACCTCGGTGTGGAGGAAACGGCCCTGCTGTCTGACTTGATGCGGCAGTACACGGCCCAACCCGTCAGGACATTGCCGGATGCCGTTGCTGCCGCCGGCAGCAGTGTAAGCAGGGTGTTCGCGGTGGGGCGCGGGGACGTGCCAGCCATGGCGGATGCACCGATTGGCCTGCAGGAATGGACCGACGTCTCGGCCACCCTCTCGCGATTCATGGCCGTCACGATCGTCGACGGCGGCGCCTCACCTTTCTCACGGCACGCCGCGGCCCTGCTGGACAGCGCGCACGCAGTGGTGTTCGTTTCGCCGGTGGACGCGGACCCGTCAAGGCTGCAGGAGCTAAGGGAGGACCTGCTGCGCTCCTATCCTGAAGTCCATCAGGTGCCCGTCACGGTGCATTCGCGCCAAGGCCGCGGCGGTGCGTTTGCCGATGGTGTGCTGCCCTTTGACCGGCACCTCGCCATGGCAGGGAATCTGCAGCTTGGCAGGCTCGGAGCGCGCACCAGGATCGCGGCCACCGAACTCGCCGGCAGGGCACTCATGGCCGCGAACGGGGCGTGACCCCATGACCACCCGCCTGGTTCACCGTCCTGCCCGCACCACGCTCCCGGATCAGCCGCCCGAAGCCGCGGTCATTGATGCGCCTCCCCAGCTGGCCAGCGGTGCCGGCGGAATGAACCTGCTGGCCTTGGTGCCCATGCTCGGCGCGGCTACGTCAGTCACAGTGATGATGTTGTTCCGTGGTTCGTCCCTGGCTGGCATCGGTGCGCTCATGATGGTTGCCACTGTGCTGGCTTCCGTGGTCCTCATGTTCTCGCAGCGCGGCAAGGCCACCCGGCAACGGGCTTCCAAGCGCCGGATGTACATGGATTACCTTCGACGCCGCCGGAGTGACTTCGAGGCAGACGAACAAGCTGCCAGGGCCAGGGCAAACGCAGCCCACCCGCGGGCCGACGTGCTTGTCCAGGCCGTGGTGAACCACCCGCACCGGCTGTGGGAACGGCGACGGACAAGTCCGGACTTCCTCGCGACCCGCTTCGGAACGGGAAGCGTGCCCCGCCGCAGGATTACCATCCAGGACAGTGGAGACGCCGTCGAACGGCCCGATGCCTTCATGCTGTCCGAAGCTGAGCAGCTCCGCGGACGGTTCGCCGCCAATCCGGATATGCCCCTCACCTTGCCACTGGCCGCGGCCTCTGAAATATCGATCGTGGGGGACAGGGCAACGGCCCTCGACATTTGCCGCAGCCTGCTGTGCCACCTCGCGTCAGCGCAATCACCGGAGGACGTAGAGCTGGCCATCCTGGCCGGGAACAACGAGGCCGAGGATTGGGAGTGGGCCAAGTGGCTGCCCCATCTGCAGGACCGCGGATCGCTGCGCCGGGCGTCCACTCCTGCCGAGCTGGCTGTTCTCCTCGAAGGTCCCCTGGCCGCCCGCTTGGCCGTCATGAACAGTGCAGCACGCAATTTCCAACAGGTGGCTCCCGACGCCCTGCCCCGTTTGATCGTCATCTCGGATCGTCCGGGGCACAACGCCGCCTCCCTTCCCGGACTGCCATCGGACATGCCTGCGGCCAGGCTGGCCGTCACCCGGATCCATCTGCTGGCCGAACAACAGCAGGAGCCGGAGCGGGTTGATCTACGGCTCCGGGCCACTCCGGACGAGGTCACCCTCGAATGGACGGCCACGGGCCAGACCATCCGGGGCACAGCGGACAAAGTCCCGGCGGTGGTGGCCGACTCCGTGGCCCGGGCGCTTGCTCCGTTACGGCTGTCCGAACTGTCCCACGAATTCGGGGAGCACAGGTCCTCGCGGAGCTACGCCGAAGCCCTGGGCTTGGGCGATTACACCGTTGAGAAGATGCTGAACCTCTGGAAGACGCCACGCGGTGCTGACTTCCTCCGCGTGGCCATCGGTGAGGATGAGGACGGCACGCCGGTCTACCTTGATCTGAAGGAACCGGCCCGGCAGGGCATGGGACCGCATGGACTGTGCGTGGGTGCCACGGGCTCGGGAAAGTCGGAGTTGCTGCGGACCATAGTCCTCTCCTTGATCGCGACGCATCCGCCGGAAGACCTGACCATGGTCCTGGTGGACTACAAGGGCGGCGCTACTTTTGCGCCCTTCGAGCAGGCGCCGCATGTCTCTGGGCTTGTCACCAACCTGGTCAGCGACGCGGGCCTCATCGACAGGATCTACTCCAGCCTGGCCGGAGAAGTGAAGCGTCGGCAGGAGATGCTGAAGGACGGCGGCGACTTCGCCCACATCAACGATTACCGCGAGGCCCGGAAACGGCATCCCGATGACCCCGCGCTCGCGGAGCCGATGCCCTACTTGTTCGTGTGCATCGATGAGTTTGGTGAGCTCCTCACCGCCCGAGCGGACTTCATCGACCTCCTACTGTCCATCGGCAGGATCGGGCGGTCCATCGGCATCCACCTGCTCCTGGCGTCGCAGAAAGTGGAACAGGGCATGCTGCGCGGCCTGGACACCTACCTGGCCTACCGGATCGCCCTGCACACCAACTCGGAGATGGAAAGCCGCACCATCATCGACGTCCCGGACGCCTACCACCTGCCCAGCACCCCCGGCCATGGCATCCTCAAGGTGGATACCTCGGTGTTCAAACGGTTCCGCGCAGCTTACGTTTCGGGTCCCTTGCCTTCTGCTGACAACGACGCCGGCAGCTTGGTTCCCGAGGCCGTCCCCGTTCGTACCTTCCGCATGTCGGGTGACTCAACCCCGGCGCTTTCCGTGCCGGCGGTGGCTGCCCCTGCACCGGCTACCCCTGCGCCGTCGTCGCCTGGCCACCCCGAGTCCCGTGACGCCGACAGCGCAACCATCCTTTCCGCCGTCGTGGGTTTCGCGGCCGGGCAACCGCGCCTGACTAAGCCTGTGTGGTTGCCGCCGTTGCCCTTCGCTGTCTCCCTGTCCGGGATCGGTGCTTCCTTGGACCTCACGTCCACGGGTCCACGGCTGGCCCAACCCCGGTACCTGAGCCCCGCCGTCGGGATCCTGGACGACCCCGCCCGCCAGTGGCAGGGTCCGTGGCACCTTGACCTGGCCGGCCGCGGTGGCAACCTGGCCGTCCTTGGAGCCCTGCAAAGCGGGAAGTCGACAGCGCTGCGTACCATCGCGGCGTCGCTGGCGCTGAGCCACAGTGTGGGGGAGGTCAACCTTTACGCGGTGGACCTGCTGGGAAACTCGTTGGCGGGACTGGCCGAGTTGCCACACTGCAGTGGTGTTGCCGGCAGGGGGAACCGGGAACTGCTGCGGCGAACCGTGGAAGAAGTCCAAAGCCTGCTCAACGCCCGGCAAACCGCTTTCGACCGGCACAAACTCGACTCGCTCCACGCCATGCGGACCATGCGGAGCAGGGGAGAGCTGCCGGAACTGAGCTGCACCGACGCTTTCCTCTTCATCGACGGGTTCGGCAGCCTGGGCTCGGAGTTTCCCGAGCTTGAAGAAGCCGTGGACGACGTCATGATGCGTGGCAGCACCCTGGGCGTTCACGTGGTTGTCAGCGCCCGGAACTGGTCCGACATCAAGATGAACCGGCAGTCGTTGCTCGGAAACAGGATTGAACTGCACCTGACCGATCCGGCCGACTCGATGGACCGCCGGCTTGCGGGCAGTATTGGTGCGGATCGCCCGGGCCGGGCATTGACCAGGGAAAAGAAGATCGGCCACTTCGCACTGCCGTCATTAGAGACCGAACCTGACCGCGACAATGCCGGGCAGGAACTGGCAGCCCTTGCTGGCACGCTCCGGCAATATGCCTCCACGAGCGCTGCGCCCGTGCGGGTCCTGCCCCGCCTGGTGGGTCTGCCTGAGGACCACGACGCCGTGCCAGGCACCATTGCGCTGGGGGTCAGGGAACACGACGGCGGCACGGAGAACCTTGAGCTGTTCGGCACGGACAGGGGAGCCATTGTGGTGGGCGACCCGGAGACCGGCCGCACCAACCTCCTGCGGAGTGCCGCAGCCCAATTGATGGCCACCCACAAGCCCAGTGACCTGGTGTTTGCTGTGTTCGACCCGCGCCAGCAGTTGCAGGGGTTCATCCCGGACGACTATCTGGGCGAGTACGCGGCCAACAGCCACCGGGCCTCCGAACTGGCCGTCTACCTCTCGGATCAGGCAAAGGAACGGCTGGGCGACGGAACCAAGGAACCCCTGCGCAAGCCCAGGATCGTGCTGCTGGTGGACGATTACGACATCCTCGTAGCCACCGGCAACCAACCGCTCCACGCGCTGGCCAGCTACTTGCCATCCGGAGCGGATATTGGATACCACGCCATGGTCACCACAAGGACCACTGGGAGCAGCCTGTTGATCCATGACACCTTCATAGCCGGAACCCGGGCATCCGGTGCTCCCGTGATCATGTTCTCGGGCGACCGCAGCGAAGGCGCGGTGGCCAGTGGCGTCCGGCCCGTTTCCCTGCCAACCGGCCGGGCAAGGGTGGTGCGGACCGGTCGCCCACCCACCACCATCCAGTCTTTCCACCACAACGAGGTACAAACCCATGAGCTATGACTTCCACCTGATCTGCGAAGAAGATCCGCGGAAAGAGCGCTTCGCTTATGCCGCGGGGGAGTTCGAGAACAAGTTCACCTATGAGAAAGCCAAGGATTCCCAGGACCTGATCCTGAGCCTCGCTGGAGAAGCCTTAGGCCTCATCACCGAGCCTGTCCTGGTTCCGCAGAACGAGCTCCGTCGGCTCTTCGGCGACGACGTAGCCACGCAGTTGGGTGGGCAGGGCTGGGTTTCCGACGTCAACATCCCTCTTGACAAGGAAGTTGCCGAGTCGGTCCGGGCCTTTCTGATGATCGCCGTGATCGGCACCAAGGGCGTGCTGATTGATCCCCAAACCCAGCAGGTGATCAACGCGGACTGGGGATCGTGAAACCGGCGCCGTTGCTTACAGTCGCAGTACACGGCCCACGGCCTTCGCTGGGAGCCGGACTGCGGAGGCAATTGGCCGAAGCAGTGGCCAACGCCCCGGAACGCTATGCCCTGGCCCTCCAGACATCTTCCGAGGCGTGCCTGAGCTATCCGCTGGTGTCGTTCCTTAGAGCGAGCGCAATCTTGTGGCTGGTGGAAGGGCCTCACGGAGAAATCAGGAATGGGCTGCTTGGCCCCTCCGCCGGCCGGGACCATGCACCAGCGGCGAGTACCGCCGTCGTGCTTTTCGGCAGTGTGCTCCACGCCGCAGGAGGTGACCTTCCCGTGGGCGCCTTTGCGACGCGGATGCTTGCGGCGTGCTCCCTGAGTCCGGCGTACATGGGACTGACCGAGCCACTGCACCAGGCATGGGATATGGATGCCTTGACCGCTGAGCTGAGGGGGCAGGCACCGAAAGGGGTCGCCTTGGTGTCTGGCGACGGATTTTCCGGCACCGTGAGCGCGTACCGCACTGAGGCCGGCGTGGTGGAAGGCTTCGATGTCCTGCTGCCTGCCGGGCTACCGGAAGCAGGTTCGGTATCGGCAGTGGCGGACGCGGCCGTGGAAGCGAACGCCCAGGAAATCGGCATCGACGTTCATCACGGGCTGGTGGACGGGTTTGTGCGTGAGGGCGGAGAACTATCCAGGGAACCCTGGCTCAGGGTATTCGGTCCCTCACTGCACAGCGGCCTACCGGAAAAGCTGGACGGGGACGCCGAGCTGCGCGGCGTGCGCCCGTTCCAGCACTTGGTCGCTACCTTCCCTGGAGCCGTTGGTCAGACGTAGCCATCCACGATTGCCGCTGCGATCTCCTTGTAGGCCCGCCGGGTTCCTGCGGCGATCTTGTCCAAGGAGATCCGGTCGCCATCGGCCACCCCGCGATCGTGTGGCACGGTGATGAGCTGCCGGCAGAACCCCGCGAGGTGTTCCTCGATGGCGCGCTTGTTGACGCGGCTGGAAACCTGGTCCTTGTCAGTCACAACGACGATTGCGTTGCGGGCCAGGTTTTCATAGCCGTGGTCGGCAAGCCACTGCAGGGTGTTGCGTGCCCGCTTGGCGCCGCTGACCGCGTACCCGGAAGCGATGACCAGGTTGGTTGCCTCGGGCAGGACGCCTGCCATGGCCGGGTGTGAGACGCCGGTGCCACAGTCCGTGAGAGTGACCGAGTAATACTGGGAAACGAGTTGCTTGATCCGGAGGTATTCCCCGGCAGTCAGGGCATCCGACAAAGCCGGATCCTGCTCACCAGCCACCAGGTGGAGCCTGTTGGCGTGGTGCATGTAGTCGGTGAGCATGGTCAGCGAGTTGATGTGGTCGATGTCCCGGACAATGTCCGTGATGGTGCGCGGTTTGACCTTTTGGTACAGCATTTCCCCGAGCGCGCGCTCTGCCAGATCGCCGCTGTCAGGATTCGCATCAATGGCGCAGGGATGGTCTCCCCGGTATTCGGCCAGGATCATGCCGACGCCCACGGTGGTGGAAGTTTTCCCGATGCCGCCCTTCAAGCTGAGGATGGCCGTGTTAAAACTGCCTGAAAGGGGCCTTGCGATGCGGCGCTCCAGTTCGGCCTCGTCCTGGTCCTTGGCGCTGGGGCCAAGGTTCACGAAGCCGCCCGTCGCCGAGTACAGGACGCTGCGGAACCCGGTGCTGGGTCGCGGCTTGTCCGGCCGCACGAACTGGGTCTCCAAGTGGGCCGAGGGCGCAGCCACGGGGACGGACGGTGCCTGGGTGGTCTTTTCGGCGACAGGGAAGCTTCCCAGAGCCTCCGCCCTGCCATCCGGGTGGACGTGAAAGCGGCCTTCCTGTCCCTTGACGTGGTCGATGGCCTCAGCGAGGACCGGAGCACCGGACGCCTTGGCATAGCCCGCAAGGACGGTGATGGCCGCCGAATACGGATCCGTTCCCTCGGTGGTTGAAATGGATTCTCCACCGACTGTTACCCGGCCGTCGGCGAACACTTCAACGCGTGTGGCCCCCAGTTCCATCGCTGCACCCTTCGATAATCCATACGGCGCCAAGGCGACGCCCCAACCAGAGATCCTAGCGGGGCCGGCAGACACTGGTCTTGTCACATGGCTTTCATTCACCGGCCTAGTTCCCGCCAGCCAAGGATGCATGGAGGACGGCGGCGTCATCGACGATGGTTTGGAAGCTGGGCACAGTCAAGCCGCCACCCTAGGCATGGCTTCCGGCGGGCAGGCAAATTGCGGTTGGCGGAACTGTGGATAACGTCGTTGCTGCGCTCAGTGCCGTTCTGCGGTGCGGGCGATAAGGGCCTGAAGGTCTTCGGCAACCTTGTCCTGGCGGGCGCTGCGCGTCAGGACGCCTGAACCGTGCTTGGGCTTCGAGGCCTGGCGCGGTTGGGATGTCCGCGGCTGCGTGTTGCGGCGGAACGCGGCGTCGCGTGCCGTCCTCGGTTCACGCATGGGCGCGTCGACGGTGACGGTGCCCTGCAGGGGGTCGTGGAAGAGAGGGAGATTCATGGGTCCATTCCGGTAAGTGCGGGCCGCACGGGTGCAGCCTTGGAAACGCTCAAAGGGATATGAACTCTGATCCTTGCATAACTGAAAACGCGGTGATATGGACGGATGCATATCGGACTGCCATTTGCTTGTGCACTTGTCCACGGTTTTTGGGGGCTGGCCGGCGCTTCGAGCCGTGACGCTGGAGAATCCATGTCAAGCCAGATCCTGCGCAGCCTTGCGCTTGCTGTGAGGGGGGCGTTTTTCCGGACGCCTATAAGATATGCGGACGTACATCCAGGAGCGGTGTGAACAATTCAACTTCGGCTGTAGGAATCCTGCAGCTAACCGCTGCTTCCCGCCACTGGGTGAGGGACCGGAGAATGGCCGACAGAATGGCATCCCGTTTGTTGGCACTGACGAAGTATTCCGAAACGCCCATCAGCGCCCGTAGTCCGGATTCCCGTTTCGTAGCGCCGTCAATTGACGTAGCGTGTTCGGAATTGACGTCCGGATTGGGGTTGACATCGAAGGCCGGGGACAGGCGCCACCCGTTGCTTCCTCGGATGAAGCCGTGGTTTCTAAGGTGATCATCTGTGTTGTTGACGGCGTAATTGAAAGCTATTCGCCGGAATAGTTCTTCGCGATCCTCGGAAGGAGCTTCCGAATGTTCGTCGATGACATCCAGAAGATCAAGATAGTCTCCGTGTGTGCCGTCTTCCTGCTGCAGCATGGTCATGGCCGATACGTAGTTGATCCGCTGACTCTTGAGCCTGTCAAAGCGATCCAGCACAAGAACGGGGTCGTTTGTGCCCACATGATGAAGGCTAAAGGCAGGAGTCTTGATCCCCGCGTCACGGGCCAACTTGAGGGTCGCCGCTTCCCATGCGATGACTTTCCATTGATCTCCTTGATGCGCGAACTTGGCTATGGCAAGCTCGGAGCCGTCCTGGACTGATGCTTTTGGCCTCGCGCCTCCGAGGCTCGCCGTTCCGGCGTCCAGTAGCTTCTTTAGTGCAGCGAGGTTCCCGGTGTCCAACTCGGCTTCATGAGCGGCTGCCCGGAGTTCCGGGAGCTGGACGAGCTTGGGCACGTCAGTGCCATCGCTCAGATGCGGACCGTCCACGAGGCGGAACCGAAGAGCTCCTTGTCGCGTGACATCCGATACCCCTAGCAGGAAGTCCCGGTCGGTTAGCGTACCCGGATTTTTTCCAAGGCTCCTGGCTTCAGTTTGGACTCTCTTGGTGACTATGTGCCGGCCCCAACGATCAGGCGAGGCATCGGCGAACGCTCCGGGCAGACCCTTGACCGTGTGGCTTCCACGGGTGACAGGGAGTGCCGGATCGATGGCGTACGACTCAGGATGGGCCAGAAAGGTGGGGGAGTAGGTGAAGCTCGTAGTGGTGACACCCCGCCGAGCAACTATGTAGGCCCTGCCGACGTTGATTGGGCCAGTAGCCAGCTCGAGGTCTACCTCGACGGGATTCGTCATCGCCGTACGCGCTCAGGGAGTATCTGGTCGGCGCGGGCACGGCCAAAATCGGTTTCGTAGGGATCCAGGGCCTTATTAAGTTGCTCGCTTAGCCCGAGGACTCTGGCTACGTCGAGAAAGGCTTCCAAGCCCACGCCCAACTCCCCGTGTTCAATCTTTCGGAGTGTATTGCGGCTTATACCGGCCCGATCTGCGACTTGCGCCGCGGTGAGCCCCAAGAGCCTCCGCCACGTGAGCAACTGTTCGCCGATGGTGGTGGCTGTCCGTTGGGTTCTGCTGGAGGTCCGCGACATAGCCATGAGACCAGCCTAGACCTTAATGATCCGGATTACGACCATTAAGTGTTTTAGTGGTCAGCATTGTGAGCACTAAAGTCTGTCAGATACTTAGCCCCAGAGGGCTTTGCGGAGCAGGGTCTTCAGTTGCGTCACTTCGTCCTCGCTCAAGTGGGCGAGCTGCTGTTGTTCGCAAGCGTCCAGCTCCGAGCGGATCTTGTTGTGGATCCGGCGTCCCTCACCCGTGGAGACGATGGCCCTGGAGCGCCTGTTCCGTTGGCCGGGGGCGCGTTCCACCAGCCCGCGGTGTTCCAAATCATCCACCAGGCCCGCCACTTGGTTGAGGTCGAGGCTGAGGAATTCGGCAATCTCGCGCTGCGTGGCGTCCAAACCACTGCAGGCAAGTGTCAGTACCGAGAAGGTGCGCTCGCGGAGGCGGAAGTCGCCCAGGGTGTGCTTGTTGAGGGCGGAGCCGGCGTCGTGGAGCTTCCCCAGCAAGAGACCAACATCGTTGCCGATCTCCGCGGCCGCGAGGCGCGGTGTTTCAACATCGGCAAGCAGCGGACCCATGACAACTCCAAATAGTAGAAACGACCACGACCGCTACATTTTTGTCAGATGCGCAGGCCCCCATGACCGCTTCAAGCATCTCACGACGCCAAGAGTCGTGCGCGCAACGGGTCCTGTCAAGCGTGGGCTAAGGTGCTGGAAGACTCACTTCCCAGGCTCACAAGGGGTTCCATCACACATGGGCGCGCTCGGATATCTCGCCGCTTCAGTTCCACCACGCATGGCGAGTGCCGGTGCCGCAGTAGCCCTGCCCATCCTGGCCGTCCAGCAATTGGGGGATGTCGCCGTCGGGGGCTTGCTGGTGGCGGCGTCCCTGGGTCCCAGCGTGCTGGCCGCACCCTTGGTGGGCACTGCCCTGGACCGGACCCGCCGCCCCCGTTTGTTGGTGGCGGGATCCGGTGTCCTGACGGCCATCGCGTTTGCCGCTGCAGCGCTCATCGGGCAGGTTCCGCTGCCGGTAGTGTTCGTCCTCCTGGTCCTGGCCGGCGCCGTGTCGCCCTTCTATATGGGTGGGCTTTCCAGTTTTGTGTCCGGTGCGATTCCGGATGGCCGCCGGGCCTTCGCTTATGACGCGCTGTCCTACAACGTGTCCGCCGTGGCCGGCCCGGCATTGGTGGCGGTCATTTCCGTGCTACTCCCGGCACAGGCTGCCCTGTGGGTGTTGGCTGTTGCGGCGGCCCTCGGTTCCCTGGCGATACGTGCCGTGCGGCTCCGGCCCCATGGTCGATCGGGTGGCTCGCCTTGGCAGGCCGTCAAAGGGGGCCTGGGCATGATCTTCTCGCATCGTCCGTTGGCTGTGATGACGGCGTCATCCACCCTCACCCAATTGGGGCAAGGCGGTTTGGCCGTTGCGGCCATCGCGTTGTCCGTGGAGCGCGTCGGATCGCCCAGCGAAGGTGCAGCAGTGGTGACTTCGTTTGCCGTGGGCAGTCTTCTCGGGGCGCTTTACGAGACGGCGCGGCCCACGCGGCGCTCGCCGGAATTCGTGATGCTGGCCGGTTTCCTGGCCACCGGACTGCTGACTGCGTTGGCCGCGTTGAACTTCGGAACTGTGTGGACCATTGTCGCCATCGGCTTGTCCGGCGCATTCACCGCACCCTCTACTGCCGCCATGCTGTTCCTGCGGAACCGGCTGAGCCCGCCACACCTGAAGTCGCAGATCTTCACTGTCAGCGCCGGATTCCGAGCCAGTGCATCCGCGGGTGGCGCAGCGGTCGCGGCCTCGGCCGCGGGGTTGGGCGGTGCCGTGATGGTGGTGGCCATGGGGGCGATCTGGATCATTTCGGCGGCGGTGATGGGCGCCTATCCGAAGTCGGAGGGGTAGGGCTGCTGGCGGCAGTCACTCGATGCCGGCGGCAGGATCTTGCCGGTTTGTTCTCTAAGTGCGCATGCGGCCGCCTGAGAAGAGGCAATCGGCAGGATCTTGCCGAATCGGGGGGAGTGGGTCAGAATTGACCCACTATTGTCATTGATCGGCAGGATGTTGCCGGAATGGTATGAGGAACATGATCGACGCAGAGACCATCGGACGGGCTATCCGTGACGCCCGAAAGCAGGCTGCCCTCAATCAATTAGACCTGGCGGAACTCGCTGGCGTGGCGGAGCGCACCGTCAGGGCGGTGGAAACGGGAAAGGGCAATCCCGGTTTGGGAGCGGTCATCGCTATAGCCAACGTCCTCGGCCTGCACGTGATGGTGGGCTGATGACAGGCGACTTGGAACGCCTTCGGCATCTTTCCGCCGCCGATGTCTACAAGCAAGGGAAACTGGCAGGGCGCTTGGTGCGTGGAGACTCGGGATCTACGGCCTTCGCTTACGACCAGCAGTACCGGGAAGCCGGGCTGGACGCCGTGGCTACCACCCTGCCCCTAACGGACGATGTCATCGTTTCGCCGGGTGGAGGTTTGGCGGCCTTCTTTTCAGGTCTGTTGCCCGAAGGGCACAGGTTGACCGTGCTGCGCAATGCCACAAAGACCAGCTTCGATGACGAGCTGACCCTCTTGATGGCGGTGGGTGCTGATGTCCCGGGCGATGTGCAGATTGTGCCGCAGGGTGAGGTTCCTGTGCTGCCTCAATCACTGGCGGATGTCTCACAAACTGAGGCCTTGGATTTTGCGGAACTGGGAGGAAAAGTGGACCTGCAGGCGATTCCGGGGGTTCAACCCAAGGCCAGCGCATCCATGCTGTCCGCACCCGTTGCCCTCAGTGATGGTCGTTTCATTCTCAAGCTGGATCCGCCCGAGCATGCGCATCTGGTTCGAAATGAGGCAGCCCATTTAGTGGCAGCTCAAGCCTTGAGGATCCCTGTGGCTTCGGCAGTCGTGGTGCCCGATAAGAATGGTCTCGACGGGCTTCTGGTTAGACGCTTTGACCGTCAACGTCTTAGGGGCGGGTGGCTTTCCCTGCCTCTTGAAGACGGTGCTCAAGTGATGGGTCTTCCTCCCGCGGCAAAATACGGCATGAGCTCCGAGCAACTGGTCCAGGCCCTGAGCGCGATCACCAGAGCGCCTGTCGTGGCTGCCCGAAATTTGTACTTGCAGTTCGTTTTTGCCTGGCTGACAGGCAACGGGGACCTTCATGCCAAGAACGTCTCAGTATTGGGCAACGGAACAGGCGATTTCACGATAGCTCCTGTCTACGATGTTCCGTGCACTTTGTTGTACGGGGACGAGACGATGGCGTTGCCAGTGTCCGGACGAACGAGGAACATCCGTAAGCGGCATTGGGCGGCGTTCGCCGCTGATATCGGGTTGCCGGAAAAGGCGGCGGAATCGGCCAATGCCCTGGCGCTGAAAGCCGCAGTGAGCGTTGACCTATCAGCCCTGCCTTTTTCCGGTTCGCCTCTCAACAGGGCGATCCGGGAACTACGTCTGCGGCGGAATGAGTTGGCTGACTGACAACAACTCGACCGGAGACATTCCGTCAAAGGGATAAATCCCGGTTAATTTTGTCCATTCAACTGCCTTTGCCGCTCCAAGAGCATTACGATGAGCAACGACTCATCACTATGAGTACACGTCTGAGTTCGACTCACACCTAACCGGGGGATATACCAATGAGCTATCAGCAACAACCTCAGCAGACCCAGCCTTACGGCGCGCAGGCCGGCGAACCGCCGCTGTGGGCTCCCTACTACGGCGCACCCATTGGCGCTGCTGTTCAGCGTTTCTTCAAGAAGTACACGGCGTTCACGGGCCGTGCGAGCCGCAGCGAGTACTGGTGGTGGGCACTCGTGGCAGCCGTCGTCGGCTTCGTTTTGAACCTTCTGACCACCATCCTGGGTGCCGCCGGTGCCACGGTTTCCAACGGAACCTCCGTTCCCGGACCGGGTGCCGTTGTTGGCTTCATCCTGATTGCCGTCTGGGGCCTCGCGACGATCGTTCCGTCCATCGCCCTGACCGTCCGTCGCCTGCACGACGGCAACTTCAGCGGCTGGCTTGTCCTGCTGGTCCTGGTTCCGTTCCTCGGAGCCTTGGCTGTCCTCGTCCTGACGCTGCTCCCGTCCAACCCGGCCGGCCAGCGTTTCGACGTTCCCACCGCGTAAGTACCTCGCATCTCCCGAAAAGGGGCGGCACACCACGTGCCGCCCCTTTTCGTTTCCCACCGACCAAGCCGTGGCATGCTGAAGACCTGCCCCAACGACGAGGAGTGACATGACCAACCCTGCACAGGCCAGGAGCATCAAACGCTGCGCAGTGGTTGGGGGCGGCATCATTGGCGTCGCCGTGGCGCGCGAACTCGCGAACAAGCTCGACGGCGCCCACGTCACCCTCTATGAGAAAGAGGACAAACTCGCTGGGCACCAGACGGGCCACAACTCAGGGGTGGTGCACGCTGGCCTCTACTACGAACCGGGCGGATTGAAGGCGACCCTGTGCCGCAGGGGAGTGGGGCTGCTCCAGGAGTTTTGTGCCGCGAAGAACCTTCCTTACGAGGCCTGCGGCAAGCTGGTCATTGCCCAGACCCCAGAAGAGGCCAAGCGCCTGGACAACATCTTCGCCCGCGCCACGGCCAACGGGGTTCCGGGTGCGCGCATGCTTGACGCCCACCAGATCAGCGAGGTGGAGCCGAACGCCGTCGGGCTTTCCGCCCTTCACTCGCCGGAAACGGCGATCGTCGATTACGCGGCCATCACCAACGCGCTCGCCGACGATGTCCGCCTGGCGGGCGGGCAGATCCGCCTCGGCCAGGAGGTCACTTCCCTGGAGCAGCAGGCAAACGGCGTGGTGGTCCATACAAAGGACGGCGGTGACCACTACGACTTGGTGGTGGCCTGCACCGGACTCCAGTCGGACCGGCTGGCAGCAGCCACCGGGGAATCCGGAACGCCACGGATCGTGCCTTTCTTCGGGCAGTATTTCCTGTTGGGTCCGGAAATGCGTGACCAGGTGAAGGGCCTGATCTACCCCGTACCGGATCCCAAGCACCCCTTCCTGGGTGTGCACCTCACCAAACGGATTGACGGCGAAATGATGCTGGGTCCCAACGCCTTCATTTCCTTCGGCAGGGAGTCGTATTCCTGGAGGGACGTCAATGTCCGGGACGTGCTGAATTATGCACTGTTTCCAGGGTTCTGGAATTTTGCCCGCCAGAATGTCCCTTCGGCCGTCCGTGAGTTCCAAACGGTGGTCAGCAAAAAGAAATTCATCAAGGAAGCCATGCGCTTTGTGCCTTCGTTGGAAGGTGCCACGGTTGTCCCCGGGACACGCGGCGTGCGCGCCCAGGCGATGAATGGCGACGGTTCGCTGGTGGACGACTTTGTGATTGCCCGACGCCGGGACACAGTTTTGGTGCGGAACGCACCGTCGCCTGGGGCCACGTCCTCCCTGGCCATTGCCGAGTACATTGTGGAACAGGCCTTGGCGGGCTAGCCATTCCGCAGCGAAACGCGCGTAAATCCAAGCGATATGGCACCGCCGTGTCGTGTTGGACACAGTATTCGTGGAATGCGGGTTCTTTGCCCTAAACTGCTGCACTGAGGTGCCGGAATGGCACTTATGCAGCAACGAAAGCGAACCCTATGGCTACTGATTACGACGCCCCGCGCAAGACCGAAGAAGAGTCTCCCGCTGAATCGCTTGAGGCCCTTCAACAGTCCCGCGGGACCGGCGCCCAGACTGCTGTCATCGATGTCGATGAAAACGACACCGCCGAGGGCATCGACCTCCCGGGCGCCGATCTTTCCAATGAAGAATTGACCGTTGTGGTGGTTCCCGAACAATCGGATGAATTCACCTGTGCTTCTTGTTTCCTGGTCCGTCACCGGTCCCAGGTGGCCTTGGAAAAGAACGGGCTCAAATACTGCAAGGACTGCGAAGGCTGAGCCACTTCGCAGCGGAACGGACCCCATCTGACCAGCAATGGCCGGGTGGGGTTTTTGCTTGCCCAAGATCACGCCATGGTCACGTGATCTTGGGTTACGAACGGGGTGCCGGAATTACAAGGAATGGGGTTCCAAGGGAGCCAAAATGCCTCCTGCATGACCTTTCCGTGACCACCGAAATACCCCTCTAACGGTTGGGCGCCGAAGCGGAAACGAACGGTCCAAACCCGGCGTGACGCTCCTACTCTGGAGGTATCCAACCCGCCTTGAAGGGGGCAAAAAATGAGGAAAATCAGCGCCGGAGTGGGAGCCGTGGTCGCGGTTGCCGGTCTCGGGCTGGTGGCGCCGGGCCCAGCCTCGGCAACACCGTATTGCGGGATCACGTGGGGATCGCTGGCAAAGGGCGATCCGGACATGAGCTCCGCCACGGTCACGAACGTCCGCACGGGCCAACAGGCCTGTTACGACCGTTTGGTGATCGACCTTTCCGGCAAAGTGGCCGGATACTCCGTGCAGTACGTCCCGGTGGTGGTCCAGGATGGCTCGGGCTTTGAGATCCCGTTGCTCGGCGATGCGGACCTCCAGGTGACCGTCACAGCTCCGTCCTACAACCAGGGCGGCCAATCCACGTATGTTCCTGCGGCGAAGGCCGAGCTCTCCAACGTCTCTGGCTACCAGACGTTCCGACAGGTGGCCTATGCAGGCAGCTTCGAGGGCTACACGAGCGTGGGGCTTGGGGTCCGCGCCCGGCTTCCGTTCCGGGTGTTCACTTTGGACGGGCCCGACGGCGGCTCACGCCTGGTAGTGGACGTGGCGCACCACTGGTAGGCGCCGAACACACGGCCAAACACGGGGAAAGCTGCCGGTTCGTACGGAAGATTCCGTGCGAACCGGCAGCTTTCCAGCGAACTGCGCGTGGTTGGGCAGCGCTTGTTGGGCAGCGCGGGGCCGGGTAGGCCTACTCCGGGACAACCAACGCAGGGGTGTCCTTGCGGATGGTTTCGCCCCGGAAGAATCCCGGGCGCACGCGGGACATGATGAGCATGACCACCGCGCCCATCGCCAGGATCCCCACGCCGAGGACGAACACCAGTCCCACCCCGAAGATCTCCGAGCCGCTGCCAAATTCCGGCGCCCAGCTGTCCACTGCCGTCTGCAGGAACACGACGAACAGCCCAACCCCGCCCAGCAGCGGGCACAGGAGCCGCAGGAAGAAATTGCGGGCACTCGTGAAAACGCTGTTCCGGAAATACCAAACACAGGCAATGGCGGTGAGTCCGTAGTAGAAGCAGATCATCAGGCCCAGGGCCAGGATGGTGTCGTTCAGGACGTTTTCGCTGATCACGTGCATCACCGCGTAGAAGCCCGCAGACAGGACGCCCGCAGCGATAGTGGCGAAGCCCGGCGTCGAGAATTTCTTGCTCATGTGGCTGAAACGCTCGGGCAGGGCGCCGTAGTGCGCCATGGCCAGCAGGCTGCGGGACGGCGACGTGAACGTGGACTGCAGCGAGGCCGCAGAACTCGAGAGCACCGCGAGGGACATCAGGATCGCGAACGGTCCCATCACCGGTGACGCGAGGGCCGTGAACACGTTGGCGTGGTTCTCCTCGTTGTTCAGCCCGATGCCTGTGTCGCCCACGCCGGCGAACATCATGGTGGCGATGGTGACCAGCAGGTAGATCCCCAACACGATCACGGCGGTCAAGGTACCTGCTGCGCCCGCCGTTTTCTTGCCGTTTGCGGTCTCCTCGTTCACCGTGAGGCAGACATCCCAGCCCCAGTACACGAAGATCGAGAGTGAAATGCCCGCCGCCACCTGGCCGAAGGTTTCAATCTTGGTGACGTCGAACCAGTCCCAGCTGAACGGGACGGCTGTCTCCGATGTGGACCAGTTGGCGAAGGCCATCGCCACGAACAAGCCAAGGACCAGCAATTGGAAACCCACCAGGCCGTACTGCACGATCTTGGTGGTGTGCAGGCCCCGGTAGCTGACCCACACAGCCAAGGCCACGAAGACGAAGCAGGTGAGGACGTTGATCACTTTGTCGCCTGCGAGGTCGGCGAGTTCCGGGTTGCCGGTTGCCTGGGCCAGGAACAGGTAGAAGAAGTCCACGGCCACGCCGGCCAGGTTGGACAGGACGATGATGTTGGCGGCCAGCAGGCCCCAACCGCCCATCCAGCCCACCCAAGGCCCGAACGCCTTGGTGACCCAGGTGAACGTGGTTCCACTGTCCGGGGAGTCTGCGTTGAGTTCCCGGTAGGCCAGGGACACCAGGATCATCGGAATGAACCCGATCAGGAAGATCACGGGCAGCTGAAGCCCGGCTTCGTTGACCGTGGGTCCAAGCGCGCTGGTGAGCGTATACGCCGGGGCGATAGTTGAAATGCCAAGAACGACGACGGCGAGGAGCCCCAACTGCCCCGTCTTCAGTCCCTTGCCGCTGATGTCATGCGACGTTGCAGCGTCAGTGCTGCTGCGGATTGTCTGGCTCATGGAAGGCCCTTTCTAGATGGCCGTAGGCTGCTGCTGCGTGATGCAGTGGATGCCGCCACCCCTGGCAAACAGCTCGCGGGCGTCAACACTGACCACGCGGCGTCCGGGGTAGGCATCGGCGAGAAGGCGGAGGGCTTTCTCGTCCATGGGGTCGTTGAAGCTGCAGGCGATGACCCCGCCATTGACTACGAGGTGGTTGATGTAGCTGTAGTCCACATACCCCTCGTCGTCCGTGAGTGTTTCCGGTGCGGGAACCTCGATGATGTTCCATTCCCGGCCCGCTGCGTCATGGGTGGTGCGCAGGAAGTCGATGATTTCCCGGGAAACCTTGTAGTCAGGGTGCTCGGGGTTCTGCTGGGAGTGGACCAGGAGCGTTCCCGGGCTGGAGATCGCTGCGACGATGTCCACGTGGCCGCGGGTGCCGAACTTCTCCGAATCACGGGTCAGTCCACGGGGCAACCACACGACGTGCGTCGCCCCGATGGTGCGGGCCAACTCTTGCTCGATGTCGGCCTTGGTCAGGCCCGGATTGCGGCCCTGGTCCAGCTGTACGGTTTCCGTCACCAGTACGGTGCCTTCACCGTCAACCTGGATTCCGCCGCCCTCGTTGACAATGCCGGACGGGACGTGCTGGACCCCGGCCCGGCCGGCAACGAACTCGGCGATGAGGGAGTCCTTGTCCCACGCAGCCCAGTCCTGGCCGCCCCAGCCGTTGAAGATCCAGTCCACAGCGCCGAGCTGCTTGTTGGCATCGAGTACGAAAGACGGACCGATGTCCCGCATCCAGGCGTCGTCCAGCTCAGCTGTCAGTACCTCGACGCGAGGGTCCAAGTAGCGCGCGGCCGTTTCGACGTCGTCGGGCGCTACCACCATGGTGACCGGTTCGAACTCAAGGATGGCGTTCGCGACGGCCGCCCAGGTGGAGCGCGCCGCATGGGCTTCTTCCTCGGTGTCGCCCAGGGTGTAGCCGCCCGTGGGGAAGGCCATCCAGACGCGGTCCTGCGGGGCCGTCTCGGACGGCATGCGCCAGGCGCTCACGCGGAGACTGCCTGTGCAGGAGCGGCACCCAGCGGAGCGTCCGGGTTCACCGGTTCCGTGAGGCGGGAGTAGGTTTCCGGGCGCCGGGTTGCCAGGAACGGGAAGAGCGTCAGCCAGTCCTTGCGCTGGTCGAGGTCCAGGTCAGCCACCAGGACTGCGGACTCATCGCGGGGTGCCTGGACCAGGATGCGGCCGTACGGATCGGAGATGAAGGAGGAACCGTAGAAGTTCAGGGTTCCTTCGCTGCCGTGGCGGTTGGGCGCGATCATGAAGAGGCCGTTGGCGATGCCGTTGCCCACGATCACCTGCTGCCACAGCGGCTGGGTATCGAAATCCGGGTGGTCCGGCTCGGAACCGATGGCCGTGGGATAGACCAGGATTTCCGCGCCGCCAAGGGAGTACACGCGGGCAAGTTCCGGGAACCATTCGTCCCAGCACGTCGGCATGCCCAGGCGGGCGCCGCCCAGTTCGGCGGGTGCGTGCACGGCGTAAGCGTCATCGGAGTCCGGGCCCTTGCGGAAGAACTTGTCCTCGTAGTAGCCGGCGGTAACTGGGATGTGGAGCTTGTGGGTGCGGGCCACGAGTTCGCCAGCGGGGGAGACCAGGATGGCGGTGTTGAGGCCAAGGCCGTCATCGGTACCGTCCGGGTTCTCGGCGCGCTGGTACAGCGAGGCATGGACGGACACGCCGAACTTCCTGGCTGCTTCTGCGGCGAAGGTGAAGGTGGGGCCGGTGAGCAAGTCCTCAGTGATGTCCGAGGGACGGATACCGACGGCGGGGTTGTTCTCCGGGCGGGTGTCCGCCGGGTAGCGGGACAGCGTCAGCTCAGGCAGGAAAACAACAGTGGCTCCCAGCTTGGCCGCGCGCTCGATGCCCTCGTTGAGCTCGGCGCGCAGGACGGCTTCGTCGGCGTGCCAGCGGTGCTGGACGACGCCGACCCGCAGCGGGGTGCGGGTGGACGGTTCGGTGCGTGCCAGGGAAGTCGGGGCTTCGAGGCGGGTAATTTCAATCATGATGGCATGTACTCCGGTGAGACGACTGTCACTAAATGAATAGCGTTCATTTAGTATGGCGGGAGTCACGCCTGAGCGCAAGGGTGGAAATGAACCTCGTTCTTTTATGACCGCTCGAGCGGCAGCGTTCAGCGCTTGGGGCGGGCCCTCACATGCATGCGCTCGCCTTGCTGGCCGAAGAGTGTCAGCAGTTCCACGGGCTCCGAGGTGGCGCTCGCGAACCAGTGCGGCGTGCGGGTATCGAATTCCGCGGCTTCGCCGGCCTTGAGGATGAAGTCGTTCTCGCCCAAAATCAACCTGAGCTTGCCGTTGAGGATGTACATCCAGTCATAACCCTCGTGGGACTGCGGGTTGGGCTCCTCCTTGCCCGTCCCTCCCGGCAGGATCATCTTGAAAGCCTGGATGCCGCCGGCTCTCTTGGTGAGCGGCAAAGCGGTTCCCCAGTGGTGGACGTGGGGCTTGAGGTGGATGCGGGGATCGCCCGTTTCCGGCGCGTCGATGAGTTCCTCGAGGGGTACCTGGTGCAGGCGGGCAATGGGCAGCAGGAGTTCCAGGGTTGGCTTCCGCTGCCCGGACTCGAGCCGGGACAGCGTGCTGACCGAAATGCCCGTGGCTTCGGAGGCCTCTGCGAGCGTCACGTTCTTCCGGGTGCGCAGGTCCCGAAGCCTGGGGCCGACGGAATCGAGGAGTTTGCTGAAATCGGAATCCATGCTCCCAGTTTGCCATAGCAGCAAACTTTCTTGCCGGTTTGCTTCGGGTCGCGAAACCATTGAATCCAAGCGTTGTGGGGCCTGCTTTGCGGCTTGTGAGTGCGGAATGGCGCGTAGAGCGGGCCTCGTAAGGGAAGAAGGGAAGCGTATGGAACAGCAGTATGACGTTGTAGTGATCGGTGGAGGGGCGGCCGGGCTGAGTGCGGCCGTCACGTTGGGCAGGGCTTTGCGCTCGGTGCTGGTCATCGACGCCGGAGAGCCCAGGAATGCGCCGGCGGCAGGCGTCCACGGATTCCTGTCCCGGGACGGCATGAGCCCGCTGGAACTGCTCGCTATAGGGCGGGAGGAAGTCCGGAAGTACGGCGGCAGCATCGTGGAAGGGGCTGCAGTAGCGGCGCGTTCGACGGCGGAGCCCGGCCCGGGTGCGGAGCCCGCCTTTGAGGTGGAGTTGGCCGATGGGCGGTTGGTTGGTGCGCGGCGTTTGCTGGTTGCGACCGGACTGAAGGACGTGCTCCCGGACATCGAGGGCATCAGTGAACGGTGGGGCAATGACGTGCTGCATTGCCCGTACTGTCACGGCTGGGAGGTGCGGAACACACGTATCGGGATCCTGGGAACCGGGCCGATGTCCATGCACCAGGCCCTGCTCTTCCGGCAATGGAGCCCGCACATCACCCTGTTCCTCAATGACCTGCTGGAGCCCACGGAGGAGGAGTGGGAGCAGTTGGCCGCCCGTTCCATCACGGTGGTTGACGGCAAAGTGGCCTCGCTTAAGGTCGAGGATGATGCCCTGTCCGGCGTCACCCTGGAATCGGGCAGGACCATTCCCGTGGAAGCCGCGGTGGTAGGTCCACGGATGGAAGCCCGCTCAGCTGTGCTTGAGTCGCTCGGCATCCAACCGGCCGAGCATCCCATGGGCGTGGGACACCACGTGGAAACCATGGCCCTCGGCGGTGCGACATCGATCCCCGGCGTGTGGGTGGCCGGTAATGTCACGGACCTGACTGGGCAGGTGGTGGCCGCTGCTGCCGCCGGCAATATGGCCGGAGCGGTGATCAACGCCGATCTCATGGTGGCCGAAACGCGTAGGGCAGTGGAGGCCGCGAGTCAGGGGTCTCCCGCAACGGTTTACTGACGGACTAGCGTGGTGCCCAGATCCTTTCAAGCCTTGAGATGGGGACACCATGAGAATCGTTGTCATTGGCGGCAGTGGACACATCGGCAGCTTCCTTGTGCCGCGGCTGGTGCGGGGTGGCCATGAGGTCATCAACGTCAGCCGCGGGAACCGGGCACCCTATGTGGAAAGCCCGGAATGGAGCCACGTCCACAGCGTGGCTGCGGACCGCGAGCAGGAGGACCGGGAGGGCACCTTCGGCGAGCGAATCGCGGAGCTGCATGCCGACGTCGTAATTGACCTGGTGTGCTTCACGCTCGACTCAGCCACGGCGTTGGTTGCATGCTTGCGCGGCGAGGCGGGCCATTTGCTGCACTGCGGTTCCATTTGGCGCTACGGGCCAAGCCGTAAGGTTCCCATTCCCGAGGAAGCCGATCTGCCGCCGTACGGTGAATACGGAATCCAGAAGGACAGGATCGCCCGGATGCTGAAGGAGGAAACCGCGAACGGTGGGCTGGCCACCACGTCGCTGCATCCCGGCCACATTGTGGGTCCGGGCTGGCATCCGATCGGCCCGCTCGGGAACCTGGACCCGGAAGTCTGGCGCACGCTCTCCGCAGGCGAACCACTGACCATTCCCGGCAGCGGGACGGAACTTATGCACCACGTCCACGCCGATGACTTGGCGCAGGCCTTCGAAAAGGCGGTGGAGCGCCGGCAGGAGGCGGCGGGGGAGGACTTCAACATCGTTGCGCCCACAGCGCTCAGTGTCCGCGGCTATGCCGGGATCGCTGCCGGGTGGTTCGGGCAGGCAGCCCGGCTCAACGCCGTCAGCTGGGACGAGTTCCGTGGTTCCACGCCGGAAGAGCACGCGGAGGCCAGCTGGGCGCACCTGCACCGCAACCATTGCTTCTCCATCCGAAAGGCCGAACGGCTCCTCGGATACCAGCCGCGCTATGAGCCGGAAGAGGCGGTGCTCGAATCCATCCAATGGCTCGTCGCCAACGGGAAGTTGCGCGTGGCAGAAGGGCTGCGGCCAAGCAATTAACGGTCGACTTGTAGCCCGAAGGCGAGGACGATTAAAGGGCAGCCATTGAAGGAGGTTGGTATGTGCTACGCGTACTATCAGGACTTCGAGCGGCGCACGAAGAAGGACTCCGCGCGCAAACCCGAAACCCGCAAGACTGAGGAAATGCCGGTTCAGCCGGTCGAGAAGCGGCCGCAGACAGAAGGCACGCTGTGGACGTTCCTGGCCCGCCGCCGTCGGGAGTTTGAGGTATCCGAACCGAAGATCGAACGCATCCGCGAGAAGGTCTGATTCAAGCAACGCGGGGTCACTTACGGCCCATTCCGAGGGGGATTATGGGCCGTAAGTGACTCCGCGTTGCTTTGTGGTGCTGCGGAGAACCAAGGCGGGCTCGATCAAGGTGCGCTCGGGTTCCAGGCCGTCGTCCTCGAGGCGTGCCAGCAGCCTGCGTGCCGCGTCCATTCCCACCACGTCGCTTCGGTTATCGATGGACGTCAGGTCCAGGTAACGCGACTTCGCCAGGGGCGAGTTGTCGTAGCCAATCACCGAGACGTCCGATGGCACGGACAGTCCGCGTGCCTTGAGCGCGGCGAAGGCTCCGAGCGCCATGGTGTCGTTGGCGGCGAAGATCGCGGTGGTGTCCGGATGGTGGTCCAGGAGCCAGCATGCGGACGCATAGCCGTCTTCTTCCGAGGTCCCGCCGGACTCGGCAACCACGCCGGGCAAACCGGCGGCCTCCATAGAGCGGCGGTAACCTGCGCGCCTGTGGTCGGAGGCGCCGTCGTGCCCTGACAGGTGGCCAATGCGGGTGTGGCCCAGCTGGAGAAGATGGTCCGTTGCCATGGCGCCGCCGAGGTCGTCATCGTTGGTGATCAGGTCGGCTCCGGCGGGGACGCCTTGGCGCCAACCCGCGACGACGGTGGGCACCCAGGTGCGGGCCAGCATGGATTCGCTGGGTTCGGCTGCGATGACCAGGGCGTCCACGTGCATGGCGAGGAGGCCGTCCGTCGCTTCCTTGATGCGGTTCTCGCCGGGACGCGAATCGGCCAGGGTGACTTGGTAGCCGGGCTCGGAAAGGACGGATTCCATGCCCCGGAGCAGGTCCACGAACCAGAGGTTCCGGTAGTCGTCGATGACCAATCCGATGCTCTTGGTGCGGTTGCTGGCCAGGGTGGTCGCAGCGCGGCTGGGCCGGTAACCGAGTTCGGTGATCGCGGTGTGCACGGCGTCCCGGCGCTTGGCGCTGACCCTTTCGGGGTCCTTGAGGAAGAGCGAAACCAACGACGGCGAGACGCCGGCCTGGGTGGCGACGTCGTAGAGAGTGGGGCGTCGGGACTGTGGAGTGGGCCGCGCGTCGGGTGTTTTCACGGAGTTCAGCATGCCTTTCGGGTCTGTCTTCGAGGATAGTCGGCGAATGATTGACAGGACATATGGACATAGCTACGATCAATGCCAGTGCAAAAATTGTAGCGCTACAAAATGCCGATCAGTGCCCCATCTGACGGCGGAATTTCGAAGGAGAAATCATGGCTGAAAGCCTCGGCGTCGCCGTTATCGGTGCAGGAATGGCGGGCAAGGCCCACGCCGCCGCCTACCGCACGGCATCTGCCCTCTACAGCCCGGTGCTGCCCCAGGTACGGCTTGTTTCGATCGGTGACGTGAACGCCGAATTCGGCTCCCTGGCTGCACGCCGGTTCGGGTATGAGCGTCATGACACGTCGTGGCAGGCGATCGCCGAAGCCGACGATATTGATGTGGTCAGCGTGGTGATTGCCAACTCGCTGCACCGCGAAGTGGTGGAAGGATTGTTGGCCGCGGGGAAGCACGTGCTGTGCGAGAAGCCCCTGAGCGACACATTGGAGGACGCCCGTGCCATGGCTGACGCGGCCCGTGCTGCCGAGGCCCGCGGCAACCTGGCCCGCATTGGCTTCACGTTCCGCCGCACCCCGGGCATTGCCTACATCCGTGAATTGATCCAGAACGGTGTGCTGGGCAATGTGCTGCATTTCAGTGGCCGGTACTGGACCGATTACGGCTTCAGCCCTTCCGCTCCCATGAGTTGGCGCTACAAGGGCGGGCCCGGCTCGGGTGCGCTGGCCGACGTCGGAAGCCACCTGACGTACGTCTCTGAGTTCTTGTGCGGCGACATCAAGTCCATCAGCGGCGGCCGCCTGACTACTGCGATCGACAAGCGTCCGCTGCCATTGAGCGCAGTCATGGGTCACGACCACGTGGCCGTTAGCGACACCTTCGAGGCCGTGGAGAACGACGACTACGCGGCCTTCAACGCCGAGTTCGCCAACGGTGCGGGCAGCTTCGAAGTGTCCCGGGTTGCTGCCGGACACGCCAACAGCCTGCAGTTCGAGGTGTTCTGCGAAAACGGCGGCGCGAAATTCGACCAGCGCCGTCCCAACGAAATCCAGCTCTTCCTCAACGACGAGTCCGGCCTGCAGAACGGCTACCGCCAGGTGATCCTCGGCCCCGGACACCCGTACATTGCCGGTGGTTTGGCGATGGACGCCCCGGAGGTCGGTTTCGGCCAGAACGACGCGTTCGGCTACCAGACCCGCGCCTTCCTCGAAGAGATCGCCGGCCTTTCCGAGGCAGAGTCGCTGCCCCGCTGCGCCACGTTCGATGAAGGGGTCCGCAACATGGAACTCCTCGAGGCCGTCACCGAATCCGCCCTGAACAACGGAAAGAAGATCACGCTATGAAACTCGGTGTCTACAACGCGATCCTGCACGACCGCCCGCTTCCGGAGGCCTTGAAGGTCATCGCGGACCTGGGCCTGACCGGCATCGAGATCAACACCGGCGGGTTCCTACCGGCCGTCCACGTGCCCACCATGGACCAAATCCTGGTCTCGGACGCGGCCCGGGACGACTATTTGGGACTCTTCGAAGGCACCGGGGTGTCCATCGCCGGCCTGAACTGCAACGGAAACCCCCTGCACCCGCGCCCGGAAATCGGCGAGAAGCACGCCGAGGACATCCGCCGTTCCATCCGCCTGGCACAGCGTTTGGGCCAGGATCGTTTGGTCACCATGTCCGGGTTGCCCGGCGGTGAACCCGGAGCCACAGTGGTGAACTGGGTGGTCAACGCCTGGAACTCCGCCGCGCTGGACGTGCTGGATTACCAGTGGGGCGTGGCCGCGGAGTTCTGGAAGGAAACCGACCGGCTGGCAGCAGACCACGGCGTGAAGGTAGCCCTGGAGTTGCACCCGCAGAACATCGTGTTCAACACCGCCGACGTGCACAAGCTCATCGAGCTCACCGGCGCCACGCACGTGGGCGTGGAACTGGACGCTTCCCACCTGTTCTGGCAGCAAATGGACCCCGTCACCGTGGTCCGCGAACTCGGACCCCTGGTCTTCCAGGCCGCCGCGAAAGACGTCCGCGTCAACACGGACAACGCCGCGCTCTACGGCGTGCTGGACAACAGCTTCCGCAGGCTCTCGGCCGAGGAGAACCGCACCAACCTGGGTGGCGACGAGTGGGCCAACGAGTGGCCGAAGAACTCGGCCTGGGACTTCGTTGCCCTGGGCCGCGGCCACGACACCGCCTACTGGACCGAGTTCCTCCGCGCCCTCCACGAAGTTGATCCGAACATGCTGGTCAACATCGAACACGAGGACGTGTCGCTCGGCCGGATCGAAGGACTCGAAGTTGCGGCCAACGTCCTCCGCGACGCCGACGCCGCCCTCGAAGCGTCGCTCAACGTCCCTGCCTGACGCGCTGACCCCGTCCAACGGACTATTCGCCCTGGAACGCCATGGTGCGTGGTCCGTTGGGCGGGGTTTTGCGTTTAAGAACCGAGCTCTGCCCGCAGCGGGTACGTGCCGGCGTCGAGAATCACTTGGATGCACGCCCCGGTGGCGGGGTTCAGCAGGATGGGCGCCATGAGGTTCACCGTGGTCTTCTCCGCCGAGGGGTTCACTACCACCAATGTGGTCCCTTCCGCGGAGGCCAGCCCAACGGCTTCCAGTGCGAAACGCGGAATGGCCGGGGCATAGTCCGGCACGTACACCGAAGCGTCGGCGACGAACATCCGTACCTGCGGATTCGTGGCCTCCAAGGCGAACAATCCTTCGGCACCCGGAACGCCACGCAGGGTGAAACCTTCCGCGGCCTCGAGTCCGGGCAGGGGAGCGGCGAAAGCCAGGGCCGTGCTCATCGCAGGAAATCCATCAACGTAGGCTGCAATACCTTGGCGGTCACCGCGAGGGCCACTTGGTAGTTGGTCTCCTGCACCTTCAAATCCATGACAGCCTTTCCCAAATCCAGGTCTTCCACCCGTGACCTCTGCGTTTCCAGCGTAGCTTTCATCCCTTCCAATGAGTCCTGGGCCTGACCCAGGCGTGTTTGCCGCATGCCCACATCGGCGCGGCCGTCGATGACCGATTGGATCCCCGCGCCAATGGCCGCAAGCCGTCCGTTGGGGTTGACCCCTGCGCGGATGTCAGCCACCACGTCACCCACCATGGCGAAAACCGAGCCGGCGCCGCTGCCGAAGATGGCACCGCCGTCGGAATCCACGCGCACGGTCCGTGACGCATCCACGCGACGCTCCACCGACGCTCCGGCCCCACCGTTGAACACCGGGGGAGTGCCGTTGGTGAACGCGCCGTCCGTATCCGAGCTGCCGGCGAAGACGTTGCGGCCCAGGTACTGCGTATTGGCCTGCGTCAGGAGGTCCTTGCCGAGGCCTTCGATTTCGACGGCGATGGCCTCCTTCGCGGAATCGTTCAGCGTGCCGTTGGCCACTTGGACCACGAGGTCCCGCACCCGGTTCAGGATGTTGGTGGACTGGCCCAGCGCGGTGTCGGCGGCGGCCAGCCAGCCGTTTCCGTCGCTGATATTGCTGCCATATTGATTGGCCGCGTTGAGCTGGCCCCGGAGGGCGATGGCCTGTGCGGCACCCGCTGGATCGTCCGAGGGGCGGTTGATGTTCTTGAGTGTGAGTGCCCGGTCCTGCAGCTCGGCCAGCCGGGTTTGCGCCGATTGCAGGCTGCGCTGCGACGAGGCCGCCATCATGTGGGTGGTAACGCGGTTGATCATGGCTTACCTTCCCACCAGTCCGGTGCGGTTGATCAGGACGTCCAAGGCCTCGTCGATCGCGGTCATCACACGGGCCGCGGCCTGGTAGGCGTGCTGCCCGGCGAGGAGGTTGATGTTTTCCTCGTCCAGGCTGACTCCGGCACCTGAGTTGCGCTGCCCGACGGCGGCAACTCCCGCTGCGTCGGCCAGTTGCGAATGCTGTTGTGCCGAGCGGGAGGCCATGCCGATCCCGGAAACGACTCCGCTCCAGAAAACATCCGGCGACGTGGAGGATGAACCAATGAGGGAAAGGGAATCGGCGATGCTTCCATCCAAGGCACCCGCGCCGGCAGCTCCCGTGGCGATTCCGGCCCCACTGCCCGGGACCACCCTGAGTGACAGGGCCGCAGGGACGCCGGGGGTGGTGGCGAAGAAGTCCAGGTTGCCGGCACCGGTGGTGGACTGCCCCGTGCGGTGGATGGCGTTGACGTCGTTCATGAGCTGCGTTGCGAAGGCATCGTAGGATGCCGCGGCCTGGGCGAGGGCGCCGCCGGTGCCGCTCCCGTTGGCCGGTGCCAGGAGGGACACCGCCCCGGCGAGTTCACCGCCGTCGAGGTTTACCGCCATGCCCGGACGGTCCGCCCATTCCAGCTGCACCGGTGTTGTGCTGCCGAGGGTCGTGGGGCCGGCGAGGGTCAGCACGCGGGCCGACGTTCCGGAGACCAGGGCGTTGCCCCCGATGAAGACGTCAGCAGTGCCATCGGCATTCTCGCGGACCGTCCCACCGGCCATCGAGGCAATGGACTCCGTCAACTGGTTGCGGGCATCGATGAGCTCGTTCGCGGACCCGCCGGCAGCCACCGTGGACCGGATCCGCCCGTTGAGGTCCGCCACGCGCCCGGCGGCGGCGTTGAGCTCGTTGACGTTGGCCGCGGTTTCACCCCGGACCCGACTCCACTGGGCGTCCAGGGCCCTGTAGCCTGCGGAGACCGTCTCGGTCAGGGTAGCCGCCGATTCGAGCAGGACCGACGTCGGAGCGGACTCGCCCGGGTGGTTCGCCACTCCCTGCCATGCCGCCCAAAAGGTTTGCAACGCCGTCGAGAGTCCATGCGGACCGGGTTCCTGCAACGAGTCCTCAAGCCGCTGCAATTCCGTGGACCGGATGGTTGCGTAACCGGACGCGGCGGCGGTGTTGCGGACGCCAGCGTCGAGGAAGCTGCTGCCCAGCCGTGCGATCCCGTCAACGGACACGCCTTGCCCGGCCTGCCCGATGCCCGGGTTGAGCCCCACGGGCACCGGCGCTCCGATGGCCGACTGCTCGATCCGCTGGCGGGTGTAGCCGGCAGTGGAGGCGTTGGCGATGTTTTGTCCGGCCAGGTTGATGGTTTGCTGCGCTGCGGTGAGGCCGCGGTAGGCCGTGTTGAGTCCGCCGAAGGTGCTCACTGTGTGTTCCTCCTCAGAACTTCCGGTCCACCAGGTGGGCGGTTGGGGTGTCGCCCGTGCGGCCGTGGGAATCGTACGTGCCGGCCACCGGTTTCAGGTCCGCCAGGGTCTCCTGGGTGGAGCGGACCGCTGCCCGGAGGAACTGTTCATTGGCGTCGCGGAGTTCCTTGATGGTGGCCGTTTGTTGCCGCATGGCCGTCAAGTGGGACGTCAGGACGTCCGCCCACGCAGGCTCCGGTGCCGAGGCCGCCAGTTCGGCGAGCGAGGAATCCGGGGAGATGCCCCATTGTTCGGCCACGGCTGCGATCTCGACGGCCCGGGCCAGGCCGGCCTGGGATACACGGTCCAGGACCTGTTCCACTTCCCGGGTGCCGTGCGGCAACCAACGGGACTTGCCGGCCGTCAGCAGCAATTGCTCTTCTTCGAGCTTGAACGTCAGCAGATCCAGGAGCTCACGTTCTCGCCACAGCAGGGCTGACAGTTCATGGATAGCCACTGAGGTCAACTCCAGTTCTGGTTTTGGGGATGTCCCCATTTGCTATCGGCCGGGAGCGTTGCAGCGTTAGCTTCCGGCGGCGTCGAAAGCTCATTGAAGTTTTTGCTAACCGCGCTGCTGGCTGTTCCGATAGTGCGCTGTGACGGCCCACGGATGGGCTGCCACACAGTAAGTCCAGATCACGGAGGAAAAATCATGGGCATGCAGATCAACAACAACCTGATGGCAAACAACGCGTACCGCAGCTTGAACGCCACGCAGGACACCCTTGCCAAGTCGATGGAAAAGCTCTCCAGCGGCCTGCGCATCAACCGTGCCGCTGACGACGCGGCCGGCCTTGCCATCTCGGAGGGCCTCAAGTCCCAGGTGAGCGGCTCCTCGGTTGCCGCCCGTAACGCCCAGGACGGCATCAGCATCATCCAGACCACGGAAGGTGCCCTCACCGAAGTCCACTCCGTTCTGCAGCGCATGCGCGACCTCGCAGTCCAGGGTGCCTCGGACTCCAACAACGCGGACGCGCGTACGGCCATCAAGACCGAAGCCGATTCGCTGGGCAAGGAGCTGGACCGCATCACGCAGTCCACCAACTTCAACGGCATCGACCTCCTCAAGGGTGGCGCGGCGCTGAACATCCAGGTGGGTACTGCCGGTTCGGCCAACGATGTCATTGCCGTCAACCTCGGCGACGTAGCAACGGCAGCGGGCACGCTGTCCGGCGCCGCCGGTGCCACGGGCTTCGATGTCACCACCAACGCCAACGCCCAGACCACCATCACGGCGATTGACGCAGCCATCAAGGCAGTCTCCACGCAGCGTTCGGACCTTGGTGCAAGCCAGAACCGACTGGACCACGCCATCAAGTCGCTGAACGTTGCCGGCGAGAACCTGCAGGCTGCACAGTCCCGCATCGCGGACACTGACATGGCTGCGGAAATGGTCAAGTACACCAAGGCCAACATCCTGTCCCAGGCAGGCACGGCCATGCTGGCACAGGCCAACCAGTCCGGCCAGGGCGTTCTCTCGCTCCTGCGCTAAACGCTCCTGCGCTAACGCCTCTGGGCTGATGTGGCGACCGGCCGGGCCCCCATCCCGGCCGGCCGCCGCTCGGCGCGGCTCTTGAACAAACCTGGAAGGAGAACCTGTGACAACCGCCATCGACGGGCTCGCCAGTGGGCTGAACACCACGGCGATCATCAACTCCCTGATGTCCGTCGAAGCCTTGCCGCAGACCCAGCTCAAGACCAAGCTGGCCTCCAACCAGACGGTCATTTCCACCCTGCAGTCCCTCAACTCCAAGCTCACGGCGCTGAAGGATCTTTCCGTTGCAGGTTCCGCCACCGGCGCGCTGAACCTGTTCACTGCCACCAGCAGTTCCCCTTCCGTCACGGCAAAAACCACGACGGCGGCCACTGCGGGATCGATCGACCTGACCGTGACGCAGTTGGCCCAGACGCAGGTAAACGTCACCGCGGCCATGGCCTCCTGGCCCACCGACGGTGGTGCGCCGGCACACTTGGTGATCGTTGATTCCACGGGTAAGACGACCGAGATTGCTCCTGCGAGCACTTCCTTGGATGACGTGGTTTCGGCGATCAACGCAGCGTCCGGCGGCGCTCATGCGGTGAAGGTTCCGGCAGGCAACGGCACCTACCGCCTGCAACTCACGGCGTCCACGTCCGGAGCAGCCGGAGCCTTTACCGCCTACCAAGGCACAGCCGCGCAAGTGGCGGGCGGCACCGCGGTGGACCTCATGGCGGACCCGACCGCCGCCGTCGTACGCTCCGCCCAGGACGCCAAAGCGACCCTGTACGCGGGCACTGCGGCCGAGCAGGTCCTGACCTCGGGAACCAATACGTTCACGGATGTGCTGCCGGGCGTGTCCGTCACGGCCACCGCAGTGAGCACCGGGCCGGTGACCGTGACCGTTGCCAGCGACGTCCCCGGCATCACCAAGAAGGCCGAAGACCTGGTGAAGTCCGTCAACGACGTCCTCAGCTTCGTGTCCATGTACAGTGCGGTCTCCAAGACCACGGACTCCAGCGGAGCCACCGTCCCCAAAGCCGGGATCCTGACCGGCAACACCAGCGTGCGCGCCGTCAATGACCAGGTGGTGGCAGCACTTTCCCGACCCATCGACGGGAAGTCGCCGGCAGAATACGGCATCAACATCACCAAGGACGGGAATTTCACGTTCGATTCGGAGAAGTTTGCCGCAGCGTTGTCGGCCGATCCGGCCGCGACCCAAGCGGCGGTGCAGGCTTTGGCGGGGCGGGTTGCCGACGCAGCCAAGGCCGCTTCCGATCCCTTCAACGGCTCCATTTCCAGCCTCATCAAGGGCCGCGAATCCGAAATCCGGGACCTGGGCACCAGAATCGCCGACTGGGACCAGCGCCTCGCGACGCGACGGGCCACGCTCCAGTCCGTCTATACCAACATGGAGGTGCTGCTCGGCGGCCTCCAATCGCAGTCCAGTTGGTTGTCCGGGCAGATTTCCAGCCTCCCGAAGCAGTCCACAGGAGAATAGCCATGACCTACAGTGCCCTTCGCGCCCAGCAGCTCTCGCGCTACAACGACGACGCCGTCCTCTCCGCGCCGCCTGCCCGACTGCTCACCATGCTGTACGACCGCCTCCTGCTGGATTTGAAGCGCGCCCGCCTTGCCCAGGAAAACAGCAATTGGGACTCGGCCCGCGAAAACCTGCTGCACGCCCAGGCAATTGTCGCCGAGCTCCAGGCGACGCTCCGGGTGGACCTCTGGGACGGAGCCGCTTCGCTTGCCAGCATCTATGAGTACGCCATGCAGGCCCTTATTGGCGCCAACATCTACCGCGACGTGGAGCGGACCAAGGAGTGCATCGAGCTCCTGGAACCGCTGCGGCAGGGGTGGCACGAGGCGGCGGCGCAATTGCCCGTGGAAGCGCCTGTTGCTTCGGGTTCCGTTGCTGCCTCGGGGCGGGCGCTCGGTGTCGCTTGACGCTTGGTCCGCCGTCCTGGACCGGTTGGAGGCGGACATCGCCGTGGCTGTCTCCGGCGGGTTCCCGCCGTCGTGGGAGCCGCCGCGTGATGCCGGTCCGCTGCCCGTCGCCTTGGAGGCACGGGCACGGCAGGTCCTCGACGCGCAGGCCGACGCCATGGACCTCCTGGCCCGCTTGAAGTACGACGCCGGCTCGCAACTCGGTGCGCTCGCTGCGGTCCCGTCCGGGCCGGGTTCCTCGCAGCCACTCCTCCTGGACGTGCGCGGCTGACTTTTCCTGGTTGGGCCGGCGGGTCAGGCCAGGAACTCCCGGGCTGCCGTGACCAAGGCATCCGTGCCAATGCCCAGCGTCGGTTGGATCACCGGGGCGAAGTACGGGGAGTGGTTGGACGGCACATCCTCCGGAAGCCGTCCCTTCTCTGCGAAATCCTTGGCGTAATGCGGTTCGATCCCGCCCAGGAACCAGAACACCAGTGGTGCGCCGGCCGCCGTCGCCAGCATCCCGACGTCCTCGCTTCCGGAAACCGGGCCGGGATCGATCACTTGGTGGGCGCCGAAAGTGGTCCTGAAAGCCGCGTCCACCCTTTTCGCCGCTGCATCGTCGTTGACGGTCAGGGGAAAGCGCTCCTCGTAGTGGAAGTCGGGTTCCTGGGTGGCGCCCGAGGCGGTGGCCTCGCTCCGCACAATACGTTCGACGGCGGCCAGCACCTTCTCGCGTGTTGGCTCGCTGAAGGACCGGATACTGAGGCCCAAGGTGGCCGTTTCGGGGATGATGTTGTTCTTGGTTCCGGCGTGAAGTTGGCCGACAGTCACCACCGCCGAATCACTCGGGGCGATTTCGCGGGAAACCACGCCTTGGAGCCGGACGGTTGCCGCAGCTGCCATGAGGACGGGGTCCACCGTGGTTTCGGGACGCGAACCGTGACCGCCCCGGCCATGCAAGGTGACGTTGAGCGAATCCGCCGAAGCCATGGCAACGCCGGACCGGAGCCCGAACCAGCCAGCCGGGAAGGGCGCCACGTGCTGGCCGAGCACCACATCCGGCTTGGGGATGCGAGCGTAGAGGCCGTCCTTGACCATCGCATTCGCTCCGCCGCCCCACTCCTCGGCGGGCTGTAACAGGGCGATGAGCGTGCCTTGCCACTCCTGCTTCTGGTTGACGAGTTTCTCCACCGCGCCCAGGAGGCACGTGACGTGGACGTCGTGACCACACGCGTGCATCACGGGTACCTCGCGGCCTTCATGGTCTTCGCCCGTGGCGGTGCTGGCGTAGTCCAGGCCGGTGGCTTCCTTGACGGGGAGCGCGTCCATGTCGGCCCGGAGCATCACCACCGGACCGTCGCCGTTGTTGAGGACGCCCACCACGCCCGTCTTGCCGATGTTGCGGTGCACGGCAAGGCCCAGCTCTTCGAGGTGCCCCGCCACGATGCCTGCCGTGCGGACTTCCTGGAAGGACAGCTCCGGATTCGAATGCAGGTCTTTGTACAGCTCTTCTAGGTCAATGCCCACGGACTTACCCCTTACCGTTCGACGCCTGGGAATGGGGCCAGTGTAGCGAGTGGGGCTGAGGGGCGCCTGGGTCCCGCAACTGGAAGAACGACGGCGGCACTCGCCTTGGTGCCGACGGCGTGGTGCGGACGGCGTGGTGCGGACGGCGTGGTGCGGACGGTGCTTGGCACGCTGGTTCCACCCGTCCGGTGCAGACTTGGATGCATGGCTGCTTCTGAAGAGCTGCCATCGCGAAGGACGGAACGCCCCTGCAGCAGGTCCGGTCGCGGCACCCTCACTTGTGGGAAACAGTCGGCCGCCTGAGCGACGCCATGGACCGGATCGATGAACTCACGGCAGCAGTTGACACCAAGGCGGCGGCCCCAACAGACACGTTGTGAGGCACGCTGTGCGGGGTATTCGAGAACAGGGCCCACGCCGCCCGGGTTCCCTGGCTGAGCTTGCGAAGTCAGGGAGGCGGTGGGGATGGTCGAGTGGGCCTCGCAACAGAAGCCAGCACGGCGTTTACAAAATTTGTTGGCGATTCGCCTAACGTCCTTTCGAACGGTGCCGATAGCCCTTGCTGAGCAGGGATCGCTCGATGCTTGGCCACGGATTGGCCTTTGAACACCACCAGGTGAGGACTTTGTGCTTGAATCCGTGACCTCCGTCGCCTTGGCCAGCGCCATGGACGCGCTTTCCTTGCGCCAACGGACCATCGCCAACAACATCGCGAACGTCAACACGCCCAATTACACGGCCAAGCGCGTCTCCTTCGAGGACCAGTTGGCTGCATCGGTCCGCTCCGGCAACGGCACCGTCAACGCCACCATCTCTCCCTCGGACGAGCCGACCCGCACGGACGGTAACAACGTCAACCTGGACACCGAGACGCTTTCCAACATCGATACCGTGCTGCGGTACCAGTTCGCCGCGAGGGCAGTTGCCGGCGAGTTCACGTCACTTCGCACGGCATTGAGGACCAACTGATGACCTTCGACGCTATCGGAATCGCAGGCTCGGCACTGACGGTCCACCGCAAGTGGCTCGATGCTGTCTCGGACAACCTCGCCAACATGAACAACGCCTCGCGGACGGACGGACAAGTGTTCCGTGCCCGCTACATCGAGGCCGCCGAGGGCAACGACGGCCAAGGCGTGTACGTCAAGAGCACCCCTCTGGGTGATGCGACCGGCAGGATCGTCTACCAGCCGGACCACCCCCTTGCCGACGCCAATGGGAACGTGAAGTACCCGGACATCGACCTGGCCGAACAGATGGGCACCTTGATCGTCGCCCAGCGCGGCTACCAAGCCAACGCGCAAGTGGTGGACCGCGCCCGTGAAACGTACCTGGCAGCACTTGAGATAGGAAAGTCCTGATGGCCCTGGGTCCTGTTGAGAGCGTCCAAGGCGTCAGCGGAACCGGGTATGTGGGCAGTGCCAAGCCAGCCAGTACCGGCGGCGACTTTGGCACGGCCCTGACTGGCGCCGTCGACGATTTGCAGTCCTTGCAGTCGGCCTCCAAGGAACTGGCCGTGTCCGCAGTGACAGGCAACCTGGATGACATCCACAAGGCAACCCTTGCTGCCACGCGCGCCCAAGTGACGTTCGAGCTGGTTGCAGCCGTGCGCAACAAGGGTGTTGACGCGTTCAACGAGATCATGAGGATGCAGGCCTGATGCCACCGGCGATTTCCCAGTTCTTCCGCAAGCTCGGCAGCGGGATGCAGGCGTTCAGCCCTGCCCAGCGCACCCTCGCCATCCTGGGCGTTGCTGTGTTGGTCCTGGGCGGCGTGGCGTTGACCGCCTGGCTGGGAAAGCCCGCCTACTCACCCTTGTTTTCGGGGTTGAAGGACACGGACGCCAACAGCATCGTGGAGCAGCTCCGCAAGGACAACATCCCGTACGAACTGAGCAACGGCGGATCCACCATCCTGGTCCCCGAGGACAAGGTGTACGACGAACGCCTGAAGGCCGCCGCCGCCGGGCTGCCCACGGCCGCTGCCACGGGTTACTCCTTGCTGGACAAACTGGGCGTCACGTCCTCGGAGTTCCAGCAGTCCGTAACGTACAAGCGCGCGCTGGAAGGGGAACTCAGCACCACCATCCAGGCCATGGACGGCGTGAAGTCCGCGGCCGTGCAGCTCGCCATTCCGGAAAAGTCCGTGTTCGTCTCCACCACGCCCGAAGCCACGGCCTCGGTGTTCGTGCAGACCCAGCCGGGCACCACGTTGTCCTCGGACAAGGTCCAAGCCATTGTGCACTTGACCTCCGCGGCGATCGAAAACCTCAAGCCCACCAACGTTTCGGTAGTGGATTCGCAGGGCAACGTGCTCTCCACTGTTGGCGCGGGGGCCACGGGGTCTTCGTCCAAGCAGGCAACGGACTACCAGCAGCGCACCTCGGATGCCGTCCGTTCCGTCCTGGACAGCGTGGTGGGTCCGGGCAACGCCACAGTGGCCGTGGCCGCGGACGTCACCGCGGAATCCGCCCAGCAACGCAGCGAAACCTTCACTCCAGCCACCAACACCCCGGCACTTAGCGAGTCCACCAAGACCGAGAAGTACACGGGTACCGGCGGTGGCGCGTCCGGGGTGCTCGGCCCGGACAACATAGCTGTTCCCGGCGGCACGGCGGCCAATGGTTCCTACGATTCCAGCGACACCACCAAGAACAACGCGGTCAACAAAGTCACCGAGGACCGGACCATCCCGCAGGGTGCCGTCAAGCGCCAGACCATCTCCGTGGCCATCAACCAGTCCGCCGCCGGGGGAGTGAACGTTGACTCCGTCCGCGCTCTGGTGACTGCTGCTGCTGGTATCAACACTGCCCGCGGCGACGTGGTCACAGTGGAGGTCCTGCCGTTCAGCACAGCAGCGGCGGACAAGGCAGCACAAGCACTCGGCACTGCCCAGGCGGATGCCGAGGCTGCCAAGGACGCGGCCCTCATGAACACCCTCATCATGGCCGGAAGCATCCTGCTCGCCGCGATCGCCCTGATCGTGACGGTGCTGATCATCCTCAAGCGCCGCCAGCAACGTGAACCAGTGGACCTCGGCGAACGCCTGGACTACGAGGCACTGCCCGAGGCCATCCCCACGCCTGCCATCGCCGCCGGGCCGCCCACCACGGCAATCGAGCTCACCTCCATCCAGCCCGTAGCCCCGTTGGAGCCCACCCCGGCACTGCCTTTGCCCGGCTCCGAAGCACTCGACGGCGAGCTCAAGCGGGCCCAGATCGAGGCCATGGTGGCGGACAACCCGGCCCGCACCGCGGAGTACTTGCGGGGACTCATGGATGAAAGGCAGTCAGTTTGAGCCTCCCGGAAGCCTCAGCCCTGAACGGGGTGCAGAAGGTGGCGGTGGTGCTCATGCAGATGAGCCCATCGAGTGCTGCGGCCGTCATGGGCCAGTTCTCCGAATCCGAAGCGGAGGACATCGCCGCAGAGATCGTCCGTCTCCGCCGCGTCTCGTCCGTAGTAGCGGACCACGTCATTAACGAGTTCCACGGACTGGCCGTCAGCGGCCGCCGCACCGCCCGCGGCGGCCAGGAATTCGCCGTCGGGCTTCTTGAAGCGTCCTTCGGCGCGGACAAAGCCGCAGGCTTCATGGACCGACTCGCCTCAACCATGGCCGGGAAGTCCTTCGAGTTCCTGGAGATGATGGACCCCGGGCAGATCCTTGCCCTGATCGACGGCGAATTGCCGCAGACCATCGCACTGATCCTGGCCCACTTGCGGCCCGGAAAAGCCTCCGCCGTCATGTCCGGGCTGGGCGACACCCAGCGCATCGAGGTTGCCCGGTGCATCGCGACCATGGGCTCGGCCTCCCCGGAAGCTGTGGGAATCGTGGCCGAAACGCTCAAGGTCCGCGCGGGGGCCGTCATGTCGCAACGGAAAACCAACGAGATCGTGGGTGGCATCCAGCCGTTGGTGGACATCATCAACCGTTCGGACGTCAACACCGAACGCTCCGTGCTGGACGGCCTGGGCACCGTGGATCCGGACCTGGCCACCGAAGTACGGGCACGGATGTTGACGTTCGTGGACATCGTCAAACTGGAACCACGTGACATCCAGCAGATCCTGCGCGGAGTCAGCGCCGATGTGCTGGCCGTCGCCATGAAGGGCGCCCCGCCGGTGGTGCTGGACACGGTCCGCGCCAACATGTCCGGCCGCAACCTGGAGATCCTCGAATCGGAGATGGCCGCTTCCGGTCCGGTCCGGGCCTCGCAGGTGGAAGAGGCACGCGCGGACATCGTCAGGTCCATCCGCGAGCTCGAGGCCGAGGGTGCCATTGTGGTCCGGCGCGGGGACGAGGACGACTTTGTCTACTGAGCCATACACCCGCGTCACGTTCCCGGAACTCCGCACGGAGCAACCTTCCGCGGACCGGGGATTCACCCAGGGCCACGCTGCCGGGTACGCGGCCGGGATGCAGGCCGCGGCAGCAGAACAGCGCCGCCTGCGGGAACAGTTGCTGGCCGAGCACGCAGAAAGGCTCGGCGCCGGGCGCTCGGCTGTTGCGCGTGCCGTCACCGTCCTTGAGGCGGCGGCTTCGGCCGCGCAACGCCGCCAGGAAGTTGCCGTGGGTCAGATTGAGGATGCGCTGGCAGCCGGTGCGTTGGAACTCGCGGAGGCGATCCTCGGCTACGAGCTTGCCCACGGAGAACGGACTGCCCGGGCTGCACTCGATCGCGCGCTCGGGCAGCCTGACGGAACCGTGACGGAGGTTCGCCTGCACCCCGGTGACGTGGCCGCGTTGGAAGCTGCCGGCGTCGTGCCTCCAACCGGTGTTGAACTCAAGGCCGATCCCGCACTCAACCCGGGCGACGCCGTCGGCGACTATCCGTACGGGTGGATCGACGCGCGGCTGGGATCCGCGCTGGACCGGGCGCGGCAGGCGCTGCTGGGCGGCCCGGCGTGAGGGGCCTCGCTGCCGCCGTTGCCGCAGCCGCGCCGCAGCGAGTGGGAACAGTGACGTCCGTGCTGGGGCTCGGGCTGGAAGTTGCCGGACTGGAATGCGCGGTCGGTGAGCTGGTCACGGTGGGCACGGGAGCCGACACCCTCGACGCCGAGGTTGTTGCCTCCGTTCCCGGGGGAGTGCGGTGCATGCCCCTTGGCCGGCTGACGGGCATTGCCGCCGGAGCTCCGGCCCGTGCTGCCGGGAATCCGGTGATGGTTCCTACCGGTGCTGGATTGTTTGGGCGCGTGCTGGATGCGCTCGGCAGGCCGATTGACGGGAAAGGACCCTTGCTCTGCGCCGGCAAGGTGCCGTTGGACCAGGAAGCGCCGAATGCCATGCGCCGGGCCCGCATCGACACCCCGCTCCAAACCGGAGTCCGTGTGCTGGACACCCTCTGTACCCTGGGTCGCGGGCAACGCCTTGGATTGTTCGCCGGGTCCGGCGTGGGCAAGTCCTCGCTGCTGTCCATGGTGGCTCGGGGTACTGACGCCGAGGTCTCCGTGATTGCCCTGGTGGGGGAGCGTGGACGTGAAGTGCGCGAGTTCCTCGAAGACGACCTCGGCGCCGAAGGCCTGGCGCGCTCCGTGGTGGTGGTCGCTACCTCCGACGAACCCGCGCTCATGCGGCTTCGGGCGGCCGTCACGGCAACCCGCATTGCAGAGTCGTTCCGCGAATCGGGGCAGGACGTGGTCCTGATGATGGACTCCCTGACGCGCGTCGCCATGGCGCAACGAGAAATCGGCCTCTCCGCAGGTGAGCCGCCCGCGACACGCGGGTACCCGCCGTCGACCTTTTCCGTGCTGGCGAGGCTCCTGGAACGTGCCGGGACCGCGGAAACCGGCTCCATTACGGGGATCTACACAGTCCTGGTGGACGGCGACGACCACAACGAACCGATCGCCGACGCCGCGCGTTCCATCCTGGACGGCCACGTGGTCCTGGACCGGAAGCTCGCCGTCACCGGGCACTTCCCCTCGGTGGATGTCCTCGGTTCGGTGTCCCGGGTGGCGTCGAAGGTCAACCCGGCTACCCATACTGCGCTGGCTGTCGCCTTGCGGCGCGTCCTCGCTGCCCGACGCGGAGCGCAGGACCTGATCGACGTCGGCGCCTACCGGCACGGCAGCAACCCGCTGGTGGACGCCGCCCTGGACAACGAGGCTGCCATCAACCAGTTCCTGCGCCAGGGGATGGGCATGCCTTCCTCGTTTGGCGAATCCTGGGCGGCTTTGTCCAGGCTGTCTTCCCTTTTTGGCGTGGAAGGAACCACATGAACCGACAATTCTCCCTGGCAGGGCTGCTCAGGCTGCGGCAGGCCGAGCAGAAGGCTGCCGAATCCGGCCTGGCCACGGCGAACTCGCGGTCATCCTCCGTGCGTGAACGGCGGGCCGAAGCCCGTGCAGCCCTGGCGGATTCGTCGGGTTCCGTTGGTTCGCTGGGGGATTCCGGGTCCCTGCTGGCCATAGCCGCCGCGCGTGCTGCCTCGCAAAGCATGCTTGCCGAACTCGATGCCCTGGCTGCTGTTGCTGACGCCGAGGCCGCGGCTGCCCGGGACGAGTACACCGAGGCCCGGCGCCGGGCCGTTGGGTTGGAGAAACTCGAAACCCGCCACGACGCCGCCTTCCTCGCCGCCGAACTCCACGCCGAACAAGGCGCCCTGGACGAGATTGCCTCCGCCGCGTGGCACCGGAAGGCCGGCTCGTGAGCATGGTTGAGGCGCTGGGCCGGATCCAGAGCATTGAGGCGTCCCTGCAGCAGTTGTCCGAGCGTTCGGCTGTTGCCGCTTCGGGTGCCGCACCTGCATCTTCCGCCTCTTCCGCCTCTTTTGCCTCGGTGCTCAGTTCGACGATGGGGACCACCGACGTTTCCGCCCTGCTCTCCGCGGGAAGCACGACGGCGGTCGCCGCAGGAAGCACGACGGCGGTCGCCCCTTCTGCCGCTACCGGCAGCGCCGCCGGGGGAGTCACGGGTGACGCCGTGGTTGCTGCAGCCAAGAAGTACATTGGTGTGCCCTACGTATGGGGTGGGACCAACCCGGCTACGGGAATGGACTGCTCCGGCTTTGTGCAGAGGGTGTTCAAGGACCTGGGCGTTGAATTGCCCCGGGTGGTGAGCGACCAGATGCAGAAAGGCACGCCGGTTGCCTCCCTCGCCGAGGCCAAGCCCGGGGACCTGCTGGTGAGCTACGGCGGCAACCACATCTCCATCTACTTGGGGAATGGCAAGGCCATCGATGCGCCCGTCCCCGGACAGACCATCCAGATCCGCGATGCCTGGGAGAAGTACTCCAACCTGACCTCCATCCGCAGGATCGTCCCGGCTGGGGGTTCGTGATGCAGGTGCTCGGCTGGTCCCCGAAGGGTCCCCTGGCGGGCCTTGCTGGTGGCACGGATGCTTCCGGCGTTGCGGACGGGTCCTTCGATGCCGTCCTGGGCGGGATGCTGGAGACCCCTGGCGCGAGCGAAGGCCCCGGGGCTTTCGGTGGTGCGGGCTCCGGGGGTTCAGGGGTAGCGGGTTCAGGGGTAGCGGGTTCAGGGGTAGGGTCCTCCGAGGCCGCGTCGTCCGAGGCGGCATCCGGGGCTGCTGCATCCGGGGCTCTGTTTGGCCAATTCGTGGGTTCGCTGCAGGGTGTGCCGGGCGCACGGCATGATCCGCAGCGGGGCATCGAACCGGCCTACGATGTTGCGTCGCCCACTGTCCATTTAGACGATCCGCTGTCCATTAGACGACCCCTGTCATCTACTGCGCAGGAAGCCGTCGAAAGGGGCTCGGCTTCGAGCCCCCTGATCGGCGGTGTACCTGGTGCTGTCGGGACAGTCGCCAGCGGTGGACAGGGTGGTGCCGGGAATGCTCGACCGGCCTCCGCGTCGGCGGTGCCTGTTGGTGGGTCCTTGGCCGGTTCAGGCACAGATGCCGTTGAGGTTGCGTGCGGTGGTGTTGCATCGTCTAACGGCCGTTTAGACGACTCACTGTCCATTAGACGACTCCTGCCATCTAATGCGCAGGAAGCCGTCGAAACGGGCTCGGCTTCGAGCCCCCTGTCCGGTACCGGCGTGCCCGTAGCTAGCGGGGCAGGCGTTGGCGGTGGCCAAGGTTTGGCTGCGCTCGCCGGAGTTGTCGAGGGCTCGGGTAAGTCCAGCGGAGTGGGCTCCACACCGGCTGTGTCCGGCGGGTCTGCAGCGGGTTCGGGCACAGATGCAGTTGAGGTTACGTCTGGCCAATTCGTGGCTTCGCTGCAGGGTGTGCCGGGCGCACGGCATGATCGGCAGCGGGGCATCGAATCGGCCTCCGAGGCTGCGTCGTCCACCGTCCACGTAGACGATCCGCTGTCCATTAGACGACTCCTGCCATCTACTGAGCAGGAAGCCGTCGAAGGGGGCTCGGCTTCGAGTCCCCTGACCGGCGGTGTACCTGGTGCTGTCGGGACAGGCGTTGGCAGTGGCCAGGACGCTGCGATCAGTGGGGTGGGCGGAAACTTGGCCGCGGCTGGTGGAGCACCTGTTGCTGGTGGGGCAGGCGTTGGCGGTGGCCAGGGTGCTGCGCTCGGTGGAGTTGTCGAGGGCTCAGGGATGTCCAGTGGAGTGGGCTCCGCGTCGGCGATGCCCGGTGGTGGGTCCTTGGCCGGTTCGGGCTCGGATGCAGTTGAGGTTACGTCTGGCCGATTCGTGGCTTCGCTGCAGGGTGTGCCGGGCGCACGGCATGATCCGCAGCGGGGCATCGAAACGGGCTCGGCTTCGAGCCCCGTGTCCGGTACCGGCGTGCCTGTTGCTGGTGGGACGCCCTCCAAGGCAAACCGGGGTGGTGCTGTGGTTGGCGGGCCGGGGCCGGCGGGTGCCTCTGCGGCACGCTCAGCCGATGGCGGGATGGCCGAGGCGGGCTCCGCATCGGCGGTGCCTGTTGGTGTACCTGGTGCCGGTGTGACAGGCGTTGGCGGTGGCCAAGGTTTTGCTGTGCTCAGTGGGGTGGGCGGAAGCTCGGCCGTGGCTGGTGGAGCACCTGTTACCGGTGGGGCAAGCGTTGGCGGCGGCCAAGGTGATGCTGCGCTCGCTGGAGTTGTCGAGGGGTCAGAGATGTCCAATCGGGTGAGCTCCACGTCGTCGGCTGCTCTGGACCAAGCTGTGCTCGTCCAAGCCACACCGGGCCAAGCCGCACCGGACCAGGCTGTGCTCGTCCAAGCGACACCGGGCCAAGCGGCACCAGGCCAAGCCACACCAGTGCAACCCACGCAGGCCCAGCCCACGCAGCCACCGAACCACCAGCCGCTGCACCAACAACCACCGAATCACCAGCCCCTGAACCACCAGCTGGCCCAACCCCTGTTCGCGCTGGCGTCGGCCAAGCCCGGGGAGCACGTGATGACGCTGCGGGTGTCACCGGAGGATTTGGGGCCGCTGACGGTGCGGGCGCACATCGACCACGCGGGCGTGCGGATCGAGCTGTTCGCCGCGGGGGACGCCGGACGGGAAGCGGTCCGCCACGTGCTGCCGGAACTGCGTCGAGGCCTGGAGGACGCCGGGGCCACACTGAACTTGTCGTCGCAGGACAGCCCGCAGGACAGTCCTCACGACAACCCGCAGGATGCCCCTACGGACAGGGGAGGCCAACGACGCCACGAACCGGCCTTCCAAGCACCGGTGCCCCGAAGCATCGCAACCGGACGTGAACCGGAGCAGCCAAAGCAAGACCCCGAAACCAACCGGCTCGACATCCTCGTCTGACGCAAAGGAGAGAACAGCATGACCGTCCAAGCCATACCCAGCGCAGTACAGGCCACCACCGGCCAAACCGTGCGCAAGCCCGTCCAGACGCTGGATTCCGAGGTCTTCATGCAGTTGCTGGTAACGCAGCTGAGGTACCAGGATCCGAGCGCGCCGATGGACACCAACCAGATGATGAGCCAGTCGGTCCAGTTGTCCATGATGGAGAAAATGACCGAGCTCGCGGCTGGTTCCAAGGAGAGTTTCTCGCTCCAGATGCGCACGGCTGCGGCCCAGATCATCGGGACCACGGTGGACTACGCGCTCGCCGATGGAACCAAGGGATCCGGCGTCGCAACCTCAGTGTCCTTCGCTGACGGAGTTCCGCTGGTCAGCATCGGCGGCAAGAAGGTCCCGCTGGACAACATCACCGGCATCACCGCCGGGACACCCACCGCCGGGACACCCACCGCCTAAACACCCTGAACACAGCACCACACACAGACCCCCGAAGAAAGGCAACACCATGCTCCGTTCGCTCTACTCCGGAATTTCCGGCCTCCGCGCCCACCAGACCATGCTCGACGTCACCGGCAACAACATCGCCAACGTCAACACCACGGGCTTCAAGTCATCGTCCGCGCAGTTCCAGGACACTCTGTCCCAGATGACGCAGGGCGCCGCGGCACCCCAGGAAGGAACGGGCGGCTCCAACCCCGCCCAGGTGGGCCTGGGTGTAAGGGTGGCTGGCGTGAGCACCAACTTTGGACAGGGTTCGTCGCAGAGCACCGGTCGCGGCACGGACCTGATGATTTCGGGCGAGGGCTTCTTCGTCACGGCCAAGGGAACCCAGCAGTTCTACACCCGCGCGGGCAACTTCCAGTTGGATGCGGCGGGCCGTTTGACCACGCCCGACGGCGGCATCCTCCAGGGCTGGTCCGCCACCAATGGCGCGGTGAACGTGGGAGGACTCACTGGTCCAATCACGCTGTCCCCGAACACTACTGCTCCTGCAGTGGCCACCACGGCCGCCTCACTGGGCGGCAACCTGCCGTCGGACGCAGCCGTGGGCACCTCGCTGGAGCGCCAGGTCAAGGTATTCGACGGCAACGGCGCTGAGCGCGCACTCACTCTCACGTTCAGCCGCACGAACACGGGCTGGAGCGTTGCCGGTACTGACGCCAACGGTGCCACGGGATCCGGCGCCCTCGCATTCAGCAATGGTGCTTTGACGTCGGGCGGGACCCTCACGGTGGGCGGGATCAACGTTGATCTCGGCGCAGTCACCGGGTTCGCACAGATGAGCACGCTGACGGTGACGGGCCAGAACGGCGCCGAGGCCGGCAAGCTCGAGTCGTTCACCTTGGCTGCCGACGGTTCCCTGGTGGGCGCCTTCAGCAACGGCAGCACCCAGGTCCTGGCCAAGGTGGCGCTGGCCAAGTTCACCAACGCCGAGGGCCTGGAGAAAGCCGGCGGCTCGTCCTACGTTGCCACGGCCAACTCCGGCGCAGCCCAGCTGGGTGTCCCCGGAGATGCCGGCCTGGGTTCCCTTACCTCGGGTTCGTTGGAGATGTCCAACGTGGACCTGTCCCAGGAGTTCACCAACCTGATCGTGGCCCAGCGCGGCTTCCAGGCGAACGCCCGCATCATCACCACCTCGGATGAGGTCCTGCAGGAACTGAGCAACCTGAAGCGCTAAGCGGCAGCGGAATCCCGCCCCTTTGGTCAACCCGCATGGACCAACAGGGCGGGATCCGCTAACGCTCCGCCCCTCCCGGCCGACAGTAGGGAGTACAGCCGCCCCAAACCAAAGCAGAACAGCCCATGATCGTCGTCACCCGCCTCAACGGCACACGCTTCGCCGTCAATCCGGACATCCTGGAACGGATCCACGAAAGTCCGGATACGCATCTGGTGACTCTCGACGGCGCCGCTTACGTGGTGCGCGAATCGCTGGTTGAGGTGGTGGAGCTGATCGCGGAATACCGTGCGGGCGTGCTGCGACGGGCGCAGGACCTGCCCAGGGTGACGGGGTACCCGCTGAGCCTGGTGCCGCAGCCAACACGGGAGCCGGACGCGGAAGCAGGACCCGAAGACCACACCCCCCGAAACGGAAGGTAGCCCGTGACTATCATCGGCCTGCTGCTCGCCTTTGCCTCCGTGGTGGTCATGGTCACCCTGGAGCACGCCAACCTGATGTCGCTGCTCCTGCCGGCGCCCATGGTGCTGGTTTTCGGGGCAACGATTGCCGTGGGGTTGGCCGGCAACACCCTCCCGGACGTCATCCAGTCCTTCAAGCAGGTCCCCAAGGTCTTCATGGGCAAGCCGGCGAAGGCCAGCGCGAGCATCGATGAACTGGTCCGCTTGGCGGAGAAAGCCCGCACCGAGGGTTTGCTGTCCTTGGAGGAGGAAGCCAACAACGCCAAGGACCCGTTCCTTGCCCGCTCCCTGCAGAACATCGCCGACGGCACGGATGCCGAGGAACTCCGCCTCCTCATGGAGGACGAGATCGATACCCGCATGCGCGCCGACCACGTGGCCTCAAAGTTCTTCGCAGCCTTGGGCGGGTATGCGCCCACCATCGGCATCATCGGCACGGTTGTCTCCCTGACCCACGTGCTGGAGAACCTGTCCTCGCCGGACCATCTGGGCCCGATGATCGCCGCCGCCTTCGTCGCCACCCTTTGGGGCCTGCTCTCGGCCAACTTCATCTGGCTCCCCATCAGCGCCAAGCTCAAGCGCCTCTCCGAGCTTGAGGTGGAGCGGATGAACCTGCTCATGGAGGGCCTGCTCGCGGTGCAGAACGGCACCCAGCCGCTGCTCCTGGCCGAGCGCCTCCGCGCCATGGTTCCGGCGGACCCCAAGTCCAAGTCCAAAGGCAGCAAGGACAAAGCGGACGACGGCGGCAAGACCGGCAAGCTGACAGCGTCCAGGGCCGCATGAGGTCGCGCAGGAAACGCGGGGCGCAACTCGAAGAGCACCACGTGGACGAGCGCTGGATGGCGTCCTACATGGACATGGTCACTGTGCTCATGTGCATGTTCATTGTGCTCTTTGCCATGTCTTCGGTGGACCAGATCAAGTTCGAGAAGCTCCGGAATTCCCTGGCCACGGGCTTCGGGACGGAGATCAGCCAGAAGGTGGACACGGCCAGCGGCGTGGTGGTCCCCGGCGAACTGACTACCTCCAATGGTGAAGGATTCTCCCCACTGGACCTGGCCACGCAGGAGGTCAACAAACTCACTGCGTTGCAGGGAGCCATGCAGACCCAACTCCAATCCCAAGGCCTGGACAAGAACGTGGAATTCGTAGTGGGGGAACGGGGCCTCACGGTGAAACTGGTGGGCTCGCAGACGTTCTTCCAGCCGGACATGCCGGACCTGACGCCGAAGGCCGTGCAGATCCTCACGGCCATTGCGCCAACCGTTGTTGGTTCCGGACTCGAAGTGATGATCGAGGGCCACGCGGCCAAGGGGTACACCGCCTACGCTTCCACGTGGGAACTGTCCGCGGCGAGATCGGTGAACGTCCTCCGGTTCTTCGTGGACCAGTCCGGGATGCCGGCAGCCAAGATCGGGGCTGTCGCCTTCGGCTCGGCACGGCAGGTGACGGACGACTCCACCGAAGAGCTCATGGAACTGAACCGGCGGGTGGACGTGGTGCTGGTGTCGAACCGGCCGGAGGATATCCGCGCGCTCATCCCGCAAGCCATCGAGGCGCAGACGCATGACTCGGCGGCTGCGGCCAAGGCAGCGAAGTAGGCAGGAAACCGGGGGATAAAACAGCCTTACACGCGCAAATTACCTGCCGATAGTGCCATCCGTGGGAGAACAGGAAGATCGCGCGGCCGAACGCCAGCGCACTGTGGACGTCTATGACTTCCGCAGGCCCACAACCCTGCCCCGCCAGCACAGCCGTGTCCTGGAAGTGGCTTTCGAGACGTTCGCCCGGCAATGGGGCACCCAGCTCACGGCCAAGGTCAGGCTGAAGTCCACGGCCACGCTGGAGCAGTTGAGCATGCAGAGCTACGACGAGTACTCCGCCTCCCTGCCCTCGGTGACCTCCATGGTGCTGTGCCGGATCGAGGACAGCGATTCCCGCCTGGTAATCCAGTTCCCGGCAACGGCGGCCTTGTCCTGGTTGAGCCGCATGCTGGGTGGCTCTGCGGACACGGCCGTGCCCGAGCGGAAGTTCACGCAAATCGAGCATGCCCTCGTCTCCCGCATGGTGGAGGAGGTCCTTGAGGACCTGAAGTACTCCCTGGGCAACCTCTTGACGCAGTCCGTGACCATGGACGGCATCCAGTACAACTCCCAGTTCGCCCAAGCGGCTGCACCTTCCGAGCTGATGATCGTGGCAGGTTTCAGCGTAAACGTTGGCGAGACCCAGTGTGCCGCCACCCTCGCCCTTCCCGCGGATGTCCTGCTCAGCAAGCTGGGCGACGTGAACCCCACCGTCCACAGCGTGGACAACGAGGCCTTGGTCCGCACCCAGCTCGCCCAGGTACCAGTCGACGTCGCCATCCAGTTGACCCCCGCACAGGTGACTCCCGCGCAGATCCTGGAACTCGCCGTCGGCGACGTCCTGCCGCTTCCGCACCTGGAAAACCGGCCGTTCGACGTCACCATCAACGGCACCCGCCTGGCCACTGCCGCAGCCGCCAGGCACGGCTCCCGCGCCGCGGCCGTCATTGTCACAACCGAGGAGCACCAGCGATGAGCATCACCCTGACCCTGCAGGAAGCGGCAGCCGAACGACTGGCCCAGCACCTGCCGGCTTCGTCGCTGCTGACGGTGGCGGGGATTGTCCCCGCCGAAGCGGCTGCTGCCTACGCCTCACCTGCGGTCACTGCGACGTTTGTGGGCGCCTCCACGGCCGACTTTGCGTTGCTGCTGGTGGACAATTCCTTCCTGGCCGCAGCCAGCGGAGCCGTGGTGGGGGCGCAGTTCTCGGCAGGCGACGTCTTGCGTCCCGCGTTGGAGCAGGCAGCGTCCGCGTTCGACGCCGGGGTGCTGGGGGAGTTGCGCGAGGAAGACGCTTCCGGGTTGCTGGCCGATCCGGAGACCGTTGTTTTCGAGATCAACGACGGCGGAGCTCCGTTTGGGTGGTTCGCCGTCCGCGTGCGGAACAACGACGCCGGTCCCTCCCGCGGCGGGCAGGATGACTTGGGTGCCCGCCTGGGCCTGATCAGCAACGTGGAGATGGCGCTGACCGTGGAGATTGGCCGGACCCGGATGTCCGTGCGCGAAGCGTTGGCGCTGGAGCCAGGCAAAGTTATTGAACTGGACCGTTCGGCGGGTGCTCCTGCAGATGTCCTGCTCAACGGCAGGCTGATCGCGCACGGTGAAGTGGTTGTGGTGGACCAGGACTACGCCGTGCGCATCACGCGCATCCTGGACGGGGCAGAGGGAACCTTGTAGATGGATTCCTTCATCCTCGGGCTGCGCGTCGTCGTCGCCCTCGGCGCCGTGTTGGGCGTCATCTGGCTGGTCCAGAAGCGGCTCGGCAAAGGCAAGGGCCGTCGCCGTGCCGATTCCACGCTGAGCGTCGTGAGCCGCCAGGCCCTGGGGCAGAAGGCTTCCGTGGTGGTGGTGGACGCGGGAGACAAGCGGTTCCTGCTGGGCGTCACCGAGCACAATGTCACGGTCCTGCACACCAGCGACGCTCCTGTGGTTGCGTCCGAGGTGGTGGAATCCGCACCGCAGAAGATCATCGAGGAGCAAAGCTTCGCCCAGCTCTTCCGGCAGGCGTCGGCGGAAGCTGTACCCCGGACTGAGCTGGTCACAGGTCAGATTCCCGTGGTCCGGCGCCGGGCGGACCTGCACCGGCGGACACCGGCCCAGGCCCACCCGCTGCACGGTTCCATCCTTTCCGCTTCCACGTGGCGCCAGGCCTCCGATGCCTTCAGGGGACGCCGCAATTGATCCGTTCCGTGTGTTCCGGGGTCTTCGGTTTCCTCCCGGCAACACAACAGCCAGCAACATCAAAACGGCCACGCCCGGCTCAGCGGGTGTGGCTGGTGGCGCTGTGGGCACTCCTGCTTGCCGTCGTCCTGGTGTGGGTTGGTGCGGCTGCGGCACATGCGGCGCCCATCGATCCCACTGCTCCCACTCCGCCCACCCCGCCGGCGGCACCGGAGTCTGGCGGCAACGTCAGCATCAACATCAACGGCCTGGACGGCACACCTTCCTCGGCGGTGGTCACGCTCATTGGGATCACCTTGCTGTCCGTGGCCCCGGCTTTGCTGCTGATGATGACCTCCTTCACCAAGATCTTCGTGGTGCTTGCCATGACCCGGAATGCCCTGTCCCTCCCGGCTATTCCGCCCAACCAGGTCCTCGCCGGACTGGCCCTCTTCCTCTCCCTGTTCGTCATGTGGCCGGTGGTTTCTGACATCAATACGGTGGCGGTCCAGCCCTACCTGAACGGAGGACTGGACTTCAACGGAGCAATGTCCGCCGGGTGGACGCCGCTGCAGCACTTCATGCTGGTCCATACCCGCGAAGAAGACATCGCCCTCATGACCAGGGCCGCCAACATGGCGAACCCGGCCAACCCCGAGGCCGTTCCGTTGCAGACATTGGTTCCGGCCTTCATGATTTCCGAGCTGCGGGCCGCGTTCATTATCGGCTTCGTGATCTTCATTCCGTTCCTGGTGATTGACCTCGTGGTCTCGGCGGCCCTGATGTCCATGGGCATGATGATGCTTCCACCGGTGATGATCTCGCTGCCCTTCAAGATCCTGCTGTTCGTGCTGGTGGACGGTTGGGGTCTGGTGATCACGTCCCTGATCCAGAGTTATGCGAGCGGCTGATGGATACCAACGCCGTCCTGGACATTTGTCTCCAGGCCATGATCGTGGCCGCCAAGCTGGCCGCGCCCACGCTGGTCACCGCGCTGGTGGTTGGCCTGGCCATTTCGCTCCTGCAATCCATCACCCAGTTGCAGGAGGCCACCCTTTCCTTCGTCCCGAAGGCCGTGGCAGTAGCCATCGCCCTGGTGGTGTGCGGCCACTGGATGATCTCGGAGATGGTCACGTTCACCAACGAGCTCTTCGCCCGCATTCCCGGGCTGATCGGTGGCGCGTGAGGTGGACATCCCCATCGACCAGTCCTGGATCCAGGTCCTCTTGCTGGCCTCGGTCCGCATGACGGCCTTCCTGGTGGTGGCTCCGCCCTTTGCCCACCACGCCATTCCTGCCCGGATCAAGGCCATGCTCGGCATCGGCCTGGGCCTGGCTGTCTCGCAGCGGCTCTCCGCCGACGCCGTCCCCAAAGACACGGCAGGCTTCATCACGGCAGTCATCCTGGAACTCGTTACGGGACTGGTCCTGGGCTTCCTGGTGATGGCCGTGTTTGCCGCCATCCAGTCCGCGGGCAGCCTGATCGACCTTTTCAGCGGTTTCCAGATGGCGCAGGCCTTCGACCCCCAGATGATGGTCAACGGCGCACAGTTCACCCGGCTGCTGCAGATGGCCGCCCTTGCGTTGCTCTTCGCCTCGGACGGCTACCAGTTGGTCATCGGCGGCCTCACGGGCAGCTTCAACGCGCTCCCGCTGGCTGGCGGCATCGACCTCAGCAAACCGGTGGACGCGATGATCGGCGCGGTGACCGGCATGTTCATCTCCGCGGTCCAGATCGCAGGCCCGCTGCTGGTGGTCCTGGTGCTGGCCGACGTCGGCCTTGGTCTCCTGACGCGCGTGGCGCCGGCGCTGAACGCCTTCTCGCTCGGGTTCCCCTTGAAGATCTTCATCACGCTGGCCTTGGCGGGCTTCCTGTTCCTGGCCTTGCCTCGACTGGTCGCGAGCCTGGCCGAGTTGGCCGCACGGACCGTGCTGGGGGTGGGTTAGTGGCGGATTCGCAGGAGAAGACTGAACAAGCCACGGACAAGCGCATGCGCGAGGTCCGGCAGAAGGGCCAGCTCTCCAGGTCGCAGGACCTCATGGCCTGGCTCGCGGTAGGCGGCGCCGCTGCGATGCTGCCCGCCACCATCGACCACGCGTCCAACGCGGCGGTGGACCAACTGTTCACGGTCAAGGGCGTCATGGCCGATCCCGACCCCGCCAAAGCCCTTGCCGCGCTGGAGGCCGGGCTGGGTTCCCTCGGCGGAATCCTCGGCCCGCTGCTCCTGGTGGTCACCGTGGTGGTCCTGGCCGGCTCCGCGCTGCAGGGCGGGATCCGTTTCAAGAAATTCCGCCCCGAGTTCGAGCATTTCAACCTGCTCGCAGGATTCAAGCGGATGTTCGGTGCGCAGGCACTATGGGGTGGCGTCAAGGCGTTGCTGAAGACCGCCGTCGTGGGTCTGGTCCTGTACACCGTGATCCAGGGGCTGATGCCCGTGCTCCTGACCGCGGGCGGCCTGCCGGTGGCGGGCGTGCTTGCCGCTGCCGCAGGCGGGATCGGCGCACTGATCCAGTTTGCCGTGGTGGCTGGTCTCATCCTGGCAGCGGCCGATATTTTCGTGGTGATGCGCCGCAACCGGAAGAAGACCCGGATGTCCAAGAAGGAAGTCCAGGACGAGAACAAGAACACCGATGGCGACCCCCTCGTCAAGTCCCACCGGCGTTCCCGCCAACTGAGCATGAGCCGCAACCGCATGATCGCCTCGATCGCGGACGCCGACGTCGTGCTGGTGAACCCGACGCACGTGGCGGTTGCGTTGAAGTACGACGCCGGCAAATCGGCACCTCGCGTCGTGGCGAAGGGGGCCGGGGTCATTGCTGCCCGCATCAGGGAGGAAGCCGAGAGCAAGGGCGTGCCCATGGTGCAGGACATCCCGTTGGCGCGTGCCCTGCATTCGGCCTGTGAACTGGGACAGGAGATCCCCGTGGAGCTGTACCGGTCGGTGGCCGCGGTCCTGGCGTTCGTGATGTCACTGAAGAACCGCGGGACATCACGCGGAATCCATCGCATGAAGGAAGGTTTGCTGGCATGAACAACAAGTTCGCCCGGCTTTCAGTGCCGGTAGGGATCGTGGCCATCGTGCTGCTGTTGGTGGTTCCGCTGCCTGCGCCGATGCTTGATTTCCTGATCGTGTGCAACATCCTGCTGGCCCTCCTGATCCTGTTGACCAGCATGTTCGTGAAGAAGCCCCTGGATTTCTCGGTGTTCCCGTCGCTGCTCCTCGTGGCGACGCTGTTCCGCCTGGGCCTCAACGTGGCTTCTACCAGGCTTGTCCTTGGGCAGGGGTTCGCAGGCCAGGTGATCGAGGCCTTCGGCAAGGTGACCGTTGGCGGATCGTTGATCATCGGGGCCGTGGTGTTCCTGATCCTGGTGGTCATCCAGTTCGTGGTGGTTACCAAGGGTGCCGAACGCGTGGCCGAAGTGGGCGCCCGCTTCACCCTCGATGCCATGCCCGGCAAGCAGATGGCCATCGACGCCGACCTCAACGCCGGACTCATCACGGATGCCGAAGCCCGCAAACGCCGTGCCGAAGTTTCCGCCGAGGCCGATTTCTACGGCGCCATGGACGGTGCATCCAAGTTCGTCAAGGGCGATGCCATCGCAGGCATCATCATTATCATCATCAACTTTGTGGGCGGCATCGCGATCGGCGTGCTGCAGCGCGGCCAGGACGCCGTGGATGCCCTGAACACCTACGGCCTGCTGACCATGGGCGACGGCCTGGTCACCCAGATCCCCGCGCTGCTCATGGCGGTCTCCACGGGCATGATCGTCACCCGGTCCAACGCCGAGGAGGACATGGGCCGCACGGCGTCCTCGCAGCTGATGCAGTCGCCCAATGCATTGCTCATCGCGGGCCTTGCTGCGGCGAGCATGGCAGTCATCCCGGGCATGCCCATTCTGCCGTTCGTGCTGGTGGGTGCTCTTTTGGTGATCGCATCGCGGCGGGTTGCCGCCCAGCAGAAAGCAGCCGCGGCAGCCCAGGCAGCAGACAACGCCGCAGTGGCAGCCGAGGAGGACCCCAACGAGCGGCTCATGGAAGACATGCGCGTCCACCCCGTGGAAATCCTGCTGGCTCCGGACCTGGTGGACATCGTCTCCGGTGCCTCCGATGACCTCCTGGCCCGGGTCCGGTCCCTGCGCCACAAAATCGCCATGGAACTTGGCCTCGTTGTCCCGCCCGTCCGCACACGCGACGCCATGGACCTGCCGCCCTCCACCTATGCCATCCGCATTGCCGGGGTGGAAGCCGGAAGAGGAGTGGCGCCGTCGGGCAAGCTCCTGGCCCTGGGCGAATTCCTGGACGCCCTCCCCGGAACCGCAACCGTGGAGCCCGTCTTTGGCTTGAACGGCAAATGGGTCCCCACGGAAATGCGGCACAGCGCCGAAATGACCGGTGCCACCGTGATCGATCGCGTGTCCGTGCTGGTCACGCATCTGTCCTCCATCATCAGCGCCAACGCCGCGCGGCTCCTCACCCGCGAGGACGTTCGCGTCCTCACCGAAGGAGTCCGCAAGCAAAGCCCGTCCGCCGTGGAGGAACTCACGCCCGCGCTGCTCTCGCTCGCCGAAATCCAGCGGGTCCTGGAGGGCCTCCTGGATGAGCAGGTCCCCATCAACGATCTCCCGCGCATCTACGAGGCCCTGGCTTTGCGGGCCAAGGCCTCCACCGATCCTGAGGCGCTGATCGAGTCCGCTCGCCACGCTTTGGGCCCCGTGCTGGCTACCAAGTACCTGGACGGCTCGGTCCTCAACGTGATCATGATCGATCCCCTGTTGGAGCAGTCCATGTTGGAGGACATGCGCCCGGCGGAGGGCGGCACGCAGATCGTGATGGGCCAGGCCAAGCTCGACGCGGTCCTGACCTCCCTCAAGTCCGCGGTGGAGGGCGCCGCTGCCACCGGACGGCAGGCGGTCCTCGTCTGCGCGCCGGCCTTGCGTCCTGCGATCCGCCGCCTTGTGGGAACTCCCGACGGCGGTGTCCCCGTCCTCTCGTACCGGGAAGTGACGTCCGCCAATATCAGGATCGAAACCGTGGGGGTGGTCCGCTTTGCAGAAGCGCTTCAAGCTTAGGGGCGCCTCGTTGGAGGCCATCCGCGAGAAGGCCCTCCAGCAATATGGGCCGGGTGCACGGATTGTCGCCGCCGAGAAAGTGACGAATCCGGGGATTGTTGGGCTGTTTGCCGCTGCCCGCTTCGAGGCCACGGTGGAGGTGGGGGAAGCGCCTGCGGATTCGGCTGCGCCTGGGCCGGCCTCGGTGCCTCAGCCTGCCGTCGCGGCTGGGTTGACCGTCGCGCCTGGGCCGGCTGTTGTGTCTGCGTCGGCTGCTGCGCCTCTCCCTGCCGCCGGTCCCGCCGACGCCCACCAGCTCCACGGTCCGGCCATTGCCGCGCTTCTGGAACGGGCTGACGCCGCGGAGATGGAACTCCACAAGCCGGCGCCGGTCTCCACCGCATCGCCCGATTTCGCGGGCTTGCTGGAGCAACTGGGTAAGGAACTCGAGGCGGCTCCGGTGGTCGCGGCTGAGTCTGCCGCGTTTCCGTCTGCCGTGTCCTCTCCTGCGGTGCCCGCCTGCGCCGGGGCCGCCTTGCCGCCGTCGGACGCTCCATCCGCGACGGTGCCGCGGCCGCTCACCGGCGACGGCAACCTCATTGTCCTCCTGGGCCTGGGCGACGACGCTTTGGGGCCTGCCCTTGAGATGTCCATTGCCGCCGGCGGCTCCGACGTCCGGACAGCCGGCGAACTGAGCGCGTTTGGCCACCTGCACGTCCAAGGGCGTCAAAGCGCGACGGCGGCACGCGCCCAGGCGGTGCTGACCGGCCAGAGCGTGGTGGTCGCGTTCGGGCTGGGCCGCGTGCGCGACGTACCCACGCAGGCTGCCCACATCGCGAGCCTGTTCGCAGACCAGCTCTGGGTGGTGGTCGATGCCCGACGCAAGGCCGAGGACACCAAAGCCTGGGTTCAGGGGCTCCAGTCGCTGCTGGCTGCCCAATCAACACTTCCGTCCGATCCGGCCGGGATATCGGCGCTGGCCGTCATCGGCGCCTCGGAAACCGCTACGCCCGAAACCGTGGACTCCCTGGGCATCCCTGTGGGCTGGGTGGACGGCAAGCCAGCGAGCACGCCCGTCCTTGGAAAGGTACATTGAAACCATGCTGGTACTGACGCGCAAGCCGGGCGAGAAAATCATGATTGGTGACGACATTGTCATCACCGTCATGGAGGGCCGTGGCGACGGCGTGCGGATCGGAATCGAAGCACCCCGCGGCGTGTCCATTCAACGCAGCGAAGTGGTGGAGGCGATCGCGGCCGCCAACCTCGCGGCAACCCAGGCCGGTCCCGACGCCGAAGCGCTCCTGGCCACCCTCCGCCCCCCGACCCCCACCAAAGACTGACCCTCTCTCACCGAACCCCCCTTTCGGCCGCACGCTCTCTCACCGAACCGCCCTTTCCGGCGGACCCTCTCTCACCGAACCCCCCGTTCCGGCGGACGCTCTCTCACGAAGCTTCAATCCAAGCCGAGGAAGTCCCGCAAAGACCTAAGCGAGGTGGCCTTCACAGCGTCCAAAGCACGCTGGATATTAGCCTGGTGGGCCAAGGTCGGAAGGTCATCGGCATCCGCAGCGTTATCGGCAGGGCCCCGCAGGAGTGCCGAAATATTCTCCTGGGCCGCCAGGTCAATCGACGACAACAGCGAAATCATGGCCTGACGATGCTCGTCCAATAGCTCGGCCCAAACTCCCGGGGGCGCAATTCCCATCAGAGCCGGCAAAGCCGATTTATCAGGTGCCTTCCATTCGGCGGCGGCAGAAGAGGCTTCGACACTCCGGGCCAGTGATTCAAAACGAAGTTTTTCGAGTACTTTTTCCAGCTCGGCCGCGGTGATGTTCAGTCGATGCCAACTCCCGGCGCGGAGGTGCAGAAGCTGGGTTTCAAGCACGAAAAGCAGGAAATCCAGTTGTCTTCGTTCCCGCCAAAGCGTTGCTGACAGCTCATCCGCCCCCACGGTGCCCCCATCTCTTTAACCCAGGGAAACAACGTTTCAGCAGGGTTTTGAATTTGTTGTGTCGAGCGTACACGCAGAGACGTTTTCAGGTGGTATGTTCACTGAACACGTACCTGAAACGAAGTCCCTCATCGTCGCCGTGATTGGTCTCTAGGCGCCGACCGGAATTTGCGGTCAAAGGTTATGGCAACTCAATAATCCGGTCTCATGGGGGGACTTAAATTTGAATCGCGAACAGCGCAACGAGCTGGTGTTGCAGCACCTTCCGCTCGTTGGTTACCTGGTCTCTGACCTTTGTGCGCGCGCATCTCATTTGTCGCGCGATGATTTTGCTTCGGTAGGCTCCCTGGCGCTCATTACTTCGGCTGATTCATTTGACCCGGACCTTGGTGTTCCTTTCGGGGCATTCGCCCGCCGTCGGATCATCGGCGCATTCGCTGACGAGATGCGCGCGGGGGACTGGGCCACCCGCTCCGCCCGGAAGCGGATCAAGGAGACCCTGGCCATCCAGGAGACGCTCACCGGCGCTTTGGGCCGCGGCCCCAGCGTTGCCGAGATGGCATCGGCGTTGGGCGTGGAACGGAGCTACGTTGAGGCGGCATTGGCAGACGCTGCCCGAACCTTGACGTCGCTGGACGAGGTAGCGGTGGACACGGTTGCTTCAGTGACCCCGTCCCCAGAGAACTCCGTCCTGGCTGACGAACGCATCAAGTACCTTCGCGCGGCAGTGGATGCCTTGCCGGAGAAGATGCGCTTTGTGATCCAGGAGATCTACCTTTCCGGCCGCTCCGTGAAGGACCTTGCGGAGGAGCTGGGATCCACCCACGCTGCCGTGTCCCAGCAGCGCGCCGAGGGCATCCGCCTCATGCGCGACGGACTGGCCGCGCATTATGCCGACAACCCCGAGCAAGCCTTCCAGCCGGAGTCGCGAATTACCGCTCGACGCCGGAACGACTACCTTTCCGCACTGGCTACTGCCACCACCGGCGGTATTACCCGGACCCTGGGCCTCGGCTCCAAGCTCAACCAGGCAGTCTGAACGCAAACAGCCCGGGCCACTGGTGCGGCCCGGGCTGCTTCGTCGGGGACTCCGTGTGAATCCCTGTGAATCTTGTGAATCTTGGGGGCAGGCCCACCTACTGCGCCTTGGGCACCTTGCGAAGTACGACGGCGGCAAGCACTGCCGCTCCTGCCATCAGTACCAGCCCAATCGCCGCAGTGATGTGGACTCCCGATTCGAAGGCAACCCGGGCGGCCTGGGTCAACGCTTCCGACAGGGGCGCCGGGAGTGCCGAGGCGGCGTCCACTGCTCCGGCCAGCGTCTCCCCGGACTTGCCCGCAGCTTCCGAAGATACGCCGTCCGGAATGACGAGGTTGTGCTGGTACGAGGCCGTGAGGATGGACCCGAGCACGGCCGTGCCCAGCAGGGATCCCAGTTCGTAGCCTGTTTCCGAGATGGCCGAAGCCGCACCGGATTTGTCGGCCGGGACGGACGCCAGGATGAGGTCGTTGGAGATGGTTTCCGCGGCGCCCACACCCACGGCCAGCACGGTCAAAGCGGAGAGCAAGAAGATTGGTCCGGTTCCGTGGTCTCCCGCCATGGCCACGAAATAGCCCACGGCGCTGAGCGTCAGCCCACCGGCTACCACGAATCCCGGACGGATCCGCCTTACCAGCGGGACCACCAGGAGACCGGCCACCACTGTTGCCAGGAGCGCTGGAATCATGGCGATTCCGGCCTCCATGGGTGACTGTCCTTCGATCAATTGCAGGTGCTGGGCGAAGAAGTAGATGAAGCCTGTCATGGAGAACAAGGACAGCACGTTGGCCACAATGGCCGTGCTGAACACCTTGTTGTGGAACAGGCGGACATCCAGCATGGGGCTGGAGAGTTGCTGCTGGCGGCGCACGAACAGCACACCCATCACCAAGCCGAACGCCATGAAGGCGGCCGCGGATGCTCCGAATCCATGCACGGCGAGTTCTTTGATCCCGTAGACAAAGGGCGCCATGGTGAGCACGGACAGGACGATGCTGGGTACGTCCACGCGGCCCGGGTTGGCGTCCTTGGACTCAGGGATGAGTACCCGGCCGAAGGCGAGCAGCGGCAGGAGGAGGAAGGCTGCCACGAGGAACACGGCACCCCACCAGAAGTGCTCCACGAGCCAGCCACCGAAGATCGGGCCGAGCGCGGCGCCGCCGGAGAAACCCGCAGCCCAGACGGCAATCGCCAGCCGGCGACGGTTGGGATCGGTGAAGATGTTCCGGATCAGGGACAGAGTGGAGGGCATCAGCATGGCGCCGAAGACGCCAAGGGCTGCGCGGCCCGCAATCAGCCACTCCGCGGAAGGCGCGAACGCCGTAGCAGCCGAAACCGCCGCGAAGCCTGTGCTGCCGATCAGGAGCAGCCGCCGTCGTCCGATCCTGTCGCCGAAGTTGCCCATGGATACCAACAACGCGGCCAGGACCAGCGGGTAGGCGTCCACGATCCAGAGGAGCTGGATGCCGCCGACTTCCAGTGAGCGGGCGATTTCCGGCAGGGCGAAGGTGAGCGCGGTGTTGTCGACGGCCACCAGGAGCACCGGGAACATCAGCAGTGCGAGGGCCGTCCAGTCGCGCCACGGTGCGGTCTTGCCCGGAACCGGGCGCACGGAGGAACGGGGAGCGTGGGTTGAGGACGGCGAGAACATGAACTTAACTGTACCGTCCAGACGGTACAGTTTCAAATAGAACAAGACCGAGCTTTAGGGAATGATGGATCCATGCCGCGAAAACCAATAGCCCGGGACGCCGTCCTGGACGCCTTTGAAGCACTCCTGATCGAAGTAGGGGAGCGTGCTGCCACCCTGGACGCCGTGGCCAAGCGCGCAGGCGTCTCGAAGGGCGGCTTGCTCTATCACTTCCCCAATAAAGAGTCGCTCATCAGTGCCCTGCTGGAGCGCCTGGATGACTTGGCCAAGGAAGATACCGAGCAGATGCAGGCGGCACCCGACGGCGCAGCGGCCTACTTCATCCGCTCCTCGCTCTGGGCCGGAACACCCATGGACCGGGCGTTCGTTGCGGCAACCAGGCTGGCGGAAGTGGCCCACGAGGAGACCCGCCGCCGGTTCGCGGCCATTCAACAGCGCTGGCTTGACGTCCTTGCCGAGGACGTTGGTCCGGACGTTGCCAAAGCGGTCAGCTACATGGGTGACGGGCTCTATTTCAACGCGATGTTCGAGGGCGGGCAGGAAGCCGGCGGTGCCGGGCGGGAGGCCGACGTCGAGGTCCTCCTCGCGGTCCTGGACCGCCTGCGGACGTAGCGGTTCCTCCATTTGCCGCCGCGCTGCGGGCATAGGACAATTAAGAACTGTGGTGTGCCTTCCTTGGCACGCCGCCTACAACTGCATAAAGCCTTTGATCTGCGGCGGGAGAGTCCTGCAGTACGAGATGCAGGCGCCGTAGGAGCAAATCCTCCCCAGGAATCTCTCAGGCCCATGCACCGCCGCGGATAGGCAACTCTGGAAAGCAGCAGGCAGTCCGGCCGGATTGTTGTGCTCACCGACGGTGCAAGCGGGTGGCTGTGCGGACAGCAACACGCGGAAACTCTCAGGTCCAATACAGAGCGGGGAGGAACCCGAGCCACTGTGGCGTACCCAACGCCGCCCAAGTAATGGAGTTCCTTCGTGACGGTTAGTTCAGCCTCCACCACCTTCGTCGACCGGCATATCGGTGCCCGCCGCCAGTCCGACATTGACACCATGCTCAAGTCCGTCGGTTACGACTCCGTGGATTCCCTCGTGGACACCGCGGTTCCCAACGACATCCGCCAGGACGTTGCCCTCACCCTGCAGAACGCCCTTTCGGAGGTGGAGGTCCTCGCGGAACTGCGCAAGCTCGCCTCCAAGAACAAGACGGCCGTCCAGATGATCGGCCAGGGCTACTTCGACACCGTCACGCCGCCGGTGATCCGCCGCAACATCCTCGAATCGCCGGCTTGGTACACGGCCTACACCCCATACCAGCCGGAAATTTCCCAGGGCCGCCTCGAAGCGCTGCTGAACTTCCAGACCATGGTCCAGGACCTCGTCGGCCTCCCGATCGCCAACGCCTCGCTGTTGGACGAAGCCACCGCCGTGGCCGAAGCCGTGCTGATGATGCGCCGCGCAAACAAAAACAAGGCCGCCCAGGATGGCAAGACTGTCCTGGACGCCGACTGCCTGCCGCAGACCATCGCCATCGTCAAGGGCCGCGCCGAGGCGCTCGGCTTTGAAGTTGAGGTCGCGGACCTCGCCAACGGCCTCCCGGAGGGTGCCATCAACGGCGTCGTCCTCCAGCAGCCCGGCGTGTCCGGCCGCGTGTTCGACCACTCCGCCGTGATCGCTTCGGCGAAGGAGCGCGGTGCCCTGGTCACCGTCGCCGCCGACCTTCTCTCCCTTACGCTCATCACCCCTCCGGGAGAGCAGGGCGCCGATATCGCCGTCGGCTCCGCCCAGCGCCTGGGCGTGCCGCTGTTCTTCGGCGGCCCGCACGCCGCCTACATGGCTGTCCAGAAGGGCCTGGAGCGTTCCATGCCCGGCCGCCTGGTTGGCGTTTCAAAGGACGACGCCGGTGTCCCCGCCTACCGCTTGGCGCTGCAGACCCGTGAGCAGCACATCCGCCGCGAGAAGGCCACGTCCAACATCTGCACCGCACAGGCGTTGCTCGCCATCGTCGCCTCGATGTATGCCGTTTACCACGGCCCCGAAGGTCTGAAGGCGATCGCGGAAACCGCCCACGGCCACGCCCGCACCTTGGCCGCCTCCCTGAAGGCCGCCGGCGTCGAGGTCCTGCACGGTTCCTTCTTCGACACCATCACGGTCCGCGTCCCGGGTCGCGCCGCTTCGCTTGTGGCTGCGGCTGAAGAGCGCGGTATCAACCTGCGCGGCGTCGACGCCGACACTGTGGGCATCTCGGTTGACGAAACCACCACGACGGCGGTTCTCGCCGACGTTGCCTCGGTGTTCGGTGCCTCCGTGGTTGAGTCAGCTGAAGGCTTCGCGCTGGAAGCTTCCATTGAACGCTCCAGCGAATACCTGCAGCACCCCGTGTTCAACACGCACCGTTCAGAAACCCAGCTCCTGCGCTATATCCGCAAGCTCTCCGACCGCGACCTCGCGCTGGACCGCACCATGATTCCGCTGGGTTCGTGCACCATGAAGCTCAACGCCACGGCTGAGATGGAAGCCATTTCCTGGCCGGAGTTCGCCTCAATCCACCCGTTCGCTCCGGATTCGCAGACCGCCGGATGGCGTGAACTGATCACCGACCTCGAGGCACAGCTGACCGAGATCACCGGCTACGACCAGGTCTCCATCCAGCCCAACGCCGGCTCCCAAGGTGAGCTTGCCGGACTCCTCGCGATCCGCGGCTACCACCACTCCCGCGGCGACCAGCAGCGCAACGTCTGCCTCATCCCGGCTTCTGCCCACGGCACCAACGCTGCCTCGGCAGTGCTGGCTGGCATGAAGGTTGTTGTTGTCGCTACTGCCTCCGACGGCACCATCGACCACGATGACCTCAAGGCCAAGATCGAGGCCAACCGCGACGTCCTCTCGGCCATCATGATCACCTACCCGTCCACGCACGGTGTGTACGACGCCGACGTGCGCGAGGTCTGCGACGCGATCCACGAAGCCGGCGGCCAGGTCTACATCGACGGCGCCAACCTCAACGCGCTCGTTGGGCTCGCCCAGCCGGGCAAATTCGGCGGCGACGTGTCCCACCTGAACCTGCACAAGACCTTCTGCATCCCCCACGGCGGTGGCGGACCCGGCGTTGGCCCGGTCGCTGCGAAGGCCCACCTGGCACCGTTCATGCCCGGTGACGCCACGACCTGGACCGAAGGCAACGATGTTCCGATCTCGGCATCCCGCTTTGGCTCCGCCGGCGTGCTGCCCATTTCCTGGGCCTACGTGAAGCTCATGGGCGGCCAGGGACTCACCGAAGCCACCAAGTCCGCCCTGTTGGCCGCGAACTACATCGCTTCCCGCCTCAACGAGCACTTCCCGGTTCTCTACACCGGTGAAGGCGGTCTTGTAGCCCACGAGTGCATCTTGGACCTCCGCGAACTGACGGCTCGCACTGGGGTTACGGCTGAGGATGTGGCCAAGCGCCTCATCGACTTCGGCTTCCACGCCCCCACCCTCGCTTTCCCGGTTGCGGGCACGCTCATGGTGGAACCCACCGAGTCCGAGGACCTCGTGGAGATCGACCGCTTCATCGAAGCCATGATCACCATCCGGGCCGAGATCGAGCAGGTTGCTGCCGGGGACTTCTCCGTGCAGGATTCCCCGCTCCGCCGCGCACCCCACACGGCAGCCGCCGTCGTAAGCTCCGACTGGGACCGCGCGTACCCGCGTGAGCAGGCCGCCTTCCCGGTCCACCACCTCAAGCAGGATAAGTACTTCCCGCCCGTCGGCCGGATTGACGGTGCTGCGGGTGACCGCAACCTTGTGTGCTCCTGCCCGCCGATCGAAGACTTCGAGAACTAAGGACTGGTCATGACTGGGAAATACACAGCCCTCTACGAAGAGCACAAGAAGCTCGGCGCCTCCTTCACAGACTTCGGTGGCTGGCAGATGCCGCTCAAGTACACCTCAGAACTGGCTGAGCACCACGCCGTGCGGAAGTCCGCCGGCCTGTTCGACCTCTCCCACATGGGCGAAGTCTGGGTTACTGGTCCGGACGCGGGCGCCTTCCTGGACTACGCGCTGGTGGGCAAGCTGTCCGCTATCGCTGACGGGAAGGCCAAGTACTCGCTGATCTGCCAGGAAGACGGCGGAATCATCGACGACCTCATTGTCTACCGCCGCGGTCCCGAAAAGTTCCTGGTGGTACCCAACGCCGGAAACGCTCCCGTTGTTGCTGCGGCGCTCCTGGTGCGTGCCGCTGGGTTCGACGTCGTGGTGGAAGACGCCTCCTCCGAGACCTCGCTCATCGCGGTCCAGGGACCCCTCGCCGAAGCCATTCTCCTGCGCCTGGTCCCGGCGGAGCAGCACGCGCTCGTCACGGAACTGAAGTACTACGCCGCGGTTGACGTGACCTTCCTGGTCGCCGGCAGCGGCCAGGACCTGCTCCTGGCACGTACCGGGTACACCGGCGAAGACGGCTTCGAGATCTTTGTGCCCAACGAATCTGCCGCAGCCCTGTGGCAGGCCATTTCCGCGGTTGCCGAAGAGGGCGAGTTGGTTCCTGCTGGCCTCGCCTCCCGTGACTCGCTGCGCCTCGAAGCAGGCATGCCCCTCTACGGCAACGAACTCTCCCGCGAAGGCAACCCCTTTGCCGCTGGGCTTGGACCCGTAGTGGCACTGTCCAAGGAAGGCGACTTTGTTGGCAAGGAAGCCCTCGCTGCACTGAAAGAATCCGGGGCCGGGGTCTCCACTGGGCGCAAACTCGTTGGTCTCAAAGGACTTGGCCGACGCGCCGGCCGCTCGCACTACCCGGTGTTGAAGGACGGTGCAGTCGTTGGCGAAGTGACCTCCGGCCAGCCCAGCCCGACGCTCGGGTACCCTGTGGTTCTTGCCTACGTCGACGTGGCCCTTGCTGTGCCGGGGACTGCACTGGATGTGGACCTGCGAGGCAAGGCTGAGCCCTTCGAAGTGGTCGCACTGCCGTTCTACAAGCGCCAAAAGTAAGCCGCAGATGGCAGCCCCTTCGGGGCCGGTATCCGGAAGCGGGCGTCTAAGGGAGCCTCGCGTCCGCCCAGCGGGCGCCCCGGCGACCGAGCCCGCGGAGGATGCCGGACCTGACGGGCGCAAGGCGACCCGTCGCACGGCCTACCCAGCCACAGATTTGTCCATACAACGTTAGGAAACAGAATGCCCAAAGTAGCGCCTGAACTTCAGTACTCCGAAGAGCACGAGTGGGTTTTGCGTGAGGAGGGGAACTCGGTGTCTGTCGGCATCTCCGAGGTTGCCACCGATGCGCTCGGTGACATCGTGTATGTCGACCTGCCCGAGGTTGGCTCAACCGTGACCGCTGGCGAGACCTGCGGCGAGGTGGAGTCCACCAAGTCCGTCTCGGACCTGTACTCCCCGGTCACCGGTGAGGTCACGGAGATCAACGACGCCGTAGTGTCCGATCCCGCCCTCATCAACAACGACCCCTACGGCGAAGGCTGGCTCTTCAAGGTCGCCGCCGAGTCCGACGGCCCGCTGCTCTCGGCCGAGGAATACGCCTCCAAGAACGGTGGGGACCTGGCCTAGGGTCCTGTCTGGCCCGATGGGTCCGGCATCCTCCGTGTGCCGGGTCCTGTCTGGCCCGATGCGGGCGGCCTCCTCCGCGTGCTCGGTCGCGAAGACGCCCGCTGGGCGGACGTGACGGTCCCTTGGACGCGCGCTTCCGGATGCCGCTCCCATGGGGGGCCACCTGTGGTCGGGTCTTCCCGCCGATTCGTTGGTCCGCTGCGGGGTGTGCCGTGCGAACGGCATGTTTGGCAGCGGTGCCCCGATGGGGGCGGCCTCCTCCGCGTGCTCGGTCGCGAAGACGCCCGCTGGGCGGACGTGACGCTCCCTTGGACGCACGCTTCCGGATGCCGACCCCATAGGGGCCACCTATGATCACGTCGTCCGCCGATTCGTTGGTTGGCTGCGGAGTGTGCCGTGCGAACGGCATGTTTGGCAGCGATGCCCCGATAGGGTCGAGGCCCTTCCGGCCGCATTGCGCCACGTGAACCCGTGCCGCCGGGGCCGCGGAGGATGCCAGGCTCAGCGCGCCACCAAGCGCCTATTGGCGTAGCGTGGACTGTAATAACTGAATGAACTTGCGACGCCGGGTTGCCGCCTAAGGGGGCCACCCGGCGTCGTGCTTCGGTCGCCTGCCGTCACGAGCGGGGGAGGCCATCCGGCAGGACCATCTGCCGGACCGTTTTCAAGCTGTCAAAGGGATCCCGGCCATGGCTGTTGGTGTTTTCGATTTGTTTTCTGTGGGTATTGGTCCGTCGAGTTCGCATACGGTGGGTCCGATGCGGGCTGGGGCGGTGTTTGCCCGGGAGCTGCGTGAGTCGGGGGTGCTGTCTGCTGTGGCGGGGTTGCGGGTGGATTTGTATGGGTCCTTGGCCGCGACGGGTAAGGGGCACGGTACGTTCACGGCGACGTTGTTGGGGTTGGAAGGGTTTGAGCCGGAGTTGATTCTGCCTGATGAGGTGGAGGAGCGGTTGGCGGCGATTGCTGAGACGGGTGTGTTGGACCTGGCTGGTGCTGTTGGTGGTTCCGGGGCGGGTGCTTCTGGCGGAGGCGTTCAACTGCCGTTTGCGGTGGAGGATATGGTGTTGCATCCGTTGACGGTGTTGCCGCGGCATACGAATGGGATGAAGTTCGCGGTGACCGACGCTGAGGGGAATGTGTTGAGGGAGGCGACGTTCTTCTCGGTTGGTGGTGGGTTCATTGTCCGTGAGGGCGAGGAGGACGCGGCGCGGGTGGAGTTGGAGGAGTCCAAGGCTGAGTTGCCGTTGCCGTTCCGGACGGCTGCGGAGTTGTTGGGGCGCTGCGCGAGCAAGGGTCTGGGGATCAGTGACATCATGCTCATCAACGAGCGGGCGTCCAGGAGCGAGGAAGAAATCCGGGAAGGCCTGCTCCACATCTGGTCGGTGATGGAGGCCTGCGTCGAAACGTCCTTGAAGCGCGAAGGTGTGCTGCCCGGCGGGCTGCGGGTCCGCCGTCGTGCTCCCGACTGGCTGGAGCGCCTCCTGAAGGAGGACAAGGACCGGAACGATCCGAAGTATTGGCAGGAGTGGGTGAATCTGATCGCGTTGGCGGTCAATGAGGAGAACGCTTCCGGTGGCCGGGTGGTGACGGCTCCGACGAATGGTGCGGCGGGGATCATTCCTGCAGTGTTGTATTACGCGTTGCATTACGCCCCGGGCATGGATCAGGCGACGCAGGCTGATCGGGATGACGTGGTGGTGCGGTTCTTGCTCGCTGCCGGTGCGGTGGGTGTGTTGTATAAGGAGCAGGCGTCGATTTCGGGTGCTGAGGTGGGGTGTCAGGGTGAGGTGGGGTCGGCGTCGTCGATGGCTGCTGCGGGGTTGGCTGAGGTGATGGGTGGTTCCCCGGCCCAGGTGGAGAACGCGGCGGAGATCGCGATGGAGCATAATCTGGGGCTCACGTGTGATCCGATTGGTGGGTTGGTGCAGATTCCGTGTATTGAGCGGAACGCGATTGCTGCGGCGAAGGCGATCAACGCGGCGAAGATGGCGCTCTGGGGTGACGGGACGCACCGGGTGTCGTTGGATGAGGTGATCGTGACGATGCGTGAGACGGGCAAGGACATGTCCCACAAGTACAAGGAAACCGCGATGGGCGGCCTGGCCGTCAACGTCGTCGAATGCTGAGTCTGTTCGCTGTCAGTCCCTAGTGCCATGCTGTATCCATGAGCGGGGGATATGACCGGGATTTCTTGCGGGCACGCCTGGAGCTGCCCAGTCCGTCGGCGACGACGATTCTGTTGGACTACACGCATTTCTCCGTGCGTTTCCGGACGGCCCGGAAGCTCGCGGCGATCGTGGGTGTCAACATCAGTGGCCGTGAATTGAACCCGTTGGCACGTGAGGGAACCTGGCATTTCGATGAGCGGGTTCCGAGGGAACAGCAAGCAGGCCCGGACGTGTACAAGAACAACGCCTTCGATCGTGGCCACTTGGTGAGGAGGCTGGATCCCGTGTGGGGTGACCAATCGACAGCCAAGAAGGCCAACCAGGACACGTTCTCCTTCACCAATGCCGCGCCGCAAGTGGACGACTTCAACCAAGGCAAGGAGCTTTGGGTTGGGCTGGAAGACCACGTGTTGGAACACGCAGATACCTTCGATGCCAAGCTCAGCGTGTTCACGGGCCCCGTACTGCTCGACGACGATCCTCCGTACCGGGGAGTGCAGGTGCCCAGGAAATTCTGGAAGATCGCTGCTTGGACCAACGACGCCAAGCTGGGTGCTGCAGGTTTTATCCTTGATCAGTCACCATTGCTGGGAAAGGTGGAGTTGAAGAAAGCCATCACCGAGCGGCTCCTCGAGGGCGAACCCCCGCCCCTGGGACCCTTCAGGACGTTCCAGGTTCCCATCGGGGAAATCGCAGACCTCACCGGGCTCAGCCTTAGCCGCCTGACGAACGCCGACCGGCTGGCCAGCGGCCAACGCGAGCTGGGCAAAGCGCCGAAAGCAATACAGCTGGAGAGCATGGAGCAGATCAAGCTCTAGTTCTTACATACCTCGACGAGCATAGAACTCTCGGGAAACAAGCAGGAATCGGGCGCTTAGGCATAGCCCCGATAGACTGGATCCTGCATGCCCGCATGCGCCCTACGCTTTGAACACTGCTTTGAACACTGCACTGAACCCTGAGATTGGACACGGCCACCTTGCGAGAATTCACCGCCCGCTTTGCCACCGCCGAGGAAATCGATAACTGGGACAAGCACGTCACGGCCAACCCCAACGGTGGCAATATGCTGCAGTCGGATGCCTATGCGGCGGTCAAGGACGGCAACGGCTGGCTGGTCCGCAGGCTCGTCGTCGAGACCGCCGAGTACTCCAGCTACAACCTGCTGCTGGAGAAGAAGTTCCCCGTCCTGGGCCGGCTCTGGTACCTCATCAAGGGACCGGACGCTGCCGCCGTCGAAGACATCAAACCGATGCTCACTGCCGTTGCCAGGCTGGCCCGCGAACAGAAGATGAACGTCTTCACCATCAAGATAGAGCCCGACGTCGTGGAGTCACCTCAGGTGGTTTCGCAACTGAAGGCGGCGGGCTTGGTTAAAGCCCCCAACATCCAGTCCAACGACTCCACTGCGATCCTGGACACCAGCAAGCCCAGCAATGAGGTCCTCCGCAGCATTTCTTCACGCGCCCGCAACGCGGTCCGCAGGGCCGAGCGCGAAGGCTGTGAGGTGCTGCAGGAAGAAGCCGGTGAGCAAAGCTACAAGAAGCTCTACGCCCTCATGCAGAACACGGTGAACGCCAAGGGCGCCATGCCGTTGCGAAGCTACGACTACTACGCGAAGTTCTGGAACGAGTTCAGCAGCCGCGGCCAGGGTCACTTCTTCTTCGTCTACGAGGACGGCCAGCCCAGCGTGGGCGCATTCGTCATCAATTACGGAGCGAAGGCCACCTATAAAGACGGCGGTTCCACCCAGAACCGGAAGCAATACGGCGATTCGCACCTGACTCAGTGGGCTGCGATCCAGCGCATGCAGGAACTTGGCTGTGTTGAGTATGATTTTTGCGGCACCCCTAGCGCCGCAAAAATCAAGGACAAGAGCCACCCCCTCTACGGTCTCGGGTCATTCAAGACGAGCTTCACCAAGACGGTCACGGATTATGTGGGCTGCTACGACCACGTCCTGAGTCCGCTGAAGTACAAACTGTGGCTCAAGGGCGGAGAGAAAGTGTTCCGCCGCCTGGAAACCATGCGTACCGGCGGACAGTTCTACTAAAGAACGCCACCAAACAACCAGGCCCGCCCCGGCCACCAACGGGCGCACATCCAACAAGATGAGGTAATTTTCTTTGACTCCGATCGAGGCTGGAACCGACATGGAATTTGTGATTCTCAGTGACGCTGACTTCGAGACCTTCGCCAAGGGACACCCGCAGGGGAGTTTCATCCAGTCCATGGAACTTACCCGTTTCCAGCGGGCCCGTGGGCAGGAAGTGGAACTTTTCGGCATCAACCGCGGTGGCAGCCTGATCGCCGCCGGCAAGATCGTTTACACCTCCAACCGCGTCGGCTACAAGGTGGCGGACTGCGCCAAGGGACCACTGATGGACTACAGCGACGCCGCAGCGGTGAGGCCCGTCGTCGAGCTTTTGAAGAAGCACGTTGCTTCGAAGAAGGCAGCGGAGCTGCGCATCTCGCCCAACCTCAAGTACATTGCCCGCGACGAGGACGGCGCGGAACACCCAGAGGTGGAGGACAACCGTCCGCTCCTCAAGGAACTTGAGGGCCTCGGTTTCAAGCACCAAGGCTTCGACATGAACTTCGCGAACATCAACTGGATGTTCATCAAAACGCTGGACGGCGTCGCCGACTCCGAAGAGCTCATCATGGGCATGAACTACCGCACCCGCAAAGCCATCCGGAAGGCCGAGAAGAACGGCGTCTACCTGGAACAGGCAACGCTGGAGACGCTGGACGATTTCTACAACGCCCTCAAGACCGCGGGCGATGAAAAGGGCTTCACGTACCGCGAACGCGAGTACTACGAGCAGTTGCTCCGCAACACCTCTGATGAGTTCACCAAGCTCATGATGGCCAAGATCAACATCCCCGAATACCGGGCGTCCATCACCGAGCGCCTTGAAGCCGAGTCCACGACGCTTGCGGACCTGAAGCGCGAGGTCGAGGAAACCGGCAGCAAGAAGAAGGCCAATCGGGTCAAGGTTGTCCAGGACCTCGTGGACAGTTACGAACGCAGCCTCAAGGACATCGAACGCTTCCCGGATTCCGTGGGTGTGGCAACCGTCGCTGCGATCCACTTTGCGTGCTCCGGCGACGAACTGACCTGCGTCATCGGCGGAACCGTCCAGGACTACATCTACTTCAACGGCGCAACGTCCCTCTACTGGGGCATGATGCTGCACGCCTTGAACAACGGCTACTCCAGGTACAACTTCTATGGCACGTTCGGCATCCAGGGCCAGGACGAGACCGGCCACGGCGGGTATGAGTTCAAGAAGGGCTTCGGCGGCGAGGTGGTCCAGTTGTTGGGCGACTTCGTGGCCCCTGTCAGCCCCGTCAAGTACACCGCCTACCGCGCGGTCAGGAAGCTTGCAGGAGCCGCCCAGACGGTTTTGGGAAACTTGCGAAACCCAGGACAATTGCCGGTCATAGGAAAACTCCTCAAGAGGAACTAAGCCAAAGGAGGATTGCTGCATGACTGAACGCCCGGAGGGCACCGGCGGCAGGCCTCACACAGACGGCTTGCCGAAGACCCAGCCGCTGCGGCCGTCGCAGGTGCGACAGAACGCCAACGCCAAACGCATGCTGATGCGGTTGGTCCAAGGCGATAGTCCCCCTACGGCGCCCATGAGCATCGTGGACCGCCTGGCTGGAAGCCCCTACGCCAACCCCACCATCCAGGTGGCGGGTGTGGACGCTTCAGCCCGCAAGACCATCGACTTCGCCCTGCACCTTGCCGAGGCCATGTTCCGCTACGGCGCAGGCGCGTTGGAAGTGGAGACCAGCATGATTGCGGTCACCGCTGCGCTTGGGTTGAAGAACGTCGAGGTTGATATCACCAACCAGTCGGTGGCCATCAACTATGCGCCGAAGGACCAAACGCCCATCACGCTCCTCCGCGTGGTGCGATCGTGGACCAACAACTACGCCGGACTCGCCCAAGTGCACCAGCTGGTCTCGGACATCGTGGCCGGGGGAGTGGGACGAGACGAAGCCGTTCGGCGCTTGACCGAGATTACCCGGAGTGCCAAGCCCTTCCCGCGGTGGATGGTCACCGTTGCCTTCGGTGTGTTCGCCGCGGTTTTCGTGGGTGTACTGGGCGGCGGACCGGGGGCTTCCGCCCTCGCCTTCGCATCCAACATGCTGATCAGCCTTCTGGCGCGCCAGCTGATTCGCTGGCGGACTCCGGACTTCTTTGTCACTATGGCGAGTTCATTCGTGGTCACCTTTGTTGCCCTGATGCTGCGCTGGGCAGGCGCGGACATCGCTCCGTCCATTGTGGTGGCCGGCGGCATCCTGCTGCTGCTCCCGACGGGCAGGCTCGTCTCGTCGGTACAAGATGCGATCAACGGCTTCCCAGTGACAGCGGCCGGCCGTTTCCTCTCCACCCTGCTCACTTTCGGTGCCATCGTGGCAGGCATTGGCGTCGCCGTCGTGGTCGGAACGCTGATGGGCAGCCAGGTCCTCGACGTCACCAATACCTTCCCACCCGCCTACCCCTTGTGGGGGCAAGCAATCCTGATCGCGATCGCCGTGGTGGCCATCGGCGTCACCGAACAGACAAAAATGCGCCTGTTACTCCCGACGGCGGCAGTCGGCTTGGTGGGCTTCTTCGTTTTGTGGGGGGTTGGCGAACTCGGCCTTGGCGACCGCTTGTCACCCGCCATTTCGGCAGTGGTCATCGGCCTGTTGGGTCGTGCGGTCGCACTGAAGCTTGGCGCTCCGCAGTTGGTGGTCGCCGTTCCTGCAGCCCTGATCCTGCTGCCCGGCCTGACGATCTTCCGGTCGATGTATGCACTGACCGTCGAAGGGGGAGACATCCTGGCGGGTGCGGGCGGGATGCTCAACGCCGGAGCGATCGTCCTCGGTGTGGCCGCAGGAATCGTGCTCGGCGACAACCTTGCCAGGCCGCTGACGAAGGGCCTGTCCAGCAACGAGCGGCGGAGGGTGCGCCGCCGCTAGATCTTGCTAGATCTTCCCGACGGGCAGTTTCTTCTCGGCCTGGAACACTTCCTCCACTCGGCCCTGTGCCCAATATCCGGACAGGGACACCTGGGAGCGTTCCAGGCCGTGCAGCACGAAGAAGATCTCACGGAGGCCCTTCATGTAGCCGCGCTCTCCGTGTGCGAAGACATCAACTCGTCCGGGCAGCCATTCGAGGTCGCGGAGGGCGTCGAGAAGGATCTCGCTGGATCCCGCCGGCACTCCGTTGCGCTGCAGCCAGTGCACTTCCACCCCGGACGGAGCAGCGATGGGCAGGATGTCCTCGGCGCTGTCCACTTCCAGGAACGCGAAGCCGCGGGCGTCCGGCCCCAGGGCCTCGATGCTTGCCGCGATTGCCGGGATAGCCGCATCGTCGCCGGCAAACAGGTGCCAGTCGGCGTCGGGCGACGGGTTGTAGGCGCCTCCGGGGCCGGTGAAGACCAAGGCGTCGCCGGGTTCCGCTGCGGCTGCCCAAGGACCTGCGAGCCCTTCGTCGCCGTGGACCACAAAGTCAATGGCCAGTTCCCTGGCTTCCAGGTCCACCCAGCGGATGGTGTACGTCCGGGTGTGCGGCCACTGCTCCCGGGGCATCGTTTCCCGGATGGCCCAGAGATCCAGGGGCAGGTCGTAGTCCACGCCGGGCTGGGGGAAGACGATCTTCACGTAGCGGTCCACGAATTCGTTGTTCGCGTAGTCGCTGAAGCCGGGCCCGCCCGCCACGATCCGCACCATGTGCGGCGAAAGGCGTTCCTTGCGCAGGACCACCAGGTTGATCTGGGGTCGTGTTTGGCGGTTGGCGGACGACGTCACAGGAAGAGCAGCAGGCATGAAGGTAAGCCTAAGCTAATGGCTGCGCGCAGCCTGGGTATGAGTCGAAAGTTACACCCCCGACGCTCTCTCACCGAACGCCCCCTTCCGACGGACCCTCTCTCACCGAACGCCCCCTTCCGACGGACCCTCTCTCACCGAACGCCCCCCTTCCGGCGGACGCTCTCTCACCGAACGCCCGTTTTTGGCCGACCCTCTCTCACCGAATCCTGCAGAGCACTAGCCGGTGAGAGAGGGCTAGTGGAAATGGGTGGTTCGGTGAGAGAGGGCTCGTGGAAATGGGTGGTTCGGTGAGAGAGGGCTCGTGGAAATGGGTGGTTCGGTGAGAGAGGGCTCGTGGAAATGGGTGGTTCGGTGAGAGAGCGTCCGGGGTGGGGGGGACTAGAGGACCGGGAGTTCCCAATCGATTGGCCCGGCACCCTGGTCCGCGAGCAGGGCGTTGGTTCGGCTGAACGGCTTGGACCCGAAGAAACCCCGTGACGCGGACAGCGGACTTGGATGGACGGACACGATCGACGGCGCGCCGTTCAACAACGGCCCCACCGACTCCGCGTCCTTCCCCCACAGGATCGCGACGAGCGGCTTCTGCTTTCCCCCCGCGTCGGTGCGGTTCGCGACGGCGGTGACAGCCGCCGTCGTGATGGCCTCCCACCCCTTGCCGCGGTGCGAGCCGGCGTTCCCCGCCGCGACGCTGAGCACGCGGTTGAGCAGCAGGACACCTTGGTCCGACCACGCCGTGAGGTCGCCGTGGATGCGCGGCGGCAGACCCAGGTCATCGTGGAGTTCCCGGTAGATATTGGCCAGGCTTCGAGGAATGGGCCGGGTTTCGCGGGACACCGAGAAGGAAAGCCCGACGGCGTGTCCCGGCGTTGGGTACGGGTCCTGGCCGAGCAAGAGCACCTTGACGTCGGCAAGGGGCCTTTGGAAGGCCCGCAGGAGGTTGGAGGGTGCCGGAAGGACCTGTGTCCCCTGACCGGCCTGATTGGCCACGAAGGCCAACGCCTCGTAGAGCTCCCCCTCAACGGGAGCGAGGGCGCTTGCCCAGTCGGGAGCCATGAGCTCCTCGAGGGGCTTGTTGAGCAGCGCGCCGAAGTCCTGGTTGGTGGTGTTGTTGGGTTCAAGGTCAAAGAGTGCATCCTCGCCAGTCACCCGGCCATTGTCCCTTGCTGGGGGCACGCGTGCGAATGACAGGCTTGTTATTCGCCCGTAACATAGGGGTAGGACATTTTCCCCAACAAGCGTCGAAGGAGTGTGCCGTGGCCGAACCAGCACCGGAACCGATGGCGCCGCAGGCAACGGGTTTTGCCCTTGAAGACCTTGCGGCCGGCGTCCGCAGCGACTCGCCGTTGAGCGAGCGGGACCAGCAGATGCTGGCCTTGGAACGGCAGTGGTGGAAGTACGCGGGAGCCAAGGAACAGGCTATCCGGGAACTTTTCGATCTCTCCGCCACGCACTACTACCAGATCCTCAACGCCCTCATCGACACCGAGGACGCATTGGCCCACGATCCCATGTTGGTCAAGAGACTGCGTAGACTACGTACGTCCCGCCAACGCGCGCGGACAGCGCGGCGCTTGGGGTCGGACGCGTAAATCGCCAGGCTGATCTGTCAGCAGCAACCAGCAAGGACAACGCTTCACCATGACCAAATTTGCCAAGGATGAATTCGACCGGGTCCCGCAGAATGCGTCCCGGCAGGGCGTGCACCGCGACGCCACGGAGACAGCCCGCCCCACCTTGTGGCCTGTCCTGACCGTTGGGGTTGTCGCCTTGGTGCTCGGCCTGGTTGCTTTCCTGATCCTGCCGCGTCTTGGATTCGTGGCTCCTGTTGCCTCGTCCAGCACTTCCGCGCCGGCCTCCCAGCAGAGCGAAGCGGCGCCTTCGGCAACCCCGTCCGAGACGGGCAGCGCCCCTATCGCTTCGGGTGAACCCACGCCTTCCGAATCTGCGTCGGCAACCCCGTCCGCGGCCCCGGTGGACAAGACCACGGCGGTGGCCGTCTACAACGGCACCGCGACGGCGGGCCTCGCCAGCCGCGTGGCCGGACTCGTCCAGGGTGATGGCTGGACACTGGGCACGGTGGGGAACTGGGGCGGGCTGCCGCAGCAGACTTCGGTGGTGTTCTACAACGCCCCGGCCCAAAAGGCGAACGCCGAGGCAGTTGCAGCCCTCCTGCGCATCACCTCGGTAGTGGAGTCCCCGGAAGTCCAGCAGCCGCTTGTGGTTGTTGTGGGACCCGGCTACCAGTAAAACCGTGTGCCCCAACCATCCCGGTTAAGCCTCAATAACAAAAACGCTGCGCTGCCTTCGGGCGGCAGCACGGGCGCCGTGACTGTGGTTACAGTGGATTGATTCCGGTACGGAGATCCCGGCAACCGGTCTTGGCAACTGTGAAAGTGTGGGCATCATGGCTTTGGGAACCGTTAAATGGTTCAACGCCGAAAAAGGGTACGGCTTCATTACTGTGGACGATTCCGGCGATGACGTCTTTGTGCATTGGTCGGCCATCCAGATGGACGGTTTCCGCGCGCTCGAAGAGGGCCAGCGCGTTGAGTTCGAACTCGGCGAAGGCCTAAAGGGCCCGCAGGCGGAGAGCGTCCGCGTCGCCTGACCCGGAATCCAGTTCTCCGCTGTCGGCTGAAACTGCCCGGATGTATGGCGCAAGGTGGCGCCCCTGCTTGCACTCTCAACGGTCGAGTGCTAATTATTGATTTAGCACTCCCACGCATCGACTGCTAATTCCGGCCCGTTCGCGGCGCTTCGGGGATGGTATTCGGTGCCGGGAGGATCAAGAAACACCCTGGTGGGGTGAGGTCCGGAGCGCGCGGCATACAGAGGTCGCAGGCAAAGGATCGTCCGTCGCGGGCATCCCACCTGACAGGTACCTTCTTAACGACTGTCCCGAAAGGACTACCGCCGTTATGGCCAAGATCATTGCATTTGATGAAGAGGCACGCCGCGGCCTCGAGCGGGGCCTGAACACCCTTGCTGACGCCGTCAAGGTCACCCTCGGCCCGCGTGGACGCAACGTCGTCCTCGAAAAGAAGTGGGGCGCCCCCACGATCACCAACGATGGTGTTTCCATCGCCAAGGAGATCGAGCTGGACGATCCTTACGAGAAGATCGGCGCCGAGCTGGTCAAGGAAGTTGCCAAGAAGACGGACGACGTCGCCGGCGACGGTACCACCACCGCTACGGTCCTCGCCCAGGCACTGGTCAAGGAAGGCCTGCGCAACGTTGCCGCCGGCGCCGACCCGCTGTCGCTCAAGCGCGGCATCGAGAAGGCCGTTGACGCTGTCATCAGCGAACTGCTGGCCTCCGCCAAGGAAATCGAAACCAAGGAAGAGATCGCAGCTACGGCTTCCATCTCCGCCGGCGACCAGGAAATCGGCGCACTGATCGCTGAAGCCCTGGACAAGGTGGGCAAGGAAGGCGTCATCACGGTCGAGGAATCCAACACCTTCGGCCTGGAGCTCGAGCTCACCGAAGGCATGCGCTTCGACAAGGGCTACATCTCCGCTTACTTCGTCACCGACGCAGAGCGCCAGGAAACGGTCCTCGAAGACCCGTACATCCTGATCGTCAACTCCAAGATCTCCAACGTGAAGGAACTCGTTGCGGTCCTGGAGAAGGTCATGCAGTCCAACAAGCCGCTGCTGATCATCGCCGAAGACATCGAGGGCGAAGCCCTTGCCACGCTGATCGTCAACAAGATCCGTGGCACCTTCAAGTCCGTTGCCGTAAAGGCTCCGGGCTTCGGTGACCGCCGCAAGGCACAGCTCGCCGACATCGCCATCCTCACCGGCGGCCAGGTCATCTCCGAAGAGGTTGGCCTCAAGCTGGAGAACGCTGGACTGGAACTCCTCGGCACCGCCCGCAAGGTTGTTGTCACCAAGGACGAGACCACCATCGTTGAAGGTGCCGGCGACGCCGAGCAGATCGCAGGCCGTGTTGCCCAGATCCGCTCCGAGATCGAGAACTCCGACTCCGACTACGACCGCGAGAAGCTGCAGGAGCGCCTGGCCAAGCTGGCCGGCGGCGTTGCAGTCATCAAGGCCGGTGCCGCAACCGAAGTTGAGCTCAAGGAACGCAAGCACCGCATTGAGGACGCTGTCCGCAACGCAAAGGCTGCCGTTGAAGAAGGCATCGTCGCCGGTGGCGGCGTTGCCCTCATCCAGGCCGGTGCCAAGGCATTCGCCAACCTGAACCTCGAGAACGACGAGGCAACGGGCGCCAACATCGTCAAGGTTGCCATCGACGCTCCGCTGAAGCAGATTGCTTTCAACGCCGGCCTCGAGCCGGGCGTTGTTGCCGACAAGGTCCGCGGCCTGCCTTCCGGCCACGGCCTGAACGCTGCCACGGGTGTTTACGAAGACCTGCTGGCTGCCGGCGTCAACGACCCCGTCAAGGTCACCCGTTCGGCCCTCCAGAACGCTGCTTCCATCGCTGGTCTGTTCCTGACCACCGAGGCCGTAGTTGCCGACAAGCCTGAGAAGAACGCTCCGGCTCCGGGCGGCGACGAGATGGGCGGCATGGGCGGCTTCTAAGCCCCCTGTACTGCAGCATCACGCTCAGAACGTACGACGGCGGTCCTCACCTTTGGTGGGGGCCGCCGTCGGCGTTTCACCGCTGGGGGATGGGCCGCCGAACGCGTGGGAACACGCCCCGTTCGCAGGGAGGGTTACAGCGTTCCGGCACGCATCCCACGACCTCGCGGGGTCTCCGGAACCGCAGAAAGTGTCAGTGCAGTCTGGCAGGATTAAAGGCATGACGATTATTGCTGCCGCCGATGGCTCTGCCCTCGGCAATCCTGGGCCGGCCGGTTGGGCCTGGTATGTTGACGATTCCTGTTGGCGCGCAGGAGGTTGGCCGCACGGCACCAACAACATGGGCGAGCTCATGGCCGTCCTTGACCTGTTCCGTTCCACCGCGCACATCCCACACGAGGAACTGCGGATCCTTTGCGACAGCCAATACGTCATCAACTGCGTCACCAAGTGGATGCCCGGATGGAAGCGGAAGGGTTGGCGCAAGGCCGACGGCAAGCCCGTACTGAACGTGGATCTCCTAAAGGACATCGACCAGGCGATCGTTGGCCGCAAGTACACGTTTGAGTGGGTCAAGGGCCATGCAGGCCACGAACTCAACGAAGCTGCCGACGAACGCGCCCGTGCCGTAGCAACGGCCTATCAGCAGGGTGTGGCAGCCCCTGGTGGTCCCGGCTTCTCCGGCGCCGCTGGAAGTGCCGCAGAGCCTGTGGCAGCCCGTGCATCAGCTGGCCCAGCATCAGCCACGCCGACGTCCAGCTCCCTCCCGGCCTCACGGCTGGACCGGGCACCCCGATTGCATTCCGAGCCCACGCTCTTTGGAGAGTCGGGAATCTTCGGCCAAGCCGACCTCTTCAGCGAGCTGGAGGACGCCGCTGCAACCCCGGAACTGTCAGCCGAGGAAGTGGTGGTGGCCCTCGAACGCGAATTGCTCCGGCCGGACGTTCGTGCGGACATCGGGAGGATCGGCGTATTGCTGCACCCCGAGTTTGCCGAGATCGGCCAATCCGGAAGGTTCTGGACCCGGGACGCCATGATGGTTGCCCTGGAGGAGGACCCGGGGGAGCACGTGGAACTGGAACTCCTGAACGCAGACCGGCTCAGCGAGAACACCATCCTGCTGAACTACCGGAGCTTGTCCCACGCTGGTTCCGCTCTGCGCAGCTCGGTATGGCTTCTTGACCGGGGCCAGTGGAGGCTGCGGTTCCACCAAGGAACTCCGGAAAACTAGTTTGACCTGCGGGGGCGGCCGCACAGGGGGAAGACGGCCAGCCCCCGCAGGAGTTTCAAAAGCCGGCCCTAGTAGGCGAAGCGCTGCGTGTTGCCCTGTTCAACCTCGGCGTAGTTCGAAGCCGCGGTTGCCAAGGCCACGTTGATGGACGCGAGCGAGGACTCCACCTTGTTCTGGGTCAGGGTCCATTCGAGGACCAGGGACTGAAAATTGGTGGCCGCCGAGCCGCGCCACGTGGCTTGGAGTTCATCAAGTCCCTGCTTCATGGCCTGAACGTCGGTGCTGATGCGGTCAACCGTTGCTTTAACGTTGGCGGCCTTGAGCTGAAGGAGCTCGGTATCGACGGAGATAACGCTCATGGGTGATGCCTTTCGACGAAGATGTTCCGCGGTTTCGCGGTGGAAGCGTGGGCCACAACATCGAGCCTAGGCACCAGCCGCAATCCGCGGAAAGGTCGATCACCGCTATGTGGATAACACCTCTGCGGGTTCCTCGTGGAAGGGCAGGCTGACCACCAAAGTGGCCCCGCCGCCGTCGGTCTCGGTGACCCGAACGGTACCGCCGTGGCTTCCCACGATCGCTGCAACAATGGCCAGACCCAGGCCGCTTCCGCCGGTTTCGCGTGTCCGCGAGGTATCCGCGCGGTAGAAGCGTTCGAAGATCTTATTGGTTTCTTCCTGCGGAATCCCGGGGCCATGGTCCCGGATCTCGATGGCGGAGAAGGAGCCCTCCGGGGTGGTCCGGACACCCACCGCCAGTTCGATCGGGGTGCCGTCAGGTGTGTACCGCAGCGCGTTTCCCACCAGGTTGCCGATCACCTGCCGCAGTTTGGCTTCGTCGCCTTGGACAGGCGCAGGCGCAGGAGAGGTGCCGTCCAGTCCCACCAGCCTGATGGTCCGGTCGCCGGAGGCTGCACGCGTATCCACCACGGCGTCGTTCGCCAGCAACTGCAGGTCTACAGGCTTCAAATGCAGCGGGCGCTGCTCGTCCAGCCGGGCCAGCATCAGCAGGTCCTCAACCATGGACCCCATGCGTTTGGCTTCGCTCTCGATCCGGCCCATCGCCGTCGAGATGTCATCGGGAGAGGTCAGTGCGCCGTGGCGATACAGCTCGGAGAAGCCCCGGATGGTGACCAGGGGAGTGCGGAGTTCGTGGGAGGCGTCCGCGGCGAACCGCCGCATGCGGGCCTCGGATGCAGCCCGGGCGGCAAACGAGGATTCGATGTGCGCCAGCATGGCATTGAGTGAGCCGCCCAGGCGCCCCACCTCGGTGTGCGGATTGTCGATCTCGACGCGGCGGGAGAGATCCCCTGCGGCGATGGCGGCGGCGGTCTTCTCCACACGGGCCAGTGGCCGGAAGGACCGAGCTACCGTCCAGGTGGCAATGAAGAACGCCAGGACCAACGTCAGGAGCCCCACGCCGACAACCACCAGGACGGCGTGCTCCATGACCTTGTCCACGGGCGTCAGCGGCAGGCCGATGATCACTACGCCGTTCTGGCCGTTTGCCACCACTCCCACGGCCACTACGCGCCAGTTGGTTCCCGCGGTTCCGCTGACCTGGAAGGGCGCATTTCCGCGTGCCTTGGCTTCGGCCGGGGTGATGTTGGCGATCGCCGGGCGGTCGTTCGCGTTCCCGCCAAACGGGTACGGCGAAAGGCCGGAGACATAGAGTGTCAACGAGTAATCCGTAGGCACGGCCGGGTTGTACTCGGACAATTTGTCGAACGACTGCTGGTCCTGTGCAAGGGCAACTGCGGCCTTTAGCTTGTCGTCCACCTGGCCCTGAAGGTAGCTCTTGACGAGGGTCAGCGTACCGGCCCCGGTCGCAGCCAGGGCCAAGAGCAGCAGTCCCATGATGATCGCAACGAGTTGGGACCTCAGGGACGCCGATTTCCAGCGTTGCAGCAAGGTCAGCGCTTCTCTGCCGTCCGCAAGACGTATCCCACGCCGCGCTTTGTCTGGATCAGGGCGGCAGCATCGGGGTCGATGTCCACCTTCCGGCGCAAGTAGGAGATGTACGACTCAACAATGGAGGCGTCGCCGTTGAAGTCGTATTCCCATACGTGGTCCAGGATCTGGGCCTTGGACAGCACGCGGTTGGGGTTCAGCATGAGGTAGCGAAGCAGTTTGAATTCGGTGGGGGACAGTTCGATCACGGTCCCGCCGCGGCGAACCTCGTGGGCGTCGTCATCGAGTTCCAGATCGTCCACGCGGATCACGGCGTCGTCGTCTTCCAGGGGCTGGGTGCGGCGCAGCACGGCACGGATGCGGGCAACGACTTCATCCAGGCTGAAGGGCTTGGTGACGTAGTCGTCGCCGCCGACGGTCAGGCCGGTGACCTTGTCCTCGGTATCGTCCTTGGCCGTCAGGAACAGCACGGGGAAGTGCTTGCCGGCAGCACGCAGGCGCCGTGTCACCGTGAAACCGTCCATGTCCGGAAGCATGACGTCCAGGACGGCAAGATCGGGGGCGTGGGTGTCAGCGGCTGCGAGGGCTTCGCGGCCATTCGATGCGGCTACGACCTCGAAACCTGCAAAGCGCAGTGACGTGGAGAGAAGCTCGCGGATGTTGGGTTCGTCGTCGACGACAAGGAGCTTGGCTTCGGGGCCGTTCTTTTTCATGACACCCATGATGCTCCCAGTTTCTGGGAGTTATCTGGACGCTCTATGGGAGAGGGCTGCGTGCCGCGAAGGCGTCACATCCTTATGCGCCCAGTGCCAGCCCTACGCCCAGGGCCGTCATGGTCACGGCGATTCCACCATCCAGGAACCGCCATGCCAGCGGCTTGGCGAAGAACCCGCGGAGGAACCTCGCCCCGAAGCCAAGCGCCGAAAACCACAAAACGCTGCCCACCATTGCGCCGATGCCAAACCACCACTGCAACTGCGTTCCCTGGGCGCTGGCGATCGATCCGAGCAGGGCAATATCCAGGTACACGTGCGGGTTCAGCCACGTCAGGGCCAGCATGGTGGTGATGGCGGCGGCCAGCCCCCGCTTGCCTGGGTGGACGGATCCATCACCGGCGATGAGCGCCTGGGGTCGCAATGCGCGGCGGGCCGCCATGGCGCCATAGGTCACCAGGAAGGCTGCACCCACAAAGCGGAGAATCACGACGGCGGCAGGCGCCGCCGCGATCAACGCACCGATGCCCAGGACTCCAGCCGCTATGAGGACAGCGTCTGACAGGGCGCAGACTGCAACGATGGGACCAATGTGGTCACCGCGGATTCCTTGCCGGAGCACGAAGGCGTTTTGCGCCCCGATGGCGACGATAAGGGCGAGTCCGGTGGCCAGGCCAAGCCCGGCAGTATTGAAGATGTCAGCAGTGTTCACCCCTCAAAACTATGAATCAAACAATCTTTAGACCAGCTAAAGATTCTGAAGCTGCCTAAGATATTCTTATGACCCAGTTTCCCTCCGAGCAATTGCAGACGTTCGCCACGGTCCTCTCCGAAGGGACGTTGGAGGCAGCTGCACGGCAACTCCACATCACGCCGTCAGCCGTGTCACAGCGGCTCAAAGCCTTGGAGCAATCAGCGGGCCGGGTCCTGCTGCAGCGCAGCAATCCGGCACAGGCCACGGAAGCCGGCGAGGTGGTGCTCCGGCTGGCACGGCAAGTGGCGCAACTCGAAGCTGACGCGGGGACGGAACTCGGGTTGGGCTCAGACGGGCCGCGGTTGGCCATACCTATCGTGGTCAACGCCGATTCCTTATCCATGTGGTTTCTCCAAGCGCTGGCCCGACTTCCCCAGGAATTGAACGTCACTTTCGATCTGCACCGGGACGACGAGCAGCATTCTGCGTCCTTCCTGCGCTCCGGGAAAGTGATGGCCGCCGTGACCGCTACTCCGGATCCGGTACAGGGTTGCCGGGTGGAGCCGCTGGGCGTCATGAGATACCGGGCGGTGGCGGAACCTGCCTTCGCCGGACGTTGGTTTGCCGACGGCGTGGATCAGGAAAAGCTCAATACTGCCCCCACCGTCGATTTCGACCGGAAGGACACGTATCAGTGGGCCTTCGTCAGGGCGTGGCCCGAAAAGGCGGCGGCAACGCCCGAACGGAAGGGACCGCGCCATTATGTTCCTGCTTCCCATGACTTTGGGGACGCGATCAGGCTTGGCCTGGGGTGGGGCCTGATTCCCGAGGTGCAGTGTGGCCCGGACATCGCGGACGGCCGGCTGATCGAATTGGCGCCGGACCGGCCCTTCGACGTGCCCTTGTACTGGCAGCGTTGGAAGACTGCATCCACGGTACTGGACGTGGTGAGCGATACGGTCAGGGAAGCTGCCGGGGAGTTCCTGCGCAAGCCATAGCCGAAGCGGATTTGGAACACGCCCGCCGATGCTTCCAAAAATGTCAGTGCCCCATTCCACACTGGAACCATGGCAAAGAAAACAGCACCAACCAGCAGCCCGACCCCGTCGGCCGAAGTCGAATACGAGTACCACGTGAGCTACTCCGACTCCCAGATTGGCCCGGTTCAGGTCGAAGAATTCGATGACCTTGCTGCCGCCGAGCGCTTCGTGGCACTGCAGCTCCGCACGGAAGACTCCTGGGCGATAGTTGAACGCGTGGAGATCCACGCCCACCTCCGCTTGGTGGCTTAGCCCCACCTGGCGCCGGACGTTATTCCGGCTTGTTGTGCGCGTGGCCTCCGTGCACGAATGGCGACGAGACGCCCTGGTATTGCAGCAACATCATCATGCCCTCGGCGGCGTGGTCCAGGTTGTGGCAGTGGTCCATCCAGATCCCTGGATTGTCGGCGGTCAACTGCACTTGCCAGACTTCCCCGGGTTGGATGTCCACAGTGTCCAACAGCAGCGGAGAACCCGTAGGCGCTACGCCGTTGCGGCTCAGGACCAAAACGTGGTGGCCGTGCGGATGCATCGGATGGGGTTCGGCGGTCCTGTTCACGATCGTCACCTTCAGGACATCCCCTTCGGCTACTTCCATGGCCGGCACCAAGGGGTACGCGGCGCCGTTGACGGTGAAGGCGTAGCGCGGGATTCCGTCCACGAAGCGGAACTGCCGGTCCAGCACCACCACTTCCTCGCGAGTGACCACCGGAACGGACTGTTGCCCGGATCCGGGCTTGCCATAGCCCAGAAGATCCAGGACCGGAGTGCTCGCATAAACGCCTGCCGCGGGTTTCGCGGGAGTCCCGGAGGTCCAGTCCGGTGGAGAAATGACCACCACAGCATCCGCGGCCGCATCGGAGTGGACGGTCACTGGTGCAGCCGGCATGGTGAACGTGACGTCGTTCCGGCCGCCCGCCCCTATCCGGAGCAGCTTTCCCGTTACCTCTCCGGGTTGGTTCACGGAGGTCCCGTCCACTGCAGCTACCTTGAAGGCTGTCCCGGACACCAGGTACCGCTGGGGCAGCGAATCGGTATTGACGAGTCGCACGCGGACGGTGGATCCCGGGGTGGCCGTGTAGGCGCTGCTACGGTCTGAGGAGCCCAGCAACCCCAGACCGCTGAGGTCGTGTCCGGCTACCGCGATGTCCGCATCAGGACGGACATCGGTGGTGCCGTGCACGACGAATACGCCGTAGAGTCCCTTCCGGACCCCCTCGGCAGAATCCTGGTGCGTGTGGTACCAATACGTACCCACTTGTGCGGCTGTGAAACGGTAGGTCATGGATTGCCCGGGCATCACGGCATCCTGCGTTGCGCCGGCAACCCCGTCCATGGCGTTGGGGACGTCATATCCATGCCAATGGAGCGTAACCCCGGCCGTGACATCCCGGTTGTTCAGCACCACCTCCATTACCTCGCCCTGCTGTGCCTCCAATTTGGGCCCCGGCAAACTCCCGAACGTCCAAGCCTGGACAGATTGCCCCGACGGCAGCGTCACCTGTTCCACGCGTGCGGTGAGTTCATAGTGGCGAACCACGGCATGTGCGGGGGAGCTGCCCAACAGCGTGGTCACTGGAACCGGCGCTGCCACCGGAACCGTTGCACCGCCGTCGTGGTGTCCCACCGCGGTGGCAATTCCGGTGCCGTCGGCCGCGCGGCTGCCGAGCCAGGCGAAGACTCCCGACCCCAAAGCGGTACAGGCCAGGAGCCCGGCGACCGCAGTGACCGCCGTCGTGCGCCTTCCCGGTGTCACGGACCCTCCGCGGACCGGTGGAAACAGGGCGAGCTTGGCCGTCAGGACGGTGCCGCCTACGAGGAACAGCAAAATCACCAGGGACCACACGGCCGGGAACGGCCCCAGGATGAACGCCAGCCCGAGCGATCCCACAGCCGCAGCCCCGGCAGCCACGAGTGACAGCACGGCCCACTGACGTCCGCGCCCGGCAGGGACACGGGCAGATTGTGAGCCGGTGTTCCGCTTCCTCAGCAAATACGGAACACCGGCCATCGCGGCCCCAACCGCGGGAATGGCGGTCAAGGGCAGGCTAATGGTTATGCGCTCATTGGCAAACCACCAGCTGCTTGCCGCCAAGGCAGGAAGCAAGGCGCAGCGGCCGGCGGTTGCCAGGACGGCAACGCCGAGGGCCAGCAAGGCCGCGTCCACCCCATGACGCCGTACCTTTCGGGAGGATGTCAGCCAGGCCGCCGCGATCCAGGCACCGGCGGCAAGGACCGCCAGTACCAAGTCCACGGCCATCAGCTGTGAGGAGTTCACAGCTGATGGGGGTCAGGCCGCAGCGGAAGCAGAGGCATCCGATGAGGCGGACTTGGGTGGGAGAGGCTGTGGATTGAGGGCCACGGCCCGCGCTCGGTTGAACAACCAGTAGGACATGAAAATGATCAGCAGGCCGGTGACGGGGTGGATGGCTGCCACCCATGATCCGGAGGGGGTGATGAAGTCCTCCGAAGATCCAGTCAGCATGCCGCCGATGATGAAGATGAAGAGTTGGAACCAAGTCATCAGGAAGATGCCGGCCGCGAGCCAGATGGTCCGGGATCCGGCACGTGCCAGCGCGGCCACGATGACGGCGAGCAAGGCTACGTAGCGAAGCACGAACTGACCGTTAATGACGTGGTACACGCCGGCTTCGCGTTGGGCTTCGATGGTGTTCTGGAAGTGGAAGTATCCAGCGAATAACAGTTGGGCGAGTGATGAGAGCAGGATGATGGCCGCAAGGACCAGGAGGGTCTTACGCATGGGGAATCCTCGGACAAGACTTCACGGATTCGTTTAGGCCTTCGAATCGCCGGCTCCCTGGCTGCGGGCTTCCCCCACTGCCGACGATTGGCCGCCAGGCTGCCTGGACCAGGGGCAACCCATCAGGGCGGAGAGCTTCACTTGGAATCGTAAAATTGCTGGAGATAAATAGCAAGGGGACTGCGGTTAATCACCGTCCAAGCATGCTCAGGCCTGCTCGGTGCCCACGTCTTTTCCGACGTCCTTGGCATCCATGATGCGGTAGGCGTAGCCCTGTTCGGCGAGGAACCTCTGGCGTTTCGCCGCGAAGTCCTGGTCCAGGGTGTCCCGGGCAACCAGGGAGTAGAACCTCGCCGCCCGTCCGTCCTGCTTGGGCCGCAGCAGGCGTCCAAGCCGCTGAGCCTCCTCCTGGCGGGAACCGAACGAGCCCGATACCTGGATGGCCACGGACGCCTCAGGGAGGTCGATGGAGAAGTTGGCCACCTTGGAAACCACCAGGGTTTGGATCTCGCCCTTGCGGAAGGCGTCGAAGAGTTTCTGCCGGGCCTTGACGCTCGTCTCGCCCTTGATCACCGGCGCGTCCAGGCGCTCTGCGATCTCGTCGAGTTGGTCGATGTACTGCCCGATCACCAGGAGTTGTTCGCCCTTGTGGGCCGCCACCAGCTGCTCCACCAAGGCAGTCTTGGTTTCCGAGGTGGCGCACAGCCGGTACTTGTCCGCGTCGTCGGCCATGGCGTAGGCCACCCGTTCGTCGCGGGGCAGGTCCACACGGACCTCCACACAATCGGCGGGGGCAATATAGCCCTGTGCCTCGATGTCCTTCCACGGGGCGTCGTACCGCTTGGGTCCGATCAGGCTGAAGACTTCGCCTTCGCGGCCGTCCTCGCGGACCAGCGTGGCGGTCAGGCCCAGACGCCGCCTGGCCTGCAGGTCCGCCGTCATGCGGAAGATGGGTGCGGGCAGCAGATGGACTTCGTCGTAGATGATGAGGCCCCAGTCGTGGCCGTCCACGAGCTCCAGGTGGGGATACAGTCCGCCCCGCTTGGTGGTGAGCACTTGGTAGGTGGCGATGGTGACGGGCCGGACTTCTTTGACCGCACCCGAGTACTCGCCGATTTCGTCCTCGGTGAGCGAGGTGCGCTTGAGGAGTTCGTCCCGCCATTGGCGGGCCGAGACGGTGTTGGTCACCAGGATCAGCGTGGTGGTGGAGGAGGTGGCCATCGCTGCGGCGCCCACCAGCGTCTTTCCGGCACCACATGGAAGGACGACGACGCCGCTGCCGCCGGCCCAGAAGTTCTCCGTGGCCACCTTTTGGTAAGGGCGCAGCTGCCAGTCGGTCTCGTCGAGCATGATCAGGTGCGGCTGGCCATCAACGTACCCGGCCAGGTCTTCCGCGGGCCACCCGAGTTTGAGCAGCAACTGCTTCAACTGCCCGCGCTGGGATGAATGGACCACCACCGTTTCCCCATCGATCCGCGGCCCGAGCAGCGGGGCGATCTTCTTGGCGCGGATGACCTCCTCCAAAACCGGGTAGTCGTCAGTCCGCATCACCAGGCCGTGCTGTGGGTCCTTCTCCAAGCGGAGCCGGCCGTACCTGGACATGGTCTCTTCGATGTCGATCAGCAGGGCATGCGGCACGGGGAAGCGGGAGTACTTCAACAACGTGTCCAGCACCTGTTCCGCGTCCAGCCCGGCGGCCCGCGCATTCCACAGTCCCAAGGGAGTGAGGCGGTAGCTGTGCATGTGCTCCGGAGCGCGCTCCAGCTCCGCGAACGCCGCGATGGCATGCCGGGCCTCGGTGGCCAGCTCATGGTCCACTTCCAACAGGATGGTTTTGTCGCTTTGAACGATCAGGGGACCGTCGGTCACTCTTGAATCCTCACGTCTGCATCACTCACTTGTGCCGGTCTCCGGCAGGTTCAACATCAATGATCCGGTGGATGGACAACACCCGCTCAGTGTCTTTGCCGGGATCGAACACCCTGACCCGGCCGCCGGAGACAGAAACCGGGACAACCGTTTCGGTGTTCGAGTTGCCCAGGCTGTCCACCACGTTCATGGTCACGGCCTGCTTGAGCCGGATGGCCTTCTGCAGGGTTTCCAGGCCCAGCTGCGTCGAAGCCTCTCCCGTACCGTCGGCCGGGACGCCGCGGTGCTGCCGCAGGATGGATAGCTGCGCCTCGACGTCGTCGTCCGGCGGAGCCGTCCGCGGTGCCGTGTAGACGGGACGCGCGCTGCCTGCCACCGCCGTGGTGCGCTTGAAACGCACGACGGCGGGCTCCACCTCCTGCACGGCGGGCGAGAGTCCCAGCTCGCGCAGCACCCGTGCAGTTTCGCGGGGACTGGTGGCCGATGTCAGGACCGTTGGGGCGATGCGGACCAGGCGCAGCGATGACGTCCGGGCTTCCTGCAGGAGCTCGGCGATGGCGGACTCGTCATCGCTCTGGATGAAGCTGGCACTGGTGCTGACGCGCAGGCGGCCGTGCCGGGATGCCGTGTCCTGGACCAGATAGGCGAGGGGCTGGGGCACGTCCGTTGCCGAATGTTCGCGCAGGAACGCCAACAGCGATTCCGCATCCTCGCCGGCGTCGAGCGCCCTGCGGATTGTCGCGGCTGAAAAACGGTAGATCGACGCCGGTCCCTGCCCCTCGGCGTCTGCCATGAGCAACAGCGTTTCGCTGAGTTCGGGGGCAAGGTAACCCGGGGCCACTGCCGTCAGGTCGGCCTGCAGCAGGATGTGGTTGACCGCCGCGGGCAAGTGCTCGCCAAGGATGGTCATGGCTTCATCGGGCTGGCCAACGGCAAGGGCGGAACCGAGTTGCGTGAAGGCCCCGGAACCCATGAGTCCCAGGAGCGTGGCCTCTTCAAGGATGCCCTTCACCAGCGAACTGAAGCGCCGCGACATCCGGGGCTGGGTCCATTCCGCACGCTGAAGCACCGCGCGGGCATCCAGGACGGGGGCCTTGCCATCGGGGGCTGCGGCCTCCACGGTGAGCTCGTTGAGGATTTCCAGGATCCTCCGGCGGACCACCGGCGCGTCAGGGCGCTGGGCCTCCGCGGACAAGGCATTGATGGTGCTCCCGGCAGTTCCTGGATGGGCCGCCGGGGTGCTGCCGGTAAGGGGTTGGCCCACCAACGACGGCGCGCGCTCGCTGGCCAGCCAGGCGTTGACTACCCAGAGCCATTGCTCCTGCCGCGGCAAGGTCAGCCACTCCAATGACGCCGGCTGGACCCACGTGGAGCTGTCAACGTCCAGGCGCAGCAGCCCGGCCAGTGCACAGATTTCCAGCAGGATCGCCGTTTGATGCACGCCGCAGCGGATGGACTCGGCAAGCCGCCGCAATTCCCGCACGCCCACCCCGCCGCTCCGCAGGGTTGCCAGGGGTTGCTCCCGGACGGCGAACAGCAGATCGTTGGACAGCCGGAGGGTTTCCGCAATGGCACCCATGGCCGCATTGCGACGCAGCGCCGCGCTGGTGTGCCCGAGCTCCGGAACCGGGGGTGTCAGGGTGAAGTCATCAACAATGGCCCCGCCCCGTAACGCAATGCCCACGCTGTGCGGCAATTCCACGTGGCCGGCGTCCAGGGGGACCAGTAGTCCGCGGGCCAGGAGCCAGTCGATGGGCCCGGTGTCGGCACTCTCGTGGGTGACCGAAGCGCGCCTTTGCGCTTGGGGTACGGCACCCATGGCCCAACTCCCGAACTTGTCCAGGAGCCCGGTGGTCCGTTCCGGCGCGCTGGCCAGGATGTCGCGGACGCCGTCGGGGGTCGACGTCCAGCGCTGCAGGGAGAGGGCTGCGTCCATGGGGGTGCTGGCCGGATGGATACCGAGGCCGCTGTGGTGGAGTTCGCCCACCAGTTGGACCACCCGCTGGGCGAAGGCGGGTTGGAGTCGGACCAACTCCGTATAACTGCGCCCCAGCCCGGCGGGGTAGATCCCTATGACATCCTTCAGGCTGCCCACGGGAAGGTAGAACTTCTGCCGCGAACTTGCGGGAGGATGGGTAGCCGGCGGCGCTTCGGCCCGGTGGATCAAAGCCAGCTCCTGCAGTTTGGCCAGGATGGGTTCCAAGGCAGAGAGCGTGGACCCGGCAATGGCCTTCTTCAATCCTGCCGCCGAAACGCTGTGGCCCGTATCCGTGTTGGTACACAGGTGCAGGGTTTCCAGGACCTGCATCTCGGGTTTGGTGAGGCGTTCCAGGGCCCGCTGCACACTGACCCGCGCACTGGCCCGCGCTGCCAAGGCCGCGAAGTCGGGGGCCATGGGCGAGATCAGGTCCGGTCGCGCGGCAAACAAAGCCCGCAGCGAGGCGTCGCTGCGCGTTTCAAGTTCCTTGCTGAGCGCGCGAATGAGGGACATCACTTCAAATTTACCGTTGCGGGGCCCGCTCTGCGCGCTTGGCCTGTGTTTTGCCACGCAAAGCGGGCCCCGCAACTGCAGGTCAGCTAGTGGCGGCGGCGCTGGCGGACGGCGTCCACCACGGGAACAACGGCCAGGATGAAGGCCAAGGGCAGCCCATACAGCGCCGTCGACGTGATCCACACGGGTGCAACTCCGCCGTTGAAGGCGATGGCCATGACAGCCGCGACAGCGGCCAGGGAAATAATGGCAACGATCGCGGCGGCAATCGTCAGGGGGCGGCGGTAACCCGTGGAAGTCATGCCTCAACGCTAGCTGTTTGGCGCCGGCCGCCGCTACGCGGGACGGTACGAAGCGGGATTAGGGTGCCCGGCAGGATAACCTTGAAGGAACAGACCCACACGGAGCGGGCTGTCACCCTCGATCCCGCAGGACCCTGTGGATGCGGTGGCGGCCCGACGTGTTTCCCCGCAAGAACGAAGAAGGTTGATTACGTGCCCACCGGCAAGGTCAAGTGGTATGACAAGGAAAAGGGCTTCGGATTCCTCGCGGCCGAAGACGGCCAGGAAGTTTTCCTGCCCAAGACGTCCCTGCCCGCAGGGGTCACCGAGCTGAAGGCCGGTACGCGCGTGGAGTTCGGCGTTGCCGACGGCCGCCGCGGCGCCCAGGCGCTGGGCTTGCGCGTCTTGGACAAAACCCCCTCAATCGCCAAGGCCAAGCGCATGAACGCCCGCGACCTGGCACCGCTGGTCCAGGACCTGGTCACCGTCCTGGACAATCTGTCCGGTACGTTGTCCTCGGGTAAGTATCCGGAAGGCAACAAGGCCAAGGCGATCGGAATGGCGCTGCGCAAGGTTGCCGACGAGCTGGAAGCCTAGGAACGCCATGACATCGGAATCCGCACGGGATATAGAGGCCGGGGAAGGCACGCAGGAAACCCCTGCCCTCCCCGTTGCCGAGGCTCCTGCAAACGGGGACGCTCCTGCCAGCAGGGATGTTCCCGGGCGGAAGCCCGCTGAAACCAAGGCCGCGGCCCCCAAGCCGCGCGCCGGCGTTCCCGTATGGCGCACCGGCAAGCCGGACTCCTACCTGGCTGCCGCCGTCGACGTCGCCCGCCAGGCCGTGGAAGGCATTGCCAGCCGTGGGGAAGTAGGTGCGCACCTCGGAGCCAAATCGGAAGGCGACCGGGTAGTGACCCACCTCTTCGAATCGAAGCTGGCAGGTTACGGCGGCTGGCAGTGGTATGCGGTGGTCACCCGCAACTCCCGGTCCAAGATCGTCACGGTCAGCGAGCTGGGGCTCCTGCCGTCCGAGGACTCCATCCTCGCGCCGGAATGGGTGCCGTGGGCCAAACGGGTGCGGCCGGAGGACGAGACGCCGTTGGTTGAAGAGACCGAGGAAGACGTCACCGAGGAAACGGTCAAAGCGGCCGAGGACGATGCCCAGGGCGATGGCGACGCGGATGACGATTCGGGAGAAACCGGGGACGCCGTCGACGACGCGGACCACTCCGGGCAATACGACTAGCAACAACTGAAGACACACAAAGGCGCCTGCCGGAAGAACCATTCCGGCAGGCGCCTTTCAGTGTTTCCGGCCCTGCGGCCGCTGATGGTGTTTACTTCTTCAGTTCACCAACCACGTAGTCGATGCTGGCGAGCAGTGCCGAAACGTCGTCCGGTTCGATGGCCACGAACGTGGCGATCCGGAGCTGGTTGCGGCCCAGCTTGCGGTAGGGCTCGGTGTCCACCACACCATTGGCCCGCAGCACCTTGGCAATGGCCGCCGCGTCGATCGAATCGTCGAAGTCGATGGTGGCGATCACGTTGGAGCGTTCCTCGGCGTTGGCCACGAACGGCGTGGCGTATTCGGAGGCCTCAGCCCAGGAGTACACGCGGCTGGCGGAGTCCGCCGTGCGCTTGCTGGCGAAGTCCAGGCCACCGTTGCTGTTGAGCCACTGCACCTGGGCGTCCAGCGTGACCAACGTGGACAACGACGGCGTGTTGTAGGTCTGGTTCAGCTTGGAGTTGTCGATCGCCGTCTGCAGGTCCAGGAAGTCGGGGATCCAGCGGCCGCTGGCCTTCACCCGGGCAGCGCGCTCCAGCGCAGCGGGGGAGAAGAGGCCCAGCCACAGACCGCCGTCGGAAGCGAAGTTCTTCTGCGGGGCGAAGTAGTAGACGTCCGATTCCGCGACGTCCACGTCCAAGCCGCCGGCAGCGGAGGTTGCGTCCACCAGGACCAGCGAGCCCTCATCGGCGCCTTCGACGCGCTTGACCGGAGCCGCGACGCCGGTGGACGTCTCGTTCTGTGGCCACGCATAGACGTCCACGCCTGCCTCGGCCTGCGGCGACGGACGGGTGCCCGGCTCGGACTTGATGATGGAGGAGGCGTCCAGGAAGGGAGCCTTGTTGGTGGCCGCCGCGAACTTGGAGCCGAACTCGCCGAAGGAGAGGTGCTGGGCCTTGTTCTCCACCAGGCCGAACGCCGCGACATCCCAGAACGCCGTGGAGCCGCCGACGCCGAGAACAACTTCGTAGCCCTCCGGGGCGCGGAAGAAAGTGCTGAGGCCTTCCCGGACGGACCCCACGAGGTTCTTCACCGGTGCCTGGCGGTGGGACGTGCCAAGGATGGTGGTGGCCGCGGCGGACAGGGCTTCGACCTGCTCCGGGCGGACCTTGGACGGTCCTGCGCCGAAGCGTCCGTCCTTGGGCAGCAGGTCGGCGGGAATGGTGATGCTGTTGTCGCTCACGGGTGGCTCCAATGGGTATCGGTCAAAGATGGGTCGTGGCAGGTGGCATCAACTGCTCCTTCGACACCCCAATTCTGCCTGACGTGGCGCGCGGGCAGGAACCTGCGGTTGTCATAGTCCGCCACGTGGAACGGTGCCGTCCGGGTGCGCAGGAAGGCGAAGGGGGATTATTCAGAGTAATTCCAAATAAGCTAAGCTGGAGGAGGCGTCATGGGGCGGCGCCACGGGACCGGCCGCCTCGTCTGGACGCGGTACGGTGGACACTACGCGAGAACTGCGTTCGAGGAGAGCTGAGCTGGATGACGGATCTGATCGATACCACTGAGATGTATCTTCGGACCATTTTGGAGCTTGAAGAAGAGAACATCGTTGCTCTTCGGGCCCGCATTGCCGAGCGCCTGCGCCATTCCGGTCCCACTGTTTCCCAGACCATCGGCCGCATGGAGCGCGATGGCCTGGTGGTCGTTTCCAATGACCGCCATCTGGAGTTGACCGAGATTGGCCGGAAGCGGGCCACCGAGGTGATGCGCAAGCACCGCCTGGCCGAGCGCCTCCTGGCCGATGTGATCGGCCTGGACTGGGCCTATGTCCACGACGAGGCCTGCCGCTGGGAGCACGTGATGAGTGAGCGGGTTGAACGCCGGCTGTACGAGTTGCTTGAGCACCCCACCGAGTCACCCTATGGAAACCCGATCCCGGGCCTGGAAGCACTCGGTGGGCGGACCAGCCAGATCTCCTTGAAGGGCGACGTCAACCTCATCCAGGCCATGGACGGCTACGCCACGGACTCACGGGTTGTGGTGAGCAGGTTGGCCGAACCCATCCAGGTTGAGCCCGAGCTCCTGACTCAACTCGATGAAGGCGGGATCCGTCCGGGCGCGGCAGTTTCGTTGGCGCGGGTAGGGGAGTACATCTCCGTCCGCGTCCCCGGCATCGAGGGCGCCCTGGAACTGCCCCCCGAAGTTGCTGCCCACGTCTTCGTGGCGGTTGGCTGAACGTAGGACTTTCGAGGCACCTCTCCCGAAAAGGATGGGTGCCTCACTTGTGTCCCCGGCCGGAGTGTCTGATCTCACTACCAGAGTCGGGTGGAACGGCGTGACCTGCAGTTTCCGCCGAAAGGTGCTAAGGGCCCGCCCCTGAAAGCGGCGCCGCCGGAAGATAACGAATTTATTACCGAAGGCTTTAATCCCCTATAGTTATCTACTAGCGCCGATACCAAAGCGTTACCTGATCTGGAGCCGAGCTCTGCCAGCAGATCAGGGGTGTTATCCACTACTGGCAGAGGCGGGGGAACCACAATCGGCTGCCTGAAGAAGCAGCCTTGGGGTGAAGTCCGCAGCAGCAGTGCCTACTTACGCAATTTCCTCCGGGATACCTGTGTGCCGTATGCGCTGCGTGCGGGCCGGGTCTTTGCACTCTCTGATCCGAATCCGACAGCTAACTTCGCAGGCTTTCAAGAGAGGAACAGAGTTTGACATCGCAGAACGTCAGGGGCCGCCGACGCGCGTCCGGCCCCGCTGCTGAGCTGCGGCCAGCCCGCGTCGTAACGGAGATCCGGCCCCGCGACACCCAGCGTCAGGTGCGCCGCCGTAAGAGCCCGTTGCGCCAGGTTGCCGATTTCGCCGCAGCCAGTGGCGTAGGGCAGAAAGCCGGAGTGGCTCTTGCCGCCACCGGCCTTGCCCTCACTGTCGGTCTGCCGGCCACAAGCCCCGTCATGGCCACCTCCGAGTCGGGCCAAACAGAAGCTGCCCTGGCCGTCTCCGGTGGCAGCCAGCCTGAGGTTTCCGCGGAAGCGTCGGCCAAAATCGACTTCAGCCGCGCGGCGGTGGCCACCAAGGCCGATCCCGACGGCAAGCTCAAGCAGCTGCTCAGCGCCCAGTCCGTCGGCAGCATCCAGGCCAGTTCCTCCAAAGGAACCCTTGGCAGCCCGCTGGACACGCTGACCACCGCTTCTCCGTTCGGATACCGGGTCAGCCCGCTGACCGGCGGCACCGGCGACTTCCACCGCGGCCAGGACTTCGTTGCGCAGTGCGGAACCCAGGTCCACGCTGCAGCAGCCGGCAAGGTCACGTTCGCAGGGTGGCACGAGTACGGCGGAGGCAACCGCGTTGTAGTGGATCACGGCAACGGCCTTGAAACCACGTACAACCACCTGTCGTCGTTCAACGTGAAGGTTGGCCAGACTGTCAACCGCGGTGACGTGGTTGCCCTGAGCGGCACCACGGGCGCCTCCACGGGCTGCCACCTGCACTTCGAGGTCCAGGTCAACGGCGAAGTCGTGGACCCCATGGGCTGGCTCTAAGCAAAGTCGATGGTCGTCTCTCGCATTCGCGACACACCCCGTGACCTGAATGTGACATTCGTGTTCAACTGTTGTACCGTCTAAAGCGCATCGGCTTTTTAGGGGGCCGATGCACTTGAGTGGATTGCCTAGCTCTGCCACCACTCAAGGTCCGTTCGCAAAATTCGTCTGGCAGGGGCGGGGGAACCACTTTTGGTCTTCGAGAGAAGGCCTTGGGGTTAAGTCACAAAGCTTCCCGAAGCGCGTGGCCGGATGACTCCCATCCGAATCCGACAGCTCACCTCGCAGGCATTGGGAGAGGCTACCTACGTGTCATCACGCACTACCCCTGCGCGCCACCGCGCCGAGACGGTTCACCCGTTGAACACTCTTTCGAAGGCTGTTTCAGCGAATGCCGGAACCGTTGGCCGCCAGGCCGCAGTTCTTGCCGCAGCCTCCGGCCTCGTCCTCAGCGTCGGCCTTCCGGCCCAGGCAGCGGACACCGATGTTTCCAAGGCCGAGACGAGCACGCAGCAGCTCCTCACCACCGAGGTTGTCACCGCAGAGCCGACGGCCACTGTTTCCTTCGAGAGCCCCGTCGTGGCCACCAAGGAAGCCCCGAAGGTCCAGCGCGCGTCGCAGACCACCCAGCGCTCCCAGACAGCTGGCAACCAGACCACTGGCAGCCAGGCCGCCGGCTCGCTCACCGCACAGTCTTCCGACGCCAAGGAAACGGCCTCCAGCGCCGCAGCTTCCGGCCTCGCCGCGATCGCCTACACGGGCATCGGCCACCCCTACGTTTGGGGCGGCACCACCCCCAACGGCTGGGACTGCTCCGGCTTCACCCAGTGGGTTTACGCCCAGGCCGGCATCAGCATTCCCCGCGTCAACGCCTGGACTGCCATGAAGGCCACCAGCACGCCGCAGCCGGGTGACCTGGTCATGCAGAACGGCGGCGCACACGTTGGCATCTACGTCGGCAACGGCATGATGATCAGCGCTCTCAACCCGAGCCAGGGAACCTTGCTCCACTCGGTGGCTTCCACCGGCACGTCTTCATTCTTCACCCTCCGCTAAAACCCCGTTCGGGGTACGCCAGCATGCCCCCCAAGTGCTGGCTTGCCCGCAAACCGTGCGTGCCCCAACCGCGTGCGGAAACGAAAAGAGATTAAAAATGACCAGTGCACACAAGGTTGCACGGCACCGAGCTGAGGCCCCCAAGACCAGCTCCCTTGCCGTGATCGCGAAGGCTGTCAGTGACAACGCCGGTGGCGTCGGCCGCCAGGCAGTTGTGATCGCTGCCGCTTCAGGACTGGTCTTGACCAGTGGCGTTGCTGCGAATGCCGCCGACACCAACGTCCAGCGTGAGTCCACGGCCACCACGGCCCTTGATGTCCAGGCAGTCACGCAGTCCACCATCGCTGCCGATTCCACTGTGGCCATCTCCTACGAGAGCCCGGTGGTCACCACGGTGGAGGCTCCGGCTCCCGTAGTTGAGAAGCCCGCAGCGAAAACCGGCTCCGGCTCCACTGCTACTGCTGGCGCCAGTGCCACCGTAGCCGTCAGCAACCCGGCCCCGGCCGCCAAGGCTCCGGCAGCGTCCAGCGGCCTCGGTGCTGCCATCGCCGCGGCAGCCTACGCCCAGCTCGGCGTGACCCAGGACTGCACCATGCTGGTGACCAACTCGCTGGCCGCCGTGGGCATCAACTTCCACGACTGGCCCGCCGGCTACCTCTCCCTCGGCCGCACCGTCAGCGCCGCCGAAGCGCAGCCGGGCGACCTCGCGTACTACGCCAACGGTGGTTACGGTGGAATGGCGCACATCGCCGTGTACGTCGGTAACGGCATGGCAGTGCACGGTGGATGGAACGGATCCACCACCGCACTCTTCAGCGTGAACGTCGGCTCCGGCCCGGTCTTCATCCGCGTGAACGGCTGATACAGCTTCTTTGAACGCCCCGCAGGATTTCCTGCGGGGCGTTCAGCTTTTAGGCCCTCGTGGAGGGCCAGGCAAGGTGTCCCGCACATGAACATTCGCCGACACCGCCCGGGAACCGGTCCGAAAATTCGTTGATACGGCATATAAGTGCTTACCCTTATGGTGTCGATCCACAGCCCGTACATGCAGAGGGCAGCCGGCCCTCGTGCCCCTGACGGGTGCGGCCGTGAAGAGGTACGTGCATGCGCACACTCGTTCTGAATGCTGGATATGAACCGCTGGCGGTAGTAACCTTCCGCCGGGCGCTGGTCCTTGTGCTGACTGGGAAAGCTAGCGTAGTGGCCGAAGGCGGCGAACCTGTCGTCGGGCCACAGGAGATTCTGGGACGTCCGTCCGTGATTCTTCTCAACCGCTACATCCGTCCCCGGTACAACAGGATCACCGCTGTGAGCCGCCGCGGGGTGCTCCGCCGCGACGGCCACCGCTGCGCCTATTGCGGCAAGACAGCGCACACCATAGACCACGTCCACCCCAAATCCAGGGGCGGCGCGGATTCCTGGGAAAACCTGGTTGCGGCGTGCTTGAAATGCAATAACGCCAAGAGCAACCAGACGCTCGCCGAGATGGGCTGGAAACTTCGGTTCACGCCCGGCGCGCCCACGGGAACCATGTGGCAGATCAAAGAACTCGAGAAACCTGCGCCGGACTGGGACCCGTTCCTCTTGCCGGAATCCGCTGCCTGATCGATTTCTGTTGTGCTCCTGCCCGGCGGGTAATCTGTGCGGATGGAGTTCAACGCCGTGATCCTGGCGGGTGGCAGGGCCACCCGCCTCGGTGGCGTGCCCAAGCCGGAGTTGAAGTACGACGGCGCGAGCCTCCTTACGCACGCCCTGGACGCGGTCCGGGGTGCTTCGCGGACGGTGGTGGTGGGGCCGCGGCAGGAAGGCCTTCCGGAAGGAGTCCTGTCCGCGCGCGAAGAGCCCGCCTATGCCGGACCGGCCGCGGCGATTGCTGTGGGGCTTGCGGCCCTTGAGGCTGCTGATCCGGCTCCGTGGACCTTGGTACTGGCGTGCGACATGCCGCATGCCTCACGGGGAGTGGCGGCCATCCTTGAGGAAGTTGAGAAGCATCAAGGCACCGAGGGAGCCATGGCAGTGTCTTCCGACGGCCGGCAACAGCCTCTTCTTGGTATCTACAGCACACAGGCCCTGGAACGCGAAGTCGGTGCAGCCCAGTCGTTAACGAACGCGTCTGTCTTCAAGCTGCTTGCTAGGCTGAACGTGCTGGCTGTTGCCGTTCCCGATGGCTCCACGGACGATGTGGATACGTGGGAGGATGCAGCGGCCCTGGGCATTGACAACGACTTGGAGGCGGACGTGAAAAGCCAGGACGAGACACTCGAGGAATGGTGCCGCACGCTGCTGCAGGCGTTTGAGCTTGAGGGCGTTGACGTGGACGTCAACGAGATCCTTGCTGTCGCCGGCGTGGCCGCGCACTCGGTGGTGCGTCCCGCGGCGCCCTTGACCACGTTTATCGCGGGGTACGCGGCCGGAATGGCACGCGGCATCGGCCAGGCCAACGACGACGCCGCCATGGCCGCCGCCCTGGACCTTGCCCGCCAAGTAGCCAAGCAGTATGCGGAGCCCGGGGCCGAAACCGAATGACGGAGGCCCCCGAACAGGGCCACCATGCGGCGCATACCTGGTACGAAGCCAGGCAGCGTGCGTTCGACGTCGCCACTCCCATCCCCGCAAGCCCTGTTCCGTTGCGCGCGGCGTTGGGGCGGACCCTTGCCCAGGACGTGCTTGCCCTGCAGGACATGCCGCACTACGCGTCGTCGGCCATGGATGGTTGGGCCGTGAACGGCAGCGGTCCGTGGATCCTCAACGAACCCGGGCAGCGGCTGGCCCCACACCAGGCCAGCCCGATCGTCACCGGTGGGCTGATTCCACCCGGTGCCAAAGCGGTTCTCCGCAGCGAAAGCGGCATCATCACCACGGACGACGACGGCCTGCCGGTTTTGGCGCTCGGCGGCACCGCGAAGCCGGGGGAGCCGCGCAACGGTCAACACATCCGCAAGGCGGCAGAGGAAGCTGCTGAGGGCGAGGTCCTGCTGAAGAAGGCAACGGTGCTGAACCCAGCGCACCTGGCCGTCGCGGCCCTGGCCGGCCTGGACGAACTGCCCGTCCTGGGCAAACCCTTGGTGAGGTTCCTCCTTACCGGGTCCGAGGTGGTTGAACGGGGCGTCCCTTCCCCCGGGCAGGTCAGGGATACCTTTGGGCCGCAGCTGGGTTCGGTGGTGGAGCTCCTTGGCGGGATCGACGGCGGGCTGGTCCGTGTAGGCGATAACTATGAGGAGTGGCTCGCGGCGCTGCAGGACGCGGAGCCGGGCACCTTGGAAGCGGGCACCACGGAACTGGGCACCTTCGAGGCGCGCATGACGGAACTGGGCGCCGACGCAGACCCGCCTGCCGACGTCGTTATTACTACTGGCGGTACCGGACGCTCGGGAACCGACCATTTCCGCAAGGCCGTAGCGGAGTTGGGCGGGACGCTGCTGATTGACGGGATCGCCATGCGTCCCGGACACCCGGCGGTACTTGCGGAGCTGCCTGACGGACGTTTCGTGCTGGGACTGCCGGGGAATCCCCTCGCTGCCATGATGGCCCTCTTTACCGTGGGCGGACCGTTGCTGGCTGCCCTCGGCCACGGACGCCTCGCCGACGTGGGCGAAGTACCGTGCGGTTCCATGATTGATGCCGATCCGGGCCGCACCCGATTGATGCCGTTCAAGCTGGTTTACGGGCTGGCGTCGCCGTCCCAGCATGCCGGGCCCGGAATGATGCGCGGGCTGGCAGGAGCGGACGGCGTCATGGTGGTGCCTCCCCACGGAGTGCAGATGGGCGAGCTGGTGCCGGCCTTCCCCTTGCCGTGGGGTAAGCCGCTGCCCGCTTCCAAAGCCGCCGAGGACAAACCACGCAAGGCGCCCGTTCGCACGGCAAAGAAGCCGCCGGCGGGACCGGTGGACTGGAGCGCGCTCGACGCCTGACACTGTCCGTGGACGCGGGTGGCGGCTTTGCCACCGGGCTTGTAATGATGGACACATGAACAGGCATGCCCCAGAACAGGACATCAACGAGGATGACCTGCAGATCCACCCGCCCAAACGAGCCGCTGCCGGCCTGAAGGCCGTGAGCGTCGCCCTCGAACGGGGCTACTCCCAGGCCGGTGTGGCCCGTACGGTCCGGTCCATGCTCCGGGTCAACCAGCGTGACGGCTTCGACTGCCCGGGTTGCGCCTGGCCGGAGTCCATTACGGGCCGGCGAAGCCCTGCGGAGTTCTGTGAGAACGGCGCCAAGGCGATCGCCGAGGAAAGCACCACCCGCACGGTGGGCGGCGAATTCTGGGCCAAGCACTCCATAGCGGACCTCGAGGACAAGACCGAGTACTGGCTGGGCAGCCAGGGCCGCATTGCCGAACCCGTGGTCATCAGGCCGGGGGACTCCCACTACTCGCCCATCAGCTGGACCGACGCGTTTGCGTTGATCGGCGAGCACATCAACGCCTCCACTCCGGATCGCTGCGTGTTCTACACCTCTGGCCGCACGGCCAACGAAACAGCGTTCATGTACCAGCTGTTCGCCAGGAGCCTGGGCACCAACAACCTGCCGGACTGCTCCAACATGTGCCATGAGTCCTCAGGCAGCGCGCTCAACCCGACCATCGGCATCGGCAAAGGCACTGTGTCCTTGGAGGACCTCCACCAGGCCGAACTGGTCCTGGTGGTGGGACAGAACCCGGGCACCAACCACCCCCGCATGTTGTCCGCCTTGAGTGACTGCAAGCGCAACGGAGGCAAGGTTGTTGCCGTCAACCCCCTTCCCGAAGCGGGCCTGCTGAACTTCAAGGATCCCCAGTCCCTGAACGGCGTCATCGGCGGCGGCACCACCATCGCGGACGAGTTCCTCCAGATCAAGGTAGGCGGCGACCTCGCCCTGTTCCAGGCTCTGGGCCACTTGCTCCTGGAAGAGGAGAAGCGCAATCCCGGCACGGTGGTGGACAAGTCCTTCATTGGCAAGCAGACGGAGGGCTTCGAGGCCTACGCGAGGGCCCGCTCCGTACTGGACTGGGACGAGACAGAACGGGCCACCGGCCTCTCCCGCGAGGAGATCACCAAGGTCGCCGGCATGATGGCTGCCTCCAAGGGCACCATTATCTGTTGGGCCCTGGGACTGACCCAGCAGCCGCACTCGGTGGATACCCTCAAGGAGATCATCAACCTGCTCCTGCTGCAGGGGAACTTCGGCAAGCCCGGCGCGGGTGCCTGCCCCGTGCGCGGCCACTCCAACGTGCAGGGCGACCGCACCATGGGCATCTGGGAGAAGCCCAAGGAACCGTTCCTGGAGGCCTTGGACAAGGAGTTCGGTTTCCGGATGCCCCGGGACCACGGCTACGACTCGGTGGAAACCCAGCACGCTTTGGAAAAGGGCGAAGTTGACGTGTTCGTCTCCATGGGCGGGAACTTCGCCGCTGCCGGTTCCGATACCAACGCGCTGGAGGCCGGACTCAAGACCGCCGGCCTCACAGTCCACATTTCCACCAAGCCCAACCGTGCCCACGTGGTGCACGGCCGGACGTCCCTGATCCTGCCCACGCTGGGCCGCACGGACACCGATGACAAGCACCCCAAGGGCAAACAGTTCCTCTCTGTGGAGGACTCCATGTCCGTCATCCACAAGACACAGGGCAGGCTGGAGCCCGTTTCAGAGCACCTGCTGAGCGAGCCGGTCATTGTTGCCCGGATGGCCCAGGCCACGTTCGGTGACGACCACGAAGTGGATTGGCGCGCCATGGCGGAGGACTATGACGTGATCCGGGACCACATCTCCCGCGTCATTCCCGGCTTCGAGGACTTCAACGCCCGGGTCCGCACCAAGAACGGTTTTGTCCTGCCCAACCCGCCACGCGATACCAGGACCTTCGCCACGGACACCGGCAAGGCACGGTTCACGGTGAGCCCGCTGGAGTACCTCGAAGCCCCTGCCGGGCACCTGATCCTGCAGACCGTGCGCAGCCACGACCAGTACAACACCACGTTCTACGGCCTGGATGACCGGTACCGCGGGGTATCCGAGGCCCGCCGCGTGATCCTGGTCCATGAGGATGACATCAAGGAACTCGGCTTCCAAGACCGGGACCTGGTGGATGTCATCTCCACGTTCGCGGGGACGGAGCGCCGGGCGAACAAGTTCCGGCTCATCGCTTACCCCACTGCCAAGGGCTGCGCGGCCGCCTACTTCCCGGAGGCCAACGCACTGGTCCACCGGGAGCTGGTGGCGCGGGAGTCCAATACACCGGGATACAAAGCGATGACCGTGCGGTTCGTCCCGCATGCAGAGGAAGAAGCCTGACATGGGACGCGTCACCCAGCGCCGAAAACTGCACAAGTTCGTCCTGGACGGATCGCCCCAGGCCATGGAGCATCCCGTCCGGTACAAGGAGGACGTCCTTGCCGTGGAGGAACCGCTGGAAATCCGACTGGGGGAGATGTCCTTCTCGGTGACCATGCGTACGCCGGGCGACGACTTCGATCTCGTTGCCGGTTTCCTTGTCTCCGAGGGCGTCATCTGGGAGCCCGGGCAACTGGTCTCGGAACGGTTCTGCGCGGGGGAGGACGAGGACGGCGTCCAGACGTTCAATGTGGTCGACGCCCAGTTGCGTCCCGACGTCGAGCGCCCCGAAACGGGCCGCAACGTCTACACCTCAAGTTCGTGCGGCATTTGCGGGACCGACTCCATTGAGGCCGTCCGCAAGTCTTCGCACCACAGCCCCAAGGAAGATCCCGTGACGGTGCCGGTGCGGGCACTGGCGGCCCTCCCGGACAGGCTTCGGGAAGCGCAGGCGGTTTTCGCCAAGACAGGCGGCGTCCATGCTGCCGGGCTCTTCCGGGTTGACGACGACGGCACCTCCGAGCTGCTCTGCCTGCGGGAGGATGTGGGTCGCCACAACGCGGTGGACAAGGTAATCGGCTGGGCGTTGCGGGCCGGAAAACTGCCGCTTCACGGCACGGTCCTGCAGGTCTCCGGACGGGCGTCCTTCGAGCTCGTGCAGAAGGCCGCCATGGCCGGCATCCCCGTGCTGTCCGCTGTCAGCGCCCCCTCCAGCCTTGCCGTTGAACTGGCAGCCGAAACGGGCGTGACGTTGGCCGGCTTCAGCCGCGGCCACAGCATCAACGTGTATGCCGGCGTCGAGCGGATCCTGCAGGATGTTCCGGTCTCCGCGGACGTGGCGGGACAGGGATAGTTCCCCATCACTTGGCTATTGTGCTGGAACAACGTAGATTTTATCCATCGAATGGAATCGCCGGAGTGCCCGGAACGCCACCTCTTTGAGGGACACCGTCCACCCGCCGCCAGTCCCGCCGCCCAGCTCATGCCAAAGGGGATTTAATTGCACGACGACCGCCGGATTACTGAACAGCGTCTCGATCGATTCGTTCGGGAACGCCTTCTTCCGGCCATTTATGGCAGGTCCGTTCCCCTTGAACTGAGCAGTTGGGATGCGCCGGGTGAACCGGTTCCAGCCTCAGAGGCAATGCGCCAACTGTTCACGCCGCAGGAAGCCGGCGCAGCCTGGGGCAAGGCGTGGAGTACCAAGTGGCTGCGGCTCCAGGGCGAGGTTCCCGAAGGCTGGGGTGCCTCGGAAGACACCGCCGTGGAAATCATCGTTGACCTCGGCTTCAACAGCGACGTCCCCGGCTTCCAGTGTGAGGGAACGGCCTGGCGTGCCGACGGCAGTATCATCAAGGCCATTTCGCCGCGGAACTACCACGTACCGCTGAAACTGCTCGGTGGAGGCCTGTCCGTGGACTTCTACGTCGAAGCGGCTGCCAACCCGGACGTCGCCCAGGGCTGGTCCTTCGCTCCCACGCCGCTGGGGGACAAAGCCACGTCTGGTGACGAACCCCGCTACCGGCTGGGGCGCATTGCCATCGCAGAACTCAACGAGACTGTGTGGGAGCTCAACCAGGACGTGTGGACGCTGACCGGGCTGATGCACGAGCTCCCCATGGAACTGCCCCGCCGGCACGAGATCCTGCGTGCGCTGGAGCGCATGCTGGACGTTATGGACCCGGATGACGTTGCCGGGACCGCCGCTGCCGGCCGCGCCGCGCTGGCAGAGGTGCTGAACCGCCCTGCCTACGCATCTGCCCACGAACTGCTGGCCACCGGCCACGCCCACATCGATTCGGCTTGGCTCTGGCCCGTCCGGGAAACCATCCGCAAGTGCGCCCGTACCTTCTCCAACGTGGTGGCGCTCATGGATGACGACCCAGAGTTTGTCTTCTCCTGCTCCTCCGCCCAGCAACTGGCCTGGATCAAGGAGTACTTCCCGGAGCTCTTTGTCCGCATCCGCGAGAAGGTCAAGGCCGGACAGTTCGTCCCTGTGGGTGGCATGTGGGTGGAATCGGACACCAACATGCCCGGTGGGGAGGCCATGGCCCGCCAGTTCGTGGAGGGCAAGAGCTTCTTCCAGCGCGAGTTCGACGTTGAGTGCCAGGAAGCCTGGCTGCCCGATTCCTTTGGCTACTCCGGTGCCCTCCCGCAGATCGTCAAGTCCGCCGGGTCCCGATGGTTCCTGACCCAGAAGATTTCCTGGAACAAGGTCAACCGCATGCCGCACCACACGTTCACCTGGGAAGGCATCGACGGGACGCGGCTGTTCACCCACTTCCCTCCAGTGGACACCTACAACGCCGAGTTGCACGGACGTGAACTGGCACACGCCCAGCGGAACTACCGCGACCACGGCCGGGGAACCATGTCCTTGGTCCCGTTTGGCTATGGCGACGGCGGCGGCGGACCCACGCGCGAGATGGTGGCCGCGGCGCACCGCACGGCAGACCTGGAAGGCTCACCCAAGGTCCGCATGGGCACGGCAAGGGACTTCTTCCTCAAGGCCGAGGCAGAGTACGCCAACCCGCCGGTCTGGGTGGGCGAAATGTACTTGGAGATGCACCGCGGCACCTACACCAGCCAGGCCAAGACCAAGCGGGGCAACCGCCGCAGCGAGCACCTGCTCCGCGAAGCCGAACTCTGGTGCTCCACGGCGGCCGTCCGTGTGGGCTTCCCCTATCCGGCGGCCGAGCTCAAGCGGCTCTGGCAATTGGTGCTTCTCCAGCAGTTCCACGACATCCTGCCCGGCAGCTCCATCGCCTGGGTCCATCAGGACGCCGAACGCAATTACCAGGCCATAGCCCGCGACCTTGAGGCGATCATCGCTGAGGCCGCGCAGGCCCTGGTCGGCACCGGGGAAACCCAATTCCTGCTCAATGCTGCCCCGCACAAGCGGTATGGCGTGCCGGCGCTGGGGGTTGCCGAGGCCGCCAGGGCTGACGCTTCCGTGGAGGTGTTGGAAGAGGCCGGCGGCTACGTTCTGGACAACGGCATCATCCGGGCAGTCCTGGACTCCAATGGTTTGCTCACCTCACTTGTTGACCATGCCAGCGGCCGTAACGCGATCGCACCCGGCCAGGCAGGCAACCTGTTGGAACTGTTCCGCGACACCCCGAACGAATGGGACGCCTGGGACATCGAGGAGTTCTACCGCCACAACGTCACGCCGTTGACCGACGTCGAAAGCACCGCCCTTGAGCGGACCGCGACGGGCGCCGTCGTCGTTGTTGAGCGTTCGGTGGGCGGATCCACCATCACGCAGCGGATCGCGCTCGACGCCGGCGCGGAATCGCTGGCCATAGCCACCACCGTGGACTGGCAGGAACGCGAGAAGATGCTGAAGATCGCCTTCCCGCTTGATGTGCGGGCCGACCAGTCGGCCTCGGAAACGCAGTTCGGCCACGTGTTCCGGCCGACCCACACCAATACGTCCTGGGATGCCGCCAAGTTCGAAATCTGCGCCCACCGCTGGATCCACGTAGGGGAACCGGGATATGGCGTGGCGGTCAGCAACTCGTCCAGTTACGGGCACGACGTCACCCGGGCGGTCCGCGAGGATGGTGGAACCACGACGACGGTGCGCACCTCGCTGCTGCGGTCGGCGAAGTTCCCGGACCCCGAGGCAGACCGCGGCGAGCACACCCTTGAGGTGTCCATCAGGCCCGGAGCAGGCATCGCCGACGCCGTGGAAGAGGGCTACAGGACCAATTTGAAGCCCCGCTACGCCAACGGTTCCCGGCCGGTGGAGCCGCTGGTTTCGGTGTCCAACCCTGCGATTGTGGTGGAAGCGGTGAAGCTCGCCGAGGACGGCAGCGGGGACGTCATTGTGCGGCTCTACGAATCCCTTGGACAGCGGTCGAAGGGCACGGTGATGGCCAACTTCGAATCTTCCGGTGTGATGGCGACGGACTTGCTTGAACGGACCGTGGAAGCCCCCGGCGTGGTCTGCGCAGGTAGGGCAGCAGAGCTGGTTCTCCGGCCGTTCCAGCTGGTCACGCTGCGCTTTGCCAGGTAGCTTCACCGGATAGTCCGTGCGGGCCCGCATCATTGGATGCAGGCCCGCCTTCGGCTACTCGGTCAGTTCGACGTCAACGACGCCTTTCAGGACCTGTTCGCGCAGGGGGATGACAGTGCTGAAGTGTTTGATGTCGTCCGCCACCCCCTTGGTGAACACTTCTTCAACCAGGGAAGGCATTTCCTTGACCCCGGCCAGGTAGCGCTTCGCGGCGAAGTCGAAGTCCGATCTGTTGTACCGGATCTTGGCGTTGAGCGCTTTGGCGTCGTCGGCGATTTTCTGGACTTCCTCGGCCGGGGCGTTGCGTGCCTCGGCATCGTCTGCCTTCTTGACGAAGTCGTCCTTGAGCCGGACGAACTCCGCATAGCTTTCTTCGCCCTTCGCGGTTGCCTCGGCGTTCGCCTCCAGCTCGGCCACCTTGGCGTCGAATGTACGGGCGAACTCCTGGTAGGCGGTGGTGTTGGACTGCTTCAGTTCCTCCGCCGCTTTCCGGCACGGTGTGGCAGCCTTGGCCAGCAAGGTTTGGCGTTCCCGCAGGCTGGCTGCTTTGGAACCTACGAACAGGCCGTTGCATCCGGCTGGGTCGTCCTCGCGGAAGAGGCCCTCGAACTGCGGGTAGGAGTTCACGAGTCCCTCCATGTAGCCGAAGTACCCTTCGTGGGACTCCACCAGCTGCTGCAGCGCGACTCCCACGGCATCGTCGCTGGAACCATGCGTGGCCTTCAGCTCGTCCAAGGCGGCCCGGGCAGACTTCGTGGCCTGTTGGACGTCGTCCTTCTCCTTCTGGCTGTTTCTGGTTGCCTCGTCCCGGGAAGCGGGGGCGTTCCGTGCCTTCTTGTAGGCGGCCAGATAAGCGTTGACTGCCGGCTGGATCTTGTCCCTGGCCTCGCTGAGGGCATTCATCCGGTCTTCCTTCAACAAGGACAGGCCTTCTTTTCGCTGTTGAGCAGCCAAGTTGGTCATGGCCACCAGCGTTCCGGCGGCAATGGCCAGCACAACGAGGACAATACCAATCACCAGGAGTACTGGGCGGCGATTGCGGCGGACGGGGACGGCAGTAGGTTCCGGAATGTGGTTGCTCATGGCCTAGTTCCCCTCCTGGCCGGCGGCATCAAAGCGTTCCAACCGCTCTTTCAGGACCCGCTCAAGGTTGGCGTTTGATTCGTTCGCTTCGTTAACCACGGTTGTGGACGCTTGTTTCACCGCGTTCTCATACTCCGTGCGGGGCTTGTCCAGGGCATCGTTGATGTCGAGCATGGCGATGGCTGCCAGGGTGCGCTTTGCAGCCCGCTCAAAGTCATCCTTGGCGTCCAGGACTTCCTGTTGCTTGTCCCGCTGCCCGCGGATGACTCCCTCGAAGGCACCCAGAAGCGTGCTTGTCTCGGCGTCGGAGCCGTTCTTGGCATCCGACAGGGCGGCCAAGCAAGCATCGGCGGTGGAAACGTAGTCCTTGGCGTACGTTTCGCTGCCGATGTTCAGGTCGCGGTGCAAGGGGGCGCAGGCGCCGCCAACTGACCCCGTGATGTTTGCCGTGTTGGTCAAGCGCTGGTCGTTGTAGGCCACCACGGCGCCGTACTTGTCCTTGAACTGCCCAACGGCGTCCTTGACCTCGGACTCCTGCAGCGCAGGCGAGCCAGCCATGGCTTCCAGCCGGTTCTTGTTCGTGGCGGATTCGCGTTCCAGGAGGTCACGCTGCTGTTGCAGTACCTGGCCAACCTCATCCGCATCCGCATCAGTAGAGACCGCGCTGGTGTACCGGGCCGTGAATTCCTGGACCAGGGGGTCGTAGATATTCATGGAGTTGTCCACGATGGCCCGTTGCTTGTCCAGGCGAAGCACGTCCGCACGCTGGACACCCGCCGGGCGGGACAGCACGAACCACGTGCCAAGCCCTCCGGCCACCAGGGCCAACGCCACTACTGCCACGATGATGGGCGTTCGCCGGCTTGTCTTTCGTTCCGGCTGTTCTGTCACTTCCACAGTCCGTCTTACCCCCCCGATTTTTTGACGCGTGCCCGGACAGGGGCACCCGAAACCTCATAAGGTTCCTGTTGAGCAGGAACCTTATGAGGATACGCCAGCCTGGCTAGACGTCGTGCTGGAGGCGCTTGACGAACAGCTTGGTGCGCTCTTGCTTGGGGGTACGGAGGACCTCGGCGGCCGGGCCGCGTTCCACCACTACTCCGCCGTCCATGAAGATGACCTCGTCCGCTACATGCTGGGCGAAGGCGAGCTCGTGGGTCACGATCACCATGGTCCAGCCTTCTTCGGCAAGTTCCTTGATGACGCCGAGGACTTCGCCCACCAGTTCCGGATCCAGCGCCGACGTGGGCTCGTCGAAAAGCAGCAACTGCGGTTTGAGCGCCAGCGCACGGACAATGCCCACACGCTGCTGCTGGCCCCCGGAGAGTTCAAAGGGTTAGGCATCGCGCTTGTCGGCCAAGCCAACCCGTTCCAGGAGCCGCTCGGCGTCTGCGATGGCCTCGGCCCGGGGCCGCTTCTGGACCTGGACGGGACCCTCGATGATGTTCTTCAGCACGGTCATGTGCGGAAACAAGTTGTAGTGCTGGAACACCATCGCGCTGCGGTCGCGCAGGGCAGCGATGTCCTTCTTGCCCACCTTGGTGCCGAAATCGATGGCGAGACCGCTTTCGGCGCCTTCGTCCCCGAAGGCGACCGTGCCGGCGTCGGGAATTTCCAGTCCGTTGAGCGAGCGCAGGACGGTGGTCTTGCCTGAACCGGACGGACCGATCAGTGCGACCACCTGGCCCCGGCGGATGTCGATGTCGATGTCGCGCAGCACCACGTTGCTGCCAAAGGCCTTGGCTAGGTTGCGGGCCTGCAGGACCGGTACCGGGCGGGGCTGCGGTGAGTCAGTGGGCGACATAGCGGTCCAATCTCCGTTCCACGGCTGACTGCGCCGTGGACAGGACGAGGCAGATCACCCAGTACACCAAGGCCGCCTGCAGGTACAGGACCATGAATTCCTGGCTGAACGCGGCGATCTGCTGGGCATTGCGGAAGAGTTCGGTGACCAGGATCAGCGAAGCGAGCGAGGTGTCCTTCACCAGGGAAATGAAGGTGTTGGACAGCGGTGGGACGGAAACCCGGGCGGCCTGGGGGAGGATGATCCGGACAAGGGTTTGCCGGCTGGACATGCCGATGGTGTGCCCAGCCTCCCACTGGCCTTTGGGCACGGACAGGATGGCAGCGCGGATGATCTCGGCCGCGTAGCCACCCACGTTCAGCGAGAACGCGATGATGGCGCTGGGCCACGGATCCAGCTTCACACCCAGGTTGGGCAGGCCATAGAAGATCACGAACAACTGGACCAGGAGGGGAGTTCCGCGGATCACGGACACGTAGAAGCGCCCAATGCCCGAGAGCAGCCAGTTGGGACTGAGCCGCATCAAGGCCACCAGGAGCGCGAGAACCAGCCCGAACACGAAGGACAGCAGCGTGAGCGGGATGGTACCCGTCACGGCACCTGTGACGAGCGGTCCGAAGGAACTCCAGACGAGGTCCCAGTTCATTTACTTGGAGACGTCCGCGCCGAAGTACTTGTCCGAGATCTTTGCCAACGTGCCATCAGCCTGCAGGTCGGCGAGGGCCTTGTTCACGGCGTTGGCCAGTTCCGTGGAGCCCTTGCGGAACACCATGGCGCTCTCGGTCTTGTCCGGGGCTTCGGCTGCCACCTTGAGGCCGGAATCCGGGGTGGTCTTGGCGTAGTCCAGGTACGTGAGCTTGTCGTTGACCGTGGCATCCACCCGGCCCTGCTGAACCAGCGTTGCCGCCTGGGCCCAGCCTTCCACCGCTTGGACGTTGGCACCTGCATCCACGGCCATCTTGTAGAAGTTGCTGGTGAGGGACTGGGCCGTGGTCTTGCCCTTGAGGTCGGCGAAGCTGTTGATGCCGGAATTGTCGGACTTGGTCACTACCACGCCCGTGGAGACGGTGTAGGGCGTGGAGAAGTCGTACTTGGCCTTGCGGTCTTCATTGATGGAGATCTGGTTGGCGATCGTATCGAAGCGTTTGGCGTCGAGGCCCGCGAAGATGCCGTCGAACTGGGTCTCCTGGAACGTTGCCTTCACGCCGAGTTTGTCTGCCACTGCCTTGGCGATCTCTACGTCGTAGCCCGTCAGTTCGCCGGCTCCGTTGGCGTGGAAGCTGAAGGGGCGGTAGGTTCCCTCGGTGGCGATGACCAGTTCACCCTTGGATTTCACATCCGAAAGGGACGTATCGCCGCCCGATTGTGCAGGCGTGGATCCACCGCCGCACGCGGAAAGGGCAAGGGCCACGGAGGCCAGGGTTGCTGCCAGGACAGAGCGACGGGTACGGAGACTGGTCATGGAAGCCATCTTAGCCACGGCCCCCGTCCGGCCCGCTGCGCCGACGCGGCCAACGCCCGCGAAAAGGGTCCTTAAAAAGGCTGAGTGGGGGCGGTCCCCAACAGCCCGCCACCACTCATCCCCCCAATTGTGATCATGAGGGCGCCACATCCACCGGAAACCCGTTCTCTGATTCCGCTGTCAGGCTGCAAACCTCATTCACACATTCATGATTGTGCCACGATCTAATGCTTTTGTGAAAGTCTTACGCAGTGCGTCGTCTTTTCCGCCTCGCGTAGGCCTTGGAAAACCAGATTCCGGCCAGGCCAATGGCTGTGGCCAGCACGGCTGAGTAATTGATCAGCGAGCGCAGCCACAGATGTACCAGGGGAATCAGGGGGAAGAGTTGGGACACCAGCAGCAGCGTCAGGCCGACGAACAACAAGGCCGAGGCGCCGCGCAACAGGGCCGGGAATCGACCGGTAACTGTGCGCCAGATCGCCGGGAGAAGGCACGCTGAAACGAAGCCCGGATAGAACCGGCCAAGGGCAGCGTAGGCCTCCATGGACGGTCCCCATGTCAGCCCCGTCATGCCCACGGTGGAGCCCCGGGTATCGGTGATGAGGAAGAAGTAGGCCGTCAACGCTGCTGTGATGGCCAGGACGGTCAGGCCCCAAGGACCCCGGATGGCCCGGACCGCTGATTTGGAGTCGAAGCCCGTTGCGATCTTGATGCCCATGAGCAGGAAGGTGCCATACAGCAGGAACCGCAGGATGAGGTTGGTCAGGTTCATGCCCCCAAGGACGGCGTCGATGGCCAGGTAGGGTCCTTCGATGCTGAGCAGGATGTCCATGGTGATCAAGGCGAAGATGTAGAAGACCACGCGGTTCTCTCCGCGCAAGGCGCTGGGGATGCGCGCCACGGTAATGGCCAGGCAAATAACAAGCGTTGCCCAGGGCAGGACAGCCGTCATCCGAGGTTCTCCCAAATTCGTTCAGTTCGTTCGTGGTCTTGTTCTTGGCGGCGAAGGGTCTTGCCCAGGGCCTGGAGGCGTTCGCCGGACAATGTCACCAGCTCGCCTAGCGTCATCCTGTCCAAGGCGTCCCGGCGCCCGTGGGGTGTCCAGCCGGCTTCGCTTTCGGTGATCAACCCGCCCGCGATCAGCCCACCTGCCGGTCCGACGCCGGCGGCCCGCGAGGTGGCGATGGCCAGTTCGGGAGGGAGCCGGTTGGCTGTCAGGTGGGCGGAAAAGTTTTGCGGTGCGATCCCGGTGGCCTCGCTGACGCGGTGCCGCAACTCGCCGTCGTCGATCGCGTCCACCCAGTTCCGCACGGCGGTGGGGTGCGGTGTCGCGGTGAGTCCAGTGGTGGGGACGCTGCCCGGCTCGGTGCGTTCCACCACGGCCCGCAGCAGGTCGATCGTGGCGATCTGGCTGACCAACTCAGCGGGAGTGGGCGGAATGGGCTCACCCCGAAGCTGTGCGTAGAGGTCGAACGTGGCCAATTCCTGGACCGGGTTGAGGTGGTACGCGCGGCTGATGCTCACCAGCGTGGATTCGGCTACCTTGCCGCGAACCAACTGCTGGGCCAGCGTGGTCCGTTTGATTCCCGAGACCCTGCAGACATCGGCGATGCTGGCGTCCGGCGCAACGCCGTGGAGCCAGCGCTGGAACGCCTTGGACTGTAAGGGCATGGAGGACTTTCTGGAAAGTTTGCTGTAAGTGGTAGTACGAATCGATTTTACGCGGACGCCACATTGAATTATGCTTGATTCTTGAACCCGCTGGTCCGTACACCCCCCAAGTCCGGACCGGCGGGTTTTTCCATGCCTGCAGAAAATAGGCAGGCAGCGAGAGGATTGAACCCATGACTGCAACCTTGGTGGCCAAGGACCTTGCCGGTGGCCATGGCCACCGTACGCTCTTTTCGAAGCTGTCCCTGACGGTGGCTCCCGGCGATGTGGTGGGCGTGGTGGGCGCCAACGGTGCGGGCAAATCGACGCTGCTGCGCATCCTCGCCGGCGTTGACCAGCCGCAGGAAGGCACAGTGAGCCTGGCGCCGTCCGATGCGTTCGTGGGCTGGTTGCCACAGGAGCACGAGAGGACCGTGGGCGAAACCATCGCCGCCTACATTGCCCGCCGAACGGGTTGTGCGGAGGCGACGGCAGAAATGGAAGCCACGGCCGAGGCCCTCGGTTCGGGTGCACCCGATGCTGACGATGCCTACTCCCTGGCCTTCGACCGCTGGTTGGCCTCCGGCGCCGCGGACCTCGAAGAGCGCGTTCCCGCCGTGCTTGCGGATCTTGGCCTGGAGCTCGGAGTCGAAGCCCTCATGACCGGCCTTTCCGGCGGGCAAGCCGCGCGCGTGGCGCTCGCCGCCTTGTTGCTCAGCCGCTTCGACGTGGTGCTGCTCGACGAACCGACCAATGATCTGGACCTGGATGGATTGGCCCGGCTCGAGGCGTTCGTCCAGGGGCTGCGCGGCGGCGCGGTGCTGGTATCCCACGATCGCGAGTTCCTGGCCCGCTGCGTGACCACCGTGGTGGAGTTGGACCTCGCCCAGAACTCCGTAGCGGTCTACGAGGGCGGGTATGAATCTTTCCTTGAAGAACGGGCCGTTTCGAAGCGCCACGCCCGGGAGCGCTACGAAGAGTACGCCTCCACCAAGGCAGACCTCGTGGCGCGTGCACGGACGCAACGGGAATGGAGTTCCCAAGGCGTCCGGAACGCGATGAAGAAGAACCCGGACAACGACAAGATCCGCCGCGCAGCCAGCACGGAGTCCTCCGAGAAGCAGGCGCAGAAGGTCCGCCAAATGGAGTCGCGGATCGCCCGGCTCACGGAAGTGGAGGAACCCCGGAAGGAATGGCAGCTGCAGTTCAGCATCGGCCAGGCGCCGCGGTCCAGCGCCGTCGTCGCTACCTTGCGTGACGCCGTCGTACGCCAGGGTGACTTCACGCTGGGACCGGTCAACCTGCAACTCAACGGCGGCGAACGCATCGGCATCACGGGCCCGAACGGGGCGGGTAAGTCGACCCTCCTGAGGCTGCTGCTCGGCACCCGGACCCCGGACGACGGCGATGCCTCCATGGGTGCCTCCGTGGCGGTCGGCGAAATCGACCAGGCACGCGGAATGCTCGACGGCGGCAAACCGCTCGGTGACGCCGTGGAAGCGGTGCTGGTTGATTGGAACAGCGCCGATGTCCGCACGCTGTTGGCCAAGTTCGGACTCAAAGCGGACCACACGTCCCGTGCCGTGGATTCCCTTTCGCCGGGGGAGCGGACCCGTGCCGCCTTGGCGCTCCTGCAGGCCCGCGGTGTAAACCTGCTGGTGTTGGACGAACCCACCAACCACCTTGACCTTCCCGCGATCGAACAGCTTGAAGAAGCCTTGGAAAGCTATGAGGGTGCTCTGCTGTTGGTCACCCACGACCGCAGGCTGCTGGAGAACGTCCGGCTCGATTCCCGATGGCACCTGGAAAATGGCCGTGTCCAGGAGTTGCACCACATACCGGGCCAGGAGAAGTAACCATGAGCATGGATGGCGTGGCCTGGAGCTCGCTCTACAAGATCACCCGGGCGCAGAGCGGTTCGCAGCCGTTCTCCAAGGAAACCCTGAAACGCGTCCTTGGCTTCGCTGCCCCGCACAAGGGCAAGCTCATCGCGTTCGTGATCGCCTCGATCGCCGGGGCCGTGCTGGCCGTTGCCACCCCGGTGCTGGCCGGCCAGGTTGTTGATGCGATCATCGGCAAATCCGGTGCCGAAACCATCATCTGGCTTGCCGTGCTGATCGCGCTGGTGGCGGTGGGTGAGGCGGGCGTGGGCCTGATGACCCGCTGGCTGTCCTCGACCATCGGCGAGGGGGTCATCGTGGACCTGCGCACCCGGGTGTTCGATCACGTCCAGCGCATGCCCATCGCGTTCTTCACCCGAACCCGTACGGGCGCGCTGGTCAGCCGCCTGAACAACGACGTCATCGGTGCCCAGTCGGCGTTTGCGGGGACGTTGTCCGGCGTGGTCAGCAATGTGGTGGCCTTGGCGCTGACCCTGGCCGTCATGCTCAATACCTCGTGGCTGGTGACCGTGCTGGCCATGGTGCTGCTCCCGATCTTCCTCATTCCGGCACGGCGCATGGGCTCCAAACTGGCCGACCTGCGCCGCGAAGCCGCCGCTCACAACGCCGCCATGGGTACCCAGATGACCGAACGGTTCTCCGCTCCGGGAGCCACGTTGGTCAAGCTCTTCGGCCGCCCGGATGAGGAATCGCGGGAGTTCGCTGCCCGTGCAGGCCGTGTCCGCGACATCGGGATCCGGACGGCCATGCTGCAGTTCACGTTCGTGACCGCGTTGACCCTGGTCTCGGCTTTGGCGTTGGCGCTGGTGTACGGGCTGGGTGGTTGGCTCGCCATTGGCGGGCAATTGGCACCCGGCGACGTCGTGGTGCTGGCGCTCCTGCTCACCCGTCTCTACGCCCCGCTGACCGCCCTGTCCAACGCGCGGGTGGAGGTCATGAGCGCGCTGGTCAGCTTCGAGCGGGTGTTTGAAATCCTGGACCTCAAGCCGCTCATCACGGAAAAGCCGGACGCGGCCGCGGTTCCGGCGGGACCTGTGGCCGTGGAGTTCGACGACGTCCGCTTCTCCTACCCGTCTGCCGACAAGGTTTCCCTGGCCTCCCTTGAGGACGTGGCCACGCTGGACACGCGCGGCGGCGAGGAAGTCCTGCACGGTGTCAGTTTCCGGGTGGAGCCGGGCCAGACGGTGGCCCTGGTGGGATCCTCGGGCGCAGGCAAGTCCACGGTGGCCCAGCTGCTCTCCCGGTTGTACGACGTCGACTCCGGAGCGGTGCGCCTGGGCGGCCACGGGGTTGGAAGCGGAACGGATGTGCGTGACCTCCGCTTCGATGCCCTCCGGGACACGCTGGGCATGGTCACCCAGGACGGCCATCTGTTCCACGAGACCATCGCCTCCAACCTTCGCCTTGCCCGGCCGGATGCCACGGAGGAGCAAATGTGGGACGTGCTACGGCGCGCCCGCCTGGAACCCATGATCCGTTCACTGCCTGATGGCTTGGAGACAGTGGTGGGGGAGCGGGGCTACCGGCTTTCCGGGGGCGAACGCCAGCGCCTCACCATCGCCCGGCTCCTCATCAAGCAGCCCAGGGTCGTAATCCTGGACGAGGCCACTGCGGCGCTGGACTCCACCAACGAAGCCGCCGTCCAGGCAGCCCTGGGCGAAGCGCTCGAGGGGCGTACCGCCGTCGTGATTGCCCACCGCCTGTCCACCATCCGAGCGGCCGACGCGATCCTGGTGGTGGAAGACGGCCGGATCGTGGAGCGGGGCACGCACACGGAGCTGCTCGCTGCCGACGGCCGTTACGCCGAGTTGTACCGGACGCAGTTCGCGGAAGCCGCAGCGGTGGCCCAGGAAGCGGTCCCCGAACTCTGACCAGTCTGGGGGACAGATCCCGCTCTACTGGACCCTCGCGATCTGTCCCCTACTTGGGAGAAGCGAGGGCCGGAAGGACGTGGTCGGTGAGCAGCGGGGCGAGGTCGTCCGGCAGTGGCGCGTGCAGGTCCAGCCAGCGGATCTCCGCGATTTCGGCAGAGGGGTGCGCGTCCCACGTGCCGGGTGCCGTGAACACCGTGGCCTCGATGGTGGTCGCTTCCTCATTGGCGGCAACAGCATGCCACACGCCCATGGGCTCAAGCTGGTCCGGCGCCACGCTGATGCCGACCTCCTCGGACAGTTCCCGGGACGCCGCCAGGGCAGCGGTTTCGCCGGGCTCGGGCTTGCCGCCGGGGTGCATGAACTTGTCCGTGCCGCGCTTCCGGACGGTGAGGAGTTGGCCTGCCTGGTTGTAGACGCACACGGCGCTGACCACGATCACGTTCATGTGTTCCTCCTCAGATGCGATTCCAGCAGCAGGTCCTTCGCCGGCCCGTGGACGTCCCACGTGAAACTGAAAGCGTCAGGACCTTCCAAGGTGTAGTTGACGTAGTAGTCGTCGGGATCGCACCAGTGCTTGTCCTGGTTGGCGTCCGCGGCAAAGCTCATCACGTGGAAGGGCCGGCCATCGGGAAAGAACACATCCATGCTTTGCCCGGTGGCGCCGGGTTTCAGGACGTACTCGCGGAAGGCCGGGCCTGAGTGGGTGGGCCAGTGCATGGTTCCGTCTTCGCGGTAGTCCAGGCCGCCGTCGGGCTTCGTGACGTAGCGTACGACGCCGGAAAAGGTTCCGCGGGTGCCGGTGGCGCGATCAAGGAGGGTCCGCTCCACGTTCCATTCGCCGGCCAGGTAGGCCCGCAAGTCCATCAGTGGCTGCTGGTCATTCAAGTGCCCTCGATTGGAATCGAACCAACGACACCGGCTTTAGGAGAGCCGTGCTCTATCCACTGAGCTACGAGGGCGCATGTTCATGGGTTGCAGGGTCCCTGGCGGGAGCCTCCGGCCCGAACACGACTATAAGCATACAAGCTGCGAAGGCGGTGCCCGAACACGGTTAGGCTGGCGGACATGAGTGGCCACGCGACAGTACCGGCATCGGCAGGCACGTTTCTTCCCAACGTCCGCAGCATCCGTGCGGCCATCGGCGGCTGGGCACAGCTGAGCGTGGTGCAGTATTTCGTGGCCGAGGCTGCCGTGATCGACGCGTGGGCGGGACCAGAACCGTACAGCCGCGCCACCGGCTACATCAGCGACCTTGGCGCAGTGTCCTGCGGAGTTTACGAGGACCGCACTGTGTGCTCTCCGTTGCATGTGTTGATGAATGCCTCGTTTGTTGTCCAAGGGCTCGCCTTGATCCTGGGTGCCGTGTTCCTGACGGCCGGTTTGTTGTGCGTTGCAGCGAGGCCGGGGGTGCCGGCCCGGCGGTTCCACGGCGGGGCGCCGCGGGTGATCGCCCAGCACTGGATCCTTGCCGTGGCCATCCGTATCCTGACCGGGGTTGCCGGCGTGGGCACGGTACTTGTGGGCCTGGTGCCGGAGGACCTTGGCTCGCCGTGGCATTTTGCGGGCGCCCTGATGTTCTTCATTGGTGGCGGTTTCGCCCTGATCCTGTTGGGAATCCTGTGGCTGCGGCAAACACCTGTGAGCTGGTTCCTGGCCGCCAGCGGGGCGCTGTGCATCGGTGCGCTGGTGGTTGGCGGGCTGACCCGCATGGACGTCCCCGAGCCGGGGATCCTTGAACGGCTCATGGGCTACCCCGTGACGATCGGTTTGGCGGCCGCAGGCTTGGTGATCGCCCAGCGCGTGCACCGCGAACGGCGTTTCCGGACCCAGTAGTGGCCCCGGGGTAGCGGCGGCGGCCCAGAGTGGTGTGTGCTGGCCTGGGCGCACCCGTTTCCGCCATGGGCTCCCGTAAGAACGGGTGCGTCCGGCGGGATCGGCAGCGGCGCAGGTTCACAAGGGGTGCGCTGGGCGGGATCGGCAGCGGCGCAGGTTCACAAGGGGTGCGCTGGGCGGGATCGGCAGCGGGAGGGTTCAGACAGGGGCTGCGCTGCGTGCTGCGGCGGGTCTATTCTGGCGCTATGACGACGGCGGCTGGTCCGCGTGGCGGGGACCGCGGGCTTCTGCCTGACCTCGCAGGGCGACGCGAACTTGTTGGGGGTTGGGCTGCGATCACGCTGATCCACTACTTCGTGGTGGAAGCCATTGCGATGGCGGCGTGGCGCGGAAACCCACCCTATGACCGCCGGGAGCACGTGATCAGTGACCTCGGGGCCGCACATTGCGGGCCTTTCAATGGCTACGAAGTGTGTTCGCCGTTGAATTGGCTGATGAACGCCTCGTTCGTGCTGCAGGGAGTCGCCATGGTCCTGGGGGCCGTGCTGGTCAGTTCAGCGGTGCTGTCCGTGGCGGCAGAGCCGGGCCAACGCGGAATCCGGCCCAGCATGGCATCGAAATCCGCTGAGGCCATTCCGTGGATCGCTGCGGGGGCGGTTCGGGCGCTCATCCTGGTTGCAGGGATCGGGCAGGCCATGGTGGGGCTGGTTCCGGAGGACACGGAGCTGGCGCTGCATCTGACGGGCGCCGGAATGTACTTCATCGCCGGACCCATCGCCTTGGTGGTCCTGGGCCTGGTGTGGCGCGGACACACGCAAATGTCCTGGATGGTGCTGCTGTTCGGGGTGGTATCGCTGGGGACCACCATCTATGTCCTGGCGGTGCAGCTCCGGGTGGATGAAGCCGGTGCGATCGAGCGGACCATGGCGTATCCCATCATTCTGGGCCTGTCCCTGGTGGGCCTCATCGTGGCCCACCGGATCACCAGGGAACGGAAAGCGGTCAGGACGTTGGGTCAGCGTCCTTCCGGGCAGTAGCGTCCCTCCGCCCAAGGAACACAGCCACCAGTCCGCACAACAGACTGAGCAGGAACAGCACCCACGACGCGACCGTCACGGCCGAGGCCAAGGCGACCGAACCGGCGTCGGGCGTTTCAGAAGCCAGCACCGAATCGATGGCGACGTTCGACCACAGGTGCGCCACGGCAAACAGCAACGGCGCCGCCCACATGGCCCAGCGCCACGATTTGCGGGCCACGTTGGTGCCAATGAGAAGCAGCCAGCTGAAGCCAAAGATCAAGGGAAACAGGGTGCCGGCGGTCTTGTGGACGTAGTTCAGCTGACCGCGGGCGGCGTCGTCCATGGCGTTACGGAGTTGGGCGATGTAGTCCGTGGAGAAACCGCCAATCAGGGAGTCCGGCATGGCCAGGCCGCCGGACAGCTGCGTCATCTGGTTGAGGGTCAGCAGGTGCAGGTACCAGAACAGGAAGACGCTGGCCACCACGCCCGCAATCACAATGAGCCTGGAGTTGCTCTGTGCCTTCTGCGGGGTGCGCTGGGTAGTGGGATTGATCACGGGCGGCAGCGAGTGTTCCGGGACTGCCGCTTTGGCTCCGTGCTTCTTGATGCGCTGCGCTGGGGTCTTGGCCATGTGATTCATTATCCCGCCACATAAGCTGGACCCATGACCATCGGCAGGCACACAGCAACTGAACTGGACCCATCACTCGACGATTACCAACTGGCCAGCGCCCTGGTCCGTGAGGCAGGTCAGTTGGCCCTGCTCATGCGGATGGGGGGCCTGCAGGGGGAGCGGAAGACCTCGGTATCGGACGTGGTGACGGCTGCCGACCGCGCCGCCGAGGCCTACGTGCTGGAACAGTTGCGCCGCTGCCGCCCGGGGGATGGCATCCTCGGCGAAGAAGGGGCATCGGTGGCCGGGACCAGCGGACGAACGTGGGTGATCGACCCCGTGGATGGCACCTACAACTTCCTGCATGGCTCCACATATTGGTGCTCGGCAATCGCCCTGAAACGCGACGACTCGGACCGCGGCGGCAACCCTGTAGCGGATCCCTCCGTGGTGCTTGGTGCCATCTACCAGCCGGAAACGGACAAGCTGTGGCTCGGCGGCGAAGGACGGCCCGCGACACTCAACGGGGAACGGATATCCGGTTCGGGGGATGTGGCAGTGGGTCAACTGAGTGCCGCGACCTACATCCATCCCACGTGGCTGGCCGACCCCCGCGCGGCCATGCCGTGGCACGCCGCGGCGATTACGGCCGCGTCCCTTCGGATGTTCGGCTCGGGCTCGTGCGACCTTGGACGCGTGGCCGACGGCGAACTGGGGTGCTGGTTCCAGCACAGTTGTCCCGAATGGGATTGGCTTCCCGGCAAGGCGATCGTCCGCGCAGCCGGTGGGGACACCGCCGTCGTACAGGTCAACGGACTCAACTGGTTCGTGGCGGGAGGCACGACGGCGGTCCGCGAGTTGAGTGCGGCCCTCGCCTCGGTGCCCCAGTTCGCTTAGATCCGGGCCGCCCGGGCGGGCCTGGTCCGCATCCCGGGCGCCGGTCGAAGGAGTGTCAGACCCACCGCCTAGACTGGTAGGCACCATGGATATGTTGTTTGACCCCTACGCAGACGGACCCTTCAACGCTGGCTCGCGGGCCGCAGTCAAGGCTGCCCCGGAGCTTTCGCACGCAGGCGGCGGCGCCGGCCGTGCCCGCACAGGCGAGGATGATGGGGCTCCCGGCTCGGGCGGCTGGGGCCACCATGGATCGCAGGGGATGCCGTCCGCCGATGCCTTGCTGCAGGGTCTCAACCCGCAACAGGAAGAGGCCGTCAAGCACTCCGGCAGCCCGCTGCTCATTGTTGCGGGCGCCGGGTCGGGCAAGACCCGCGTGCTCAGTAACCGGATCGCGTACCTGATCGCCACCAAGCGGGCGCACCACGGTGAAATCCTGGCCATCACCTTCACCAACAAGGCCGCGGCCGAAATGCGGGAACGCATCGAAGCGCTGGTTGGCGGACGTGCCAAGGCCATGTGGATCTCCACCTTCCACTCGTCCTGCGTGCGCATCCTGCGCCGCGAGGCGTCCAACGTGGGGCTGAACTCCAACTTCTCCATCTACGACTCCGCTGACTCGCTGCGCCTCATCACGCTTGTGGCGAAGAACCTGGACCTGGATCCCAAGAAGTTTCCGCCCAAGGCCATCCAGCACAAGATTTCCGCGCTCAAGAACGAGCTGGTGGACGACGATTCCTTTGCGTCTTCGGCCAATTACAACGATCCTTTTGAAACCGCCGTAGCCGAGGTCTTCAAGGGCTACACCCAGCGCCTGCGCCAGGCCAACGCCATGGACTTCGACGACCTCATTGCGCAGACCGTCTACATGTTCCGGGCTTTCCCTGCGCTCGCGGAATCGTACCGCCGCCGGTTCCGGCATGTCCTGGTGGATGAGTACCAGGACACCAACCATGCCCAGTACGCGCTGGTCAGGGAGATTGTGGGCCTTGGCACGGATACCGAGGTGCAGCCCAGCGAGCTTACGGTGGTTGGCGATTCGGACCAGTCCATCTACGCGTTCCGCGGCGCTGACATCCGTAACATCGTGGAGTTCGAGCACGACTACCCGAACGCGCGGACCATCAAGCTGGAGCAGAACTACCGCTCCACGCAGAACATCCTCAGTGCTGCCAACTCGGTAATTTCCCGCAACCCCAACCGACAGGAAAAGCGGTTGTGGACGGCAGAGGGCGATGGCGAGAAGATCGTTGGCTACGTGGGCGAGAACGAGCACGACGAAGCCCAGTTCATCGCCAAGGAAATTGACCGGCTGCAGGATGAGGAAGGGCTGCGTCCCGGCGACGTCGCCATTTTCTACCGCACCAACGCCCAATCGCGTTCCATCGAAGACGTGCTGGTCCGCGTGGGCCTGCCGTACAAGGTGGTTGGGGGTACCCGCTTCTACGAGCGCAAGGAAATCAAGGACGCACTCGCTTACCTCCGGGTCCTGGTCAACCCGGACGACGACGTCAACCTACGACGGGTGCTGAATGAGCCCAAACGGGGCATTGGAGACCGCGCTGAGGGTGCTGTTGCTGCCTTGGCCGAGCGGGACCGGACCTCCTTCATGGACGCAGCGCGCCGGGCCGATCAAGCACCCGGCATGGCCACCCGCTCCGTCAATGCAGTGTTGGGCTTCGTGAAGCTGTTGGACGACCTCGCCGAGGTGGCTTCGGGGTCCGGCGCGTCCGCGGCCTTGGAAGCTGTCCTGGAGCAGACCGGCTACCTCGCCGGCCTCCGCGCCAGCAACGATCCCCAGGACGAATCCCGCGTGGAGAACCTTGCAGAGCTTGTGGCCGTGGTGCGGGAGTACGAGCGTGACAACCCCGAAGGTTCACTGGGCGAGTTCCTGGAACAGGTCTCCCTGGTGGCGGACGCCGACCAGATCCCGGACGCGCCGGGGGCCGACATCGACGCCGCAGTCGCCGAAGCCAAGCGTCTGGGCGTGGTGACACTGATGACGTTGCACACGGCGAAGGGCCTGGAGTTCCCCGTGGTGTTCCTGACGGGCATGGAGCACGGGATCTTCCCGCACCAACGCTCCGCCACGGATCCCAAGGAGCTGGCCGAGGAACGCCGCCTTGCCTACGTTGGGCTGACCCGTGCGCGTAAGCGTCTCTATGTGACCCGCTCCGAGGTCCGCAACATGTGGGGCCAGAGCCAGTACAACCCTGCCAGCCAGTTCCTGCAGGAAATTCCGTCCGAACTGGTGGACTGGAAACGCGAAGGAACGTCACGTCAGGCCGCGGGCGGCTGGGGCAGCGCGCCCATCGGCTCAAACCGTTACGGCGGATCCTTCTGGGGAGCCGGAACGTCGCGCGGAGCTGCCGCCAGCCCCACCGCAGGGTTCGACGCCGACGTTCCCGCCGCCGTCGCCCGCACCAGGGTCCAGCCGCAGAAGGAAGTCATCGCTGTTTCGGTGGGGGACAAGGTCAACCACACGAGCTTTGGCAACGGCGTGGTGCTGGGCGTCGAGGGCGCGGGAGACAAGACAGTCGCGAAAGTGAAGTTCGATGTCGGCGAGAAGCGCCTGCTGCTGCGTTACGCGCCGCTGACCAAATTGGATGCCTGAGGCCCCCATTGTCAGGAGCCTTAGCGCGTCTTAGACTGGCCGGGCGTTTGCGCTTTCGGTCCGCATAATCCGGTAGGGCGCTGCGCTTCGGGGGTTTCGCATTCTTGTGGGGGAGGACGCGCGTGGGCGCCATGCAGAGGGAACGTGGTTTTGCCGCTAAAGCCTGGGGGATGATTCTGGCCGCCGCCTTGGCTGGTGGGTTGGCGTTGCAGTTGGCGCCTCCCGGTGTAGCTGCAGGCGAGCCCGTGCCGGGCGCCGAGGTTGCAACGCCCACCCAGCCTCCCGCCGTCGAGCCCGTGCCGGAACCGGTGTCCACCGAGAAGGCCACCGCGCCGCTCCCTTCGCCCACAGCCACAGCCACGGCGACTCCAGAGCCACCACCAACAGGCACCGTGTCGGTCCCGGCCACGGAGCCTGCGATTCCGGAAGCGGTGGTGCCCACAGAGTCGGCCAATGGGCCTGACCAAACTCTCGCCGCGGACCCTGAGCCCTTGGCTGTGCAGGGGTACGTGGAGAACGGCTTCGTGGGAAAGCCCTTCGACGAGCCGTTGGTGATCTCGGGAGGTACTGCTCCGTATTCCGTGACAGTGACCGACCTGCCGCCAGGGCTGGCGTTCAATGAGGCTGGCCTGAAGGTCGCGGGGACGCCCAGCCAAGCTGGTTACTACCAGATGACCGTGTCAGTAACGGACTCCTCGGAGCCTGCCCAGACCGTGTCTCGACAAGTCTCGGCGAGCATCAGCGAATACCACCCGCCAAAAATTGAGTTGCATACCTACACCGGTCAGTACCCGGACGCCGTTGTTGGCCTTCCGTATGAGCAAAGCATCGACGTGTTCACGGCCGGAGTCATACCGTTCACCACATCGATCGTCGAAGGGCAGCTCCCGCCCGGAATGTCATGGAGCAATAAGTCAGCCAGCGGAACCCCCAGGACTGCCGGCACGTACGCCTTCACCGTCCGGGCGACGGACCAGTTTGGCTCCAGCGAAGCCTCGTTCAGCATCACGGTGCGGGCAAGTGCACCGTATGCCGTGGGCTATGTAGTGCCGCCCGCAGTCTTGGGGGAACCCTACTCGGCCAAGATCGCTTCGGTGACCGGCGGCGTCGGCCCCTACTCCTTGTGGTGGGGAACGCCGCAGCACATGGCCGGCAGCCTGCATTGGCACGATCCCGGTCCGGACGGGCTCGCTATTGATGGCAACGGATTCCTTAATGGCACGCCCACCAGGGCGGGATCGTTCCGGATTTACGTGAAATTCCGTGACGCGGGGCTCGTTGAGCGGGAGATCTTCTGGACCACCGTCACCGTCCTGGAAACCCGGCCACCCGCCGTCGAACCGCCGCCGGCAGCGCAACCGCCGGCCGCGGCTGAAGTACCTCAAACATCGGTGCTGCCGGCAGGTGCAGTAGTGCCGGCGTCGTCCGCTGAACTGGCGGCGACCGGGCTGCAATCCGGAACCCTCAACGCAATGCTGTGGGCCGCTGCCGGACTCCTCACGGTCGGCGCGTTATTGGCGGCATCGGCGCGATGGTGGTGGCGGCGGGACAACGGAGCCTGAAGCCAAAAGGCATAATTGGAGCCATGCGACGGACTGTATTGGGGATTCTTGCCGCCTTGCTCTTGCTGGCCAGCACGGCTTGTTCCTTCTCCACCAAGGACCCCAACTACGTTCCGCCGGAGCCGCTCCCTCCCCTGGAACAGCTCAAGCAGGTGCCGGTGACGGAACAGACAACCCTAGCCGCGGGCGACGATGTCACTGCGTTCGTAACCCCTGACCACAACATTGTTTGCGCCATGACGTCCTCGCGGGGCGGCCACCTCAACCTGCCCTATGAGCCCAACACCTACTCGGACGCTGCCAACAACAAGTTTGCCGTGGTACCGGTGGTGCAGTGCGAATTGGCGGCTTATGCCAAGCCTGAAGCGGAAGACATCTCCGACGATTGCGGCGCTACCGGCCTGGGCTACTTGGGCGGGACCGTGCTGCTCTCGCCGGACAAGGCCGTGTACGGCTCGTGTCGCTCGGGCGTAACACAAATGGAGTCCGAGTATGGTCCCAAGGGAACGCGGAACGGCACCATTTCCAAGCTCCGGGAGTTGGCTGACGGGCAGAACATCGAACGCAACGGCCTCCGGTGCTCCGCGTACAACGACGGCGTAGCCTGCGGAAACGTCTCTGGTGGCGTAGCGTTCTTCGTCAGCCGCGAGGGTTACCAGCTGATTTCCGACGGCGGCAAGACGGTCCGCGGGAACCTGAAGGAAGATTCCTGACCACTGTGGAGGGTTAGTGTGAGCCCAAAAAACCCCGCCATCACGCGGTTTTTCTACGCTCGATAGAAGTGTAAGCTTACTCACTTAACCGGTAGTGTGGGAGTGGCGGGACGCCTCAAAGGGCTAAAGTTCCGAGAGGACCTTACGCAATGTGACCGGACTGATTCCCGGTTATGACCGCGTACTTTCCGCAGCTGGCTTATCGCGGTCATCGCGGTTCCGGCTGGACAGAAACTACTTCGACGTAGAAGGACACTAAACCGTGGACCTGTTTGAATATCAGGCGCGCGATATGTTCGAAGCGCACGGTGTACCCGTGCTCGCCGGCATCGTGGCGCACACTCCTGAAGAAGCGAAGGCAGCTGCTGAGAAGATCGGCGGCGTTACTGTCGTAAAGGCACAGGTTAAGGTTGGTGGCCGCGGCAAGGCTGGCGGCGTCAAGGTTGCCAAGTCTGCCGACGAGGCGCTTGAGCACTCCACCAACATCCTGGGCATGGACATCAAGGGCCACACCGTCAACAAGGTGATGATTGCCCAGGGCGCTGACATCGCCGAAGAATTCTACTTCTCGGTCCTCCTGGACCGTGCCAACCGCAACTACCTGGCCATGTGCTCGGTTGAAGGCGGCATGGAGATCGAGCAGCTTGCCGTGGAGCGCCCCGAGGCACTCGCCAAGATCGCCATCGATCCTGCTGTTGGAATCGACCAGGCCAAGGCTGACGAGATCGTCGCAGCTGCCGGGTTCGCTGAAGAACTGCGCGGCAAGGTCGCCGACGTCATTCTGAAGCTCTGGGACGTTTTCAAGAAGGAAGACGCAACCCTGGTTGAGGTCAACCCGCTGGTCCGCACCGGCGCAGGCGACATTGTTGCCCTCGACGGCAAGGTTTCCCTGGACGAGAACGCCGACTTCCGCCACGTGCACCACGGTGAGCTGGAAGACAAGGATGCGGCTGACCCGCTCGAGGCCAAGGCCAAGGCCCAGGACCTCAACTACGTCAAGCTGGACGGCGAAGTTGGCATCATCGGCAATGGCGCCGGTCTTGTGATGTCCACCCTCGACGTCGTTGCCTACGCAGGCGAGAACCACGGCAACGTGAAGCCCGCCAACTTCCTTGACATCGGTGGTGGAGCTTCCGCCGAGGTCATGGCCAACGGCCTGGACGTCATCCTGGGCGACTCCCAGGTCAAGAGTGTCTTCGTGAACGTCTTCGGCGGCATCACCGCTTGTGACGCAGTCGCCAAGGGCATCGTAGGTGCACTGGCAGAGCTCGGTTCCTCGGCAAACAAGCCGCTGGTTGTTCGCCTCGACGGCAACAACGTCGAAGAGGGCCGCCGCATCCTGACCGAGGCCAACCACCCGCTGGTTACCCTGGCCGCCACCATGGACGAGGGCGCCGACAAGGCCGCCGAGCTCGCCAACGCAGCTAAGTAAAGGGACGCGACAATGTCTATCTACCTCAACAAGGACTCCAAGGTCATCGTCCAGGGCATCACCGGCGGCGAGGGAACCAAGCACACCGCCCTGATGCTCAAGGCCGGCACCAACATTGTTGGTGGCGTCAACGCACGCAAGGCCGGCACCACCGTCCTGCACGGCGACAAGGAAATCAACGTCTTCGGCACCGTCAAGGAAGCCATCGCCGAAACCGGCGCAGACGTCTCCATCGTCTTCGTTCCGCCGGCATTCACCAAGGACGCAGTGGTTGAAGCCATCGAAGCCGGCATCGGCCTCGTTGTAGTCATCACCGAAGGCGTGCCGGTTCAGGACTCCGCCGAATTCTGGGCACTGGCCCAGTCCAAGGTGGACGCTGACGGCAAGCAGATCACCCGCATCATCGGACCGAACTGCCCCGGCATCATCACCCCGGGCGAAGCCCTGGTTGGCATCACCCCGGCGAACATCACGGGCAAGGGCCCCATCGGCCTGGTTTCCAAGTCCGGTACCTTGACCTACCAGATGATGTACGAACTCCGCGACCTCGGTTTCTCCACCGCGATCGGCATCGGTGGCGACCCCATCATCGGCACCACCCACATCGACGCCCTGGCTGCGTTCGAAGCCGACCCGGAGACCAAGGCGATCGTCATGATCGGTGAAATCGGTGGCGACGCTGAAGAGCGCGCAGCCGACTTCATCAAGGCCAACGTCACCAAGCCGGTTGTCGGCTACGTGGCAGGCTTCACGGCTCCCGAGGGCAAGACCATGGGCCACGCCGGCGCCATCGTGTCCGGCTCCGCCGGTACCGCACAGGCCAAGAAGGAAGCCCTCGAGGCAGCAGGCGTGAAGGTCGGCAAGACGCCGTCCGAGACCGCCACGCTCCTGCGCGAGGTCTTCGCAGCGCTCTAGGTTTTACAAATAAGTACGACGGCGGCCCGTCACTTTTCGCACGAAAGGTGACGGGCCGCCGTCGTACTTTAAGCGCCGTTGTGTGGCCCGCTCTGCACGCTATTCGCTTGGTTTGGGGCGCTAAGCGGGCCCCGCAACGTGGTGCTGATTAAGCCTTGCTGTATCCGGAATTCGAATAGTTTGTTAGTATGTTAGGACAAACTATTCGAAGGGACCTGCAATGCCTCTTGTTCGTATCGACGTCAACCAGGGCCGCTCGCCCGAAGATCTCGCTGCCATCAGCCGAACCATTCACGACGCCATTCTGACCGAGTATGGAATTCCTGAGCGGGACTACTTCCACATCCTCACGGAGCATCCACAGGGCCAGATCGTCGCCCAGGACGCCGGGCTCGGTTTTGAGCGCAGTTCCGGGGTTGTCATGATTCAGATCTTCACCCAAGGCGGCCGCAGCCAGATGGCCAAGTGTTCACTCTTCGAGGCCATCGCCTCGGGCCTCTCCGAGGTGGGAATTGCCGGGGAGGACGTATTTGTGGGCTACGTGGAGAACACTCCTGGTGACTGGTCCTTTGGCTTTGGGCGCAGCCAGTACGTCACCGGAGAGCTGGCGGTTCCACGCAAGTAGACGCCCTCGGTGTCACGTTGTAAATATGTCAGTACAAACCTTTGACAGGACATTAAATCTGGTGCAAAGTAGTCATGTGGCCCCGCTCACTGAGGGGTAGCAAGGCATTGGGGCCCAGCGCTCAAAGGTTCAGAGTTCTAAGAGAAAGGTCCACGAGTACCGTGACCCACGAACTGCTCACGATCGGGCGCATCAGCGTTGATATCTACCCGAACGATATTGGTGTCGGGCTGGAGGATGTGTCGTCCTTCGGCAAGTACCTGGGAGGTTCCCCCTCCAACGTGGCTGTTGCCGCCGCCCGCCATGGCCGCCGTACCGGCGTGATCACCCGCACCGGCGATGATCCCTTTGGCAGCTTCCTGCACCGCGAACTGCACAAGTTCAACGTGGATGATTCTTTCGTCACTCCCGCTGCCGGGCAGACTCCCGCCACGTTCTGCGCGATCAAGCCCGCCACGGACGAATTCCCGCTCTATTTCTACGGCCGGTTCCCCACCGCGCCGGACCTGCAGATCAAGGCTGAAGAACTGGACCTGGAAGCAATCCGCGAGGCTGGCATCTTCTGGTCCACCGTGACCGGCCTGTGCCAGGAGCCGTCCCGTAGCGCGCACATCGCGGCGCATGAGGCCCGCCCCCGGACGGGTTTGAAGGATGGCCAGTTCACCATTCTGGACCTGGACTACCGTCCGATGTTCTGGGCTTCCGAAGCAGAGGCCCGTGCCGAGGTTGCCAAGATCCTCCCGCATGTGACGGTCGCGATCGGCAATGACAAGGAATGCGCCGTGGCTGTGGGGGAGGGGACACCTGACGAGCAGGCCGACCGTCTCCTGGCTGCCGGCGTCGAGATCGCCGTGGTGAAGCTTGGTCCGGAAGGCGTGATGGCCAAGACCCGCACCGAGCGCATGGTTTCGGCTCCGGTTCCGGTTGAGACGGTTAATGGCCTGGGCGCAGGGGATTCCTTCGGTGGTGCGTTCGTCCACGGGCTGTTGTCCGGGTGGCCGCTGTCCGAGGTCCTGGATTACGCGAACGCCGCCGGTGCGATTGTCGCTTCGCGCCTGTCCTGCGCGGATGCGATGCCGACGCCGGATGAGGTCACCTCGTTGCTGGCTGAACGCGGCCGCCCGGTCCCCGGTGTTTCCGCCACCCTCGCTGCCGCCCCCGTCGAAGAAGGAGCAGTGCGTTGAGCCTCAACGATGACCCCCGCCGCTATGAGCACTTGAGCCGTATCCGTTTGGAGGACCCGGAGGCCGTGGCCCGCGCTGCTGCCACCCGCCGTCGTCATCCTGGCTTGAAGCATGGCGTGCAGAACTTCATTGTCGCTGCCGACCACCCGGCCCGTGGTGCCCTGTCCGTTGGTTCGGAACCGATGGCCATGGCCGATCGCCGCGATTTGCTGGACCGTTTGCAGATTGCCTTGGCGAACCCTGCCGTGGATGGCATCCTGGCCTCCCCGGACATCATGGATGACCTGCTGTTGCTCGGCGCGCTTGAGGGCAAGCTCGTCTTCGGTTCCATGAACCGCGGCGGCTTGGCTGGCCTGGTCAATGAATTCGATGACCGCTTCACCGGGCACACAGCCTCCGCCCTTGAAGCCTTGGGCGCGGACGGCGGGAAGATGCTGACCCGCATTTGCCTGGGCGACCCGGACACCGTTGCGACCCTGGAAGCTACCGCGAAGGCGATCGACTCGTTGGCTGAGCGGAAGCTTATCGCCATGGTGGAGCCCTTCCTGTCCGTGCGTGACGCGAACGGCAAGGTCCGCAACGACCTCCGCGCGGACGCCGTGATCAAGTCCGTCGGCATCGCTGAGGGCCTGGGTTCCACCAGCGCCTACACGTGGATGAAGCTGCCCGTGGTGGCCGAGATGGAACGCGTCATGGCCTCCACCACGCTGCCCACCGTGCTGCTCGGCGGTGACCCGGATGGGTCCCAGGATGAGGTTTTCGCTTCCTGGCAGGCTGCGCTGGCTTTGCCTGGCGTGCAGGGCCTCACCGTTGGGCGGACGCTGCTTTACCCGCACGACGGCGATGTGGCAGGTGCCGTCGCGACGGCCGCCTCGCTGCTGAACAACACTGCGCCCGCGTCACTGGACGCTGCAGGGCTCACCTCCTCAGACCGTATCCCCGTGAAAGTATCGGAGTAAGCACAGATGTCTTCCCGTCGGATGACCGTGGCTCAGGCCGTGGTCGAGTTTCTGTCCAAGCAGTACACGGTTGACTCTGTTGCTGGTGTGGACTTCCGTGAGCGCCTGATTCCGGGCACGTTCGGTATTTTCGGCCACGGGAACGTGGCCGGTGTGGGCCAGGCATTGAAGCAGTACCAGGCCGCTGACCCGACCATCATGCCGTACTACCAGGGCCGCAACGAGCAGGCCCAGGCCCACCAGGCCGTCGGGTACGCCCGGCACACGCGCCGCCGCCAGACGTTCGCGATCAGCACCTCCATCGGGCCTGGGTCCTCGAACCTTCTCACCGGTGCGGCGCTGGCCACCACCAACCGGCTGCCCGTGCTGCTGCTGCCTTCGGACACGTTCGCGACCCGCGCAGCTGATCCCGTCCTGCAGCAGCTTGAGTTGCCGTACGCATACGACATCACGGTCAATGACGCGTTCCGGCCGTTGTCCAAGTTCTTTGACCGGGTGTCCCGCCCGGAGCAGTTGTTCTCCGCGTTCCACCACGGCCTGCGCGTCCTGACGGACCCTGCCGAGACCGGCGCGGTGACCATTTCCCTGCCGCAGGACGTCCAGGCCGAAGCGTTCGACGTGCCAGAGGAGTTCCTGGCCGAGCGGGAGTGGCGGATCCGCCGCCCCGAGGCCGAGGATGAGGATATCCGCCGTGCCGTGGAAGCGATCCGTGCCGCCAAGCGTCCGCTGATCATCGCCGGCGGCGGCGTCCTGTACGCCTACGCCAACGAGGAACTGGCGAAGTTCGCCGAACTCACCGGCATCCCGGTGGGCAACACCCAGGCCGGCGTCGGCGTGCTGCCCTGGGACCACAAGCACTCCCTCGGTGCCATCGGTTCCACGGGCACGACGGCGGCCAACGCCATCGCTGCCGAAGCGGACCTGATCATCGGGATCGGCACCCGGTACGAGGACTTCACCACCGCGTCCCGCACGGCGTTCCAGAACCCGGATGTGCGCTTCGTGAACATCAACGTCGCCGCGATCGATGCGTACAAGCACGGCACCACGCTGCCGATCGTCGCCGATGCCCGCAAGGCGTTGGTGAAGCTAAACCAGGCCCTGGGCGGTTACCGCGTCGGCGCTGACCTGGAAGAGAAAGTCGCCGCCGAAAAGAAACGCTGGGACGCGACCGTGGACCAGGCCTTCGAGACCCGTTACACGCCGTTGCCGGCGCAGAACGAGATCATCGGTGCCACGAACAAAGCCATGGACGCCCAGGACGTGGTGATCTGCGCAGCCGGGTCGCTGCCCGGTGACCTGCACAAGATGTGGCGGGTCCGGGACCCGTTCGGCTACCACGTGGAATACGCGTACTCCTGCATGGGCTACGAAATCCCCGGCGGCCTGGGCGTCAAGCGCGCAGCGCTTGCCGAAGCCGCGGCCGGAGGCGCCCAGCGAGATGTGGTGGTCATGGTGGGGGACGGCTCCTACCTGATGATGCACACCGAACTGGTCACCGCCGTCGCCGAACGCATCAAACTGATCGTGGTCCTGATCCAGAACCACGGCTACGCCTCCATCGGCTCCCTCTCGGAGATGCTGGGTTCGCAGCGTTTCGGCACCCAATACCGGGTCCTAAACAAGGAACAGCACTCCTTCGACGCCGGCGAGAACCTGCCCATCGACCTGGCCACCAACGCGGAATCGTTGGGTGCGAAGGTCATCCGGATCGAACCCGGCGAGAAGGCCATTGCCGAACTCGAACAAGCCATCCGCGACTCCAAGGCAGCCCCGGAGGAGACCGGCCCGATCGTGATCCACGTCGAATCGGACCCCCTGCTGGACGCCCCGTCCTCCGAGTCCTGGTGGGACGTGCCCGTCTCGGCAGTCTCCGAGCTCGAATCCACCCAACAGGCCTACAAAACCTACACCGACCACAAGAACCGCCAGCGCAAACTGCTCGGCTGAGTTCCCAGACAGACAAGGAAGTCCACGCACATGTCGACGACGACCACTTTGACCACCATTAACCATTTCATCAACGGTGCCGAGTCCGCCGGTGAAGGCGACCGCACCCAGCCGGTGTACAATCCGGCTACCGGGCAGGTCACCGCGGAGCTGCGCCTGGCGAATGAGAACGATTTGAATGCCACGGTTGCTGCTGCCCGGAAGGCCGCTGATTCGTGGGGTGATATTTCCCTGGCTAAGCGCACGGCGGTGTTGTTCAAGTTCCGTGAGCTCGTCGCAGCGCACGTGGACGAGCTCGCCGAGCTGATCACTGCCGAGCACGGAAAGGTCCTTTCCGACGCGAAGGGCGAGATCGGCCGTGGCCTGGAAGTCATCGAGTTCGCCTGCGGCATCCCTTCCTTGCTTAAGGGTGACTACTCGGACCAGGTCTCCACCGGCATTGACGTGTTCTCCTTCCGCGAGCCGTTGGGTGTGGTGGCGGGTATTACGCCGTTCAACTTCCCCGTGATGGTGCCGTTGTGGATGGCCCCGATGGCCATCGCCACCGGTAACGCGTTCATCCTCAAGCCCTCCGAACGGGACCCGTCCCCGTCGCTGCTGCTGGCCAAGCTCTGGAAGGACGCCGGCCTGCCGGATGGGGTGTTCCAGGTCCTGCACGGCGGCAAGGAAACCGTCGACGGGCTGCTGACCCACCCGGACGTGGACGGCATCTCCTTCGTCGGGTCCACCCCGATCGCCCAGTACGTCCACGAAACCGCCACCAAGCACGGCAAAAGGGTCCAGGCATTGGGCGGGGCGAAGAACCACGCGATCGTGCTCCCGGACGCCGACCTGGACAACGCCGCCGACCACCTCGCCGCCGCAGCGTTCGGCTCGGCAGGTGAGCGGTGCATGGCGATCTCCGTGGCCGTCGCCGTCGGCGATGCTGCTGACCTGCTGGTGAAGAAGGTCGAAGAGCGTGCCCTGGCCGTGAAGGTCAACAACGGCACCGAACCCGGCGCGGAAATGGGCCCGGTCATCACCCCCGCCTCGAAGGAACGCATCCTCCGGATCGTCACCGAAGCCGAAACCGCCGGTGCTGCGATGGTCGTGGACGGCCGCGACCTCATCGTCCCCGGCCACGAAGACGGCTTCTGGGTAGGCCCCACCGTGATCGACCACGTCAAAACCGAAATGACCGCCTACCAGGAGGAAATCTTCGGACCCGTCCTCGTCGTCGTCCGCGTGGACACCCTCGAAGACGGCATCAAGCTCATCAACTCCAACCCCTACGGCAACGGCACCGCGATCTTCACCTCCTCCGGCGCCGCAGCCCGGAAGTTCCAGCGTTCGGTGACCGTGGGCATGATCGGCATCAACGTGCCCCTGCCCGTTCCGGTGGCCTACCACTCCTTCGGCGGCTGGAAAGCCTCCCTCTTCGGCGACAAGCACATCTACGGCCCCGAAGGCGTCTCCTTCTACACCCGCGGCAAAGTCATCACCTCCCGCTGGCCCGAAACCCACCACGCCTCCGGCGCTTCCTACAACTTCCCCTCCAACTAACACCCATCGAGAAAGACACCGTGGTCATGACCGACGTCGAGAACAAACTCATCATTGGCACCGCCCCCGACTCCTGGGGTGTTTGGTTCCCGGATGACCCCAAGCAGACCCCGTGGGAACGGTTCCTGGATGAAGTTGCCGAATCCGGTTACAAGTGGATCGAGCTGGGACCCTACGGCTACCTGCCGAACGACCCCGCCCGCTTGGCCGAGGAACTCAAGCAGCGCGACCTGAAGGTCACCGCAGGGACGGTCTTCACGGCCTTCCACCGTGGTGCCAAGCAGTACGACGAAGCCTGGGAACCGGCCCGGAAGGTGGCCGAACTGACGGCGGCCATGGGTGGGGAGCACATTGTGGTCATCCCGGCCATGTGGCGGGACGACGTCACGGGCGAGGCCGTGGAAAACGGCGAACTCACGGACGAACAGTGGGCGGATCTGTTCGCCGGGCACAACCGCATGGGCAAGGTCCTGCTGGAGGACTTCGGCCTGCACCAGCAGTTCCACTCCCACGCTGACTCCCACGTCGGGGCTCAGAAGGACATCGAAACCCTCCTGGCCGCCACGGACCCGCAGTACCTGAACCTGTGCCTGGACACGGGCCACGCAGAGTACTGCGGCGCCTCCAGCCTGGAACTCATCAAGAACTACCCGGACCGCATCGGCTACCTGCACCTCAAGCAGATCAACCCCGAGGTCCTGGCCGAGGTCAACGAAAAGAACATGACCTGGGCTGCCGCGAACCTGGCCGGCGTCATGACCGAGCCGCCGAACGGACTCCCGGATCTCCGTGCCGTCATCGAAGCAGTCGAGGGCCTGAACCGGCCGATCTTCGGCATCGTGGAGCAGGACATGTACCCGGTAGCGTTCGACGTACCGATGCCCATTGCCAAGCGAACCCGCAATTACCTCCTGTCCTGCGGATCCCGCACACGGGTCCAGTAGCCAACCGAACCTCACGAAGGATAAGAAAGTGACAAAGTCTCTCCGCGTTGCCGTCATCGGCGCAGGCCGCATGGGTGCGGACCACATCAAGCGCCTCAGCACCCGTATCCACGGCGCTGAAGTTGCCGCCGTCGTTGATGTCGACCTGGCCCGTGCGCAAGCCGCCATCGAAGGCATTGACGGGGCGGTTGCCCTGGCCAGCGCCGATGAAGCGCTCAACAACGGCGACGTCAACGCCGTGCTGATCGCCACCCCGGGCTTCCTGCACGAGGAAATCCTGTACAAGGCGTTGGAGAAGGACTTCCCGATCCTGTGCGAGAAGCCCCTGACCCCGGACGCGGAGAGCGCCTGGAAGGTTGTCCAGGCTGAGCAGGCACTCGGCCACAAGCGCATCCAGGTTGGCTTCATGCGCCGGTTCGACGCCGAGTACGCGGCTTTGGGTTCCATCATCCGCAACAGCGAATTGGGGGAGCTGTTGATGCTGCACCACCAACACCGGAACCCCACCACGCCCGAGGGCTTCACCAACGAAATGCTGATCAACGACTCGGTGGTCCACGAGTTCGACGCGATCCGCTACTTCACAGGTGAGGAAATCACGTCCGTGCAGGTTCGCTTGGGCAAGCCCACCCGCAACGCACCCAGCGGCCAGCACGATCCCCAGCACGTCCTGATCGAAACCGAATCCGGTGTTCTGGCCGACGTCGAAATCTACGTCAATGCCAAGTTCGGCTACCAGGTGGCCACGCAGGCGTCCTTCGAGGACGGCATCGTGAGCATCGGTGGCGACAACGGCCCGTACGTCCAGACAGCCGGCAAGTGGGGCGGCAACGTCACCCCCGGCTTCGAGGACCGTTTTGGCGCCGCTTACGACGTCGAGGTCCAGGCTTGGGTGGACGCGGCACTTCGCGGGGAAATCGGCGGACCCACGGCTTGGGACGGCTACGCCACGGCAGCGTGCTGCGAGGCCGGCGTTGAGGCCCAGAAGTCCGGCGAGAAGGTCAAGGTGCAGCTCAACACCAAGCCGGACCTGTACAACTAGCGCAGCCCCACCATCACAGCGGTGGCTGGCCGGCAGTACCGCGGCCGGCCACCGTTTTCTTTCCCCCAGAGACCACAAAGGAGTGCCCAGTGAAGATCGCCCTCGATCCCACACCGTTCCACCACAGCCACAGCCTGCTCGAGTTCCCGCGCGTTGCTGCCGATCTCGGCTACAAGTACCTGCAAATGACCCCGCATGCGGACCTCATCCCGTTCTACAACCATCCCAAGGCGGACGATGAGCTGGTTGGCAAGCTGAAGGCAGCGTGCAAGGATGCCGGCGTTGAGATTGCCTCGATCCTTCCAGTTCTGCGCTGGTCCGGTCCGGACGAGGACGCCCGCGAAGCTGCTGTCCGGTACTGGAAGCGTGCCATCCAGATCGCCGTGGACCTTGGCGTGCAGACCATGAACACCGAGTTCAGTGGACGCCCGGAGAAGGCCGAGGAATCAGAGCGGGCTTTCTACCGGTCCATGGAGGAGTTGGTGCCGATCATCGAGCGCGAGGGCCTGGACGTGCTGATCGATCCGCACCCGGATGACTTCGTGGAGGACGGCCTGGCCGCACTGCGCGTGATTCGTGGCATCAACTCTCCGAACATCGGAATGGTCTACGTTGCCTCGCACACGTTCCACATGGGCAACAAGCCGCTGGACATCATGCGCGCCGCCGGTGACAAGCTGCGCCTGGTGCACATTTCAGACACCATGAACCACCACGCCTCCCACGGCCTGCGCTACATCACCAATCCGCCCGGCAACGCCGTGCGCGTGCACCAGCACCTGAAGATCGGTGACGGCGACGTCAACTGGAACGAGTTCTTCGGCGGCCTGAAGGAAATCGGCTTCCTGGACAAGGAGAACACCGTGATGGTCTCCAGCGTCTTCGCCGAGGACGAGAATGCCGAGGACGTTTCCCGCTACCAGCTCAAGACGATGACGGACTACATCGCCCAAACGAAGTAGCACCGATAACGAAGAAAGCCCCTGTGACTCGTCGAGTCACAGGGGCTTTCTTGGTTTTCACGCGGTTGGAACCAATCATCAAGCAATTACTGTGATGTCTCTGCCGTGGAAATAGCGGGAATGTGACTGCTGGATACTGGCTAAAGAAGTTGCGTTGAGGGACACAATTTCCCAGTCCATGCCAAGGTGCTTTTTCTCCAGTTCCAAACGACGCTTCATTGCATCGCGGTGTCCGGAGTCGCCTTCAAAGACTTCGACCAAGCGTTCTTGGGTTTTCTTGTTGTACTGGATTGTGAAACCAGGCATGGCGCCTCCTACTCTGCTTCCTGGGTTATGGACTGGATGTGGGATCTCATAGATTGTAGCTGCCGTATCAAGTCGGCCTCGAGCTCTGCGATGAGGGTATGCACTGCGTCGATCCCACCCTCAACGCCTTCCCATGTCTTTTGCACGGGACCAGCGTAATCGGGATGGTTCGTGTCAACCACGTACTTTTGGCCGGATATCAGGTTCATCGCCGCTTCAAGCTCTGTGATCTGACCCAGGGAAAGGCCCTGCATGCGGTCCATGACTGCACGGCGTTCGTCTGCATCGGGTAGTTGCTCATAGCGAATTTCGCGTCCGAGCACGTCTCCCAGTTCCTCATACAGGTTCGCCCATTCTCCCTGCAACTGAGTCCGGACCTGAATCTCGACCCTGCCCCGGAGGTCCTTCAGGTGCAGAAGAACGTGGACAGCCCGATAACCGGCGTGCGAGCCATCTCGGAGGTCCTCAATAGCAATTGCTGGATCTTGTTCGAAGTGCTTGCACAGAAGGGTGGCGACGGCATCCTGTTCGAGGAGCGACATCGACATCTGCAATCGAACCCCTGCAATGTCCTGGATGGACGGCAGGTGCATTGACGGCATCCTGTTGAGCTTCTCGCGGAGTGTTTGGATTGTCTTAGCGCGACCAATAGGAGGCCTGTACCGGTCGCCGAACCAGTTCGTCCAAGACAGCGCTTCCAGTCGGCCGATAACATGATTGACCAACTCGTCGTACCAGACCATGACATCTTCGTAGGCGGGCAACGAGGACGGTGGTTCGGTACCATCTCGGATGTGCCGACTGAGCTTTTTGAGCGTCTCGCCAGACCACGGTCGGGGTTCCATGTCCTTTCAGTGTCGCGACAGGCCATGGAATGACGTCGATAAGGCAAAGTCTGAAGACGAGTGATGCCCCCAAGACCTCATCTCAGGGGCATCACCTGTTCAAGATCAGGCCGTGAACGGGAGCCTTGGGTCTACGTTCTGGCTGTCCCAAGTTTGGCGGATCCAGCCGTGGTGGGGGTCGTCGCTGATGAGCCAGTCGCGGACGCGTCCGGGGCCGGCCATGACGTTGAGGTAGTAGAGGTCGTATCCGGGTGCCGCCATGGCGGGGCCGTGCCAGCCGTAGGGGACCAGGACAACATCGCCGGTGCGGACTTCGGCGGAGACATCGATGGGCCGCTCATCCGAGGCGTACACGCGTGCGTAGCCGATGGCGTCCGTCTCTTCCGGGGCGGGGGAGCCGGGAGCCACGCGGGTTTCGAAGTAGTAGATCTCCTCGAGGCTGGTTTCGCCGTCCTTCTCCTCGTCGTGCTTGTGCGGAGGGTAGGAGGACCAGTTGCCGGCGGGGGTGATGACTTCGCAGACGATGAAGCGGTCGGCTTCGAGTGCGGCCGGTGTGCCGAAGTTGTGGACCTGGCGGGAGCAGTTGCCAGCACCGCGCAGTTCCACGGGGGTTTCGGCGGCGGTGATCAGACGGGTGGGGTACCCGGCCTTTGCCGGTGCGGTCGCCACGGCGACGCGGCCGCCGTCGTTCGAGCTGATGGTGACGGCCTTGTCGATGCCGGTGTAGAGGACGTCGCTTGGCCCGTGGAAAACCGACTGCCGGCCGGCGAGGCTGTACGTCCCGCCGTCGACCGTTACCGTGAAGGAGCCGCTCAGCGGCACCACGATGCGCTCTTCGGCAGCGGCGGAAAGTTCGACGGCGGCACCCGCGGCGAGCGTCGCGACCTTCAGTCCCGTATGGGCCCAGCCGTCGACGGCGAGGCTGGAATCGGAGGTGCCGAGGGAGACGTCCCACTTGCCGTCGGTGGCGGTTCCCAGGGGGTATACCCAGTTGGCCATAAGTTAAGTCCTTGCGTTAGCGCTGTACGAGGGTCATTTCAAAGCTGTAGGAATCGGCGCGGTAGACGTGGTGGCCGGTTTCCACCATGCGTCCGGTGTCGTCCACCGCGGTGCGTTCCATGGTGACCAGGGCCGATCCCACTTCTGCTTCGAGGAGGGGAGCCTGGTAGTCGTTGGCGATCATGGCACCGATGCGCTGCGAAGCGAGTCGGAAGTTCACGCCACCACGCCGCAGGATGGCGTAGAGGCCTTCGCTGGCGAGCTGGGCTTCGTCCATGCTGGTGATATCGTCGCGGACCCAGTTCTCCATGAGGGCCAAGGGCTTGCCACCCACTTTGCGGAGTCGCGTGAAGTGGTAGACCTTGGACCCGGCAGGGAGTTGGAGTGCGGCCAAGGTGGCGGCATCGGCCTCCACGTGCGAGAAGCTCAGCACATCCGTAGTCGGTTTCTTGCCGTTGTTGCTGAGGTCATCGAACAGGCTGGAGAGTTCCAGTGGTCGCCGGACCTGGCTGGCGACCACCTGCGTGCCCACGCCCCGCTTGCGGACCAGCAGGCCGGCCCGGACCAGTTCGTCCATGGCTTTGCGCATGGTGGGGCGGGAGAGATTCAGTTGCGCCGCAAGGTCGATTTCGTTGTCCAAGCGGCTGCCCGGTTCCAGGAGTCCGCTGTGGATTGCGGCTTCGATGCCTTGCACCACTTGGTGGTACAGCGGCACCGGGGACGAACGGTCGATGCTGAGGCTGAGTTGGTTCGTCACTGGTTCCTCCTGGACGGCTGCGGAAAGCCGGCCGGGGAGCAGGGTCGCGGCTCCTCTGCCGGATGGATGAGTTTGTCCGCTCATGTTCACTTGATAGGACATACTGCCTTTTTCTGATGATAGCAGCCGCGATCGGACCGTCAAGGAATTGGCTCGACCGGAAGGATGGGCGCCGTCATTGAGAAGCATTTACGTAAAAACATCCTAATGTCAGGACAAAGTCTTGACAAAGTGTGAGGTCAGTCACCATGATCTGAGTAGTGGCTGATCCGGATACGAGTCTCCGGACACCCAAGCTGAAATCAAAGGAGATAACGGTGGCAAAATTCTCGTGGCGCAAAGCGGCACTCGCCGCAGCAGTGGTTCCCCTGATAGCACTGAGCGCCTGTTCGAGCCAGGGCGGAAAGCCCGCAGACAACGGCGGAGGTGCTGCAGCAGGCCAGGCAGCTTCCACCGACCGCATCAAGGTCGCCCTGATCACCCACGCCGCAGCCGGCGACACGTTCTGGGACATCGTCCGGAAGGGCGCGGAGGAAGCTTCCTCCAAGGACAACGTTGAACTCCTGTACACGAGCGACCCCGAAGCCGGGCGCCAGGCACAGCTGGTACAGCAGGCCATCGACCAGAAAGTGGACGGCATTGCCGTCACCATTGCCACACCCGACGCCTTGAAAGACGTCCTCAAGAAAGCAACCGATGCAGGCATCCCCGTGGTCAGCCTCAACGCCGGCGAGTCCGTCTCGGCAAAGCTCGGCGCTTTCACCCACTTCGGTTCCAACGAGCAGCTCGCCGGCGAAGCAGTAGGCACCAGGCTTGCTGCCGAAGGCTACAAGCACCCCGTGTGCGTCATCCAGCAGCAGGGCCACGTGGGCCTCGAGGCCCGGTGCGCGGGCGTGAAGGCCAAAGTCCCCGCTACAGAGATTCTCTATGTTGACGGCAAGGACATGACCGCCGTGCAGTCCACCGCAACGGCCAAGCTCCAGGCCTCCAAGGACGCAGACGTCATCATCGGCCTCGGCGCTCCCATCACCCTCACCCTGCTGAAGTCGGTCACCGACGCCGGCAGTTCGGCCAAGGTGGCCAGCTTCGACCTCAACGCCGAACTCGCCCAGAAGATCGTGGACGGCAACGTCATCTTCACGGTCGACCAGCAGCCGTGGCTCCAGGGCTACATGTCCGTTGACGCCCTGTGGCAGGCCAAGCGCGGTGGCTTCAAGATCGGCGGCGGCCAGCCCGTCCTGACCGGCCCCACCATCGTGGACAAGTCCAACGCTTCCGACGTCCTCAAGTTCGCCCAGCAGGGCGTCCGCTAGATCCAGGAATCCGGCTGCGCGGCGATTCGCCCGCCGCGCAGCCTGACCAACAAGGAGTCATTCCTATGGCAAACACAGCAACCCTGCCACCGGCCACATCGCCCGGTGACGAGCGGGTCGGGCGCCGGAACCCGTTTCAGAAGTTCCTCGCACGGCCTGAGGTTGGCGCACTCGTCGGTGCCGTTGTCCTCTTCATCTTCTTCGCGTCCGTCTCGCAGACATTTACCCAGCCGAATGCACTGGCCACCGTGCTCTACGGTTCCTCCACCATCGGGATCATGGCAGTGGGAGTGTCCCTCCTGATGATCGGTGGTGAGTTCGACCTCTCCACGGGTGTGGCCGTGATTTCCTCGGCACTGACCGCCTCGCTGTTCAGCTGGTACTTCTCCATGAACGCCTGGGTCGGCGTCCTCCTGGCACTGGTGGTTTCCCTGGGCATCGGCTTCATCAACGGGTGGATCCTGGTCAAGACCAAGCTGCCCAGCTTCATCGTCACCCTGGCCACCTTCCTCATGCTGACCGGCCTGAACCTGGCCCTGACCCGCCTGGTCGGCGGTTCCGTTTCGTCCCCATCGATTTCCAAGCTGGACGGATTCGAGTCGGCCCGCGCCGTCTTCGCCTCCTCCATCAGCATCGGCGGCGTGGAAGTGAAGATCACCGTTTTCTTCTGGATCGTTCTAGTGCTGATTGCTTCCTGGATCCTCCTGAGGACCCGCATCGGCAACTGGATCTTCGCCGTCGGCGGTGACGCGAATGCTGCCCGCGCCGTGGGTGTTCCGGTGACCAAGACCAAGATTGGCCTGTTCATGGCTGTCGGTTTCTGCGGCTGGATCCTGGGCATGCACAACCTGTTCGCCTTCGACGCCGTGCAATCCGGCGAAGGCGTGGGCAACGAGTTCCTCTACATCATCGCCGCCGTGATAGGTGGCTGCCTCCTCACCGGCGGCTACGGCTCCGCCGTCGGTGGCGCGATCGGTGCCTTCATCTTTGGCATGGCCAACAAGGGCATTGTCTACGCACAATGGAATCCGGACTGGTTCAAGTTCTTCCTGGGCTTGATGCTGCTGCTGGCCACCATCGTCAACCTCATCGTCAAACGCCGGGCAGAACTGAAGTAAGGGGCCGGACCAATGAATGCACACCAGATCGACCAGCAGACCCTGCTGAAAGACGAGAAGGACCCCTTGACCCACACGCCCGTGCACCTGCTATCCCTCGAAGCCGTGGGCAAGCACTACGGCAACATCATCGCCCTGCGGGACGTGACCATGGCCGTGGACAACGGCCGCGTCACCTGCGTCCTGGGCGACAACGGTGCCGGTAAGTCCACCCTGATCAAGATCATCGCCGGCCTGCACCAGCACGACGAAGGCAGCTTCAAGATCATGGGCGAGGACCGCAAGCTCGGTTCACCCCGTGAAGCGCTCGACGCCGGCATCGCAGCTGTGTACCAGGATCTCGCCGTCGTCTCCCTCATGCCGATTTGGCGGAACTTCTTCCTGGGCTCGGAACTGACCACCGGGGTGGGCCCGTTCCGCCGCATGGATGTCCAGAAAATGAAGGACATCACCAAGAAGGAACTCGCAGACATGGGCATCGACCTGCGCGACGTGGAACAGCCCATCGGCCAGCTCTCCGGCGGTGAGCGCCAGTGTGTGGCCATCGCCCGTGCCGTGTACTTCGGCGCCAAGGTCCTGATCCTCGACGAACCCACCGCCGCGCTGGGAGTCAAGCAGTCCGGCGTCGTGCTCCGCTACATCCTGCAGGCCCGCGACCGCGGCCTCGGCGTTATCTTCATCACCCACAACCCGCACCACGCGTTCCCCGTAGGTGACCGGTTCCTGCTGCTCAAGCGCGGCAAGTCGATCGGCTACTACGAGAAGAAGGACATCACGCTCGAAGAACTGACAGCCCAAATGGCCGGCGGCGCCGAACTGGCTGAACTCGCCCACGAACTCGAACAACTCGGCGGACACTCGGACGCCTTGGAGGAAGTCAAAGCCGAGGTAGCCGACGTCGCCGATGCCGCGCCAGAAAGCACCACGAAGCGTCACTAGTTCGCCCGCGCACGGGCCCCGGCTGATGCACGTCCGCCGGGGCCCTTCCGTGGTTTCCCTGGATTATCCGGCGAATGTCCGGAAAGGAAGTGAGACAGCATGAAAGAAGTAACGCTCGGCCTGGTGGGCGTGGGCAGGATCGGCGTGATGCACGCCCGGAACATCAATGCCTTGAACGAGGTCCTCAACCCTGAAGGGACCCTCGTGCGGCTCAAGCTGACGGACGTCGCGCAGGAACACGCCCGGTCCGTGGCCGCGGACTTCGGGGCGGAGTTCCTGCCCTCGGTGGGGGAACTGATCGCCTCCGGCATTGACGGTTTGGTGATCGCCACTGGCACTGCAACCCACCCGGACCTGATCAAGGCAGGCGTGGACGCGGGCATTCCCGTGTTCTGCGAGAAGCCCGTGGCCGTCAATGTCGCCCAATCCCTGCCTGTCCTCGAGTACATCCGAGAGAAGGACGGCACCGTCCAGATCGGGCACCAGCGACGCTTCGACGCGGGCTACCTTGAGGCCAAGCGGGCCTACGATGCCGGCGAGCTTGGCTGGATCCACTCCTTGCGTGCCGTCACGTGCGACATGACTCCGCCGCCGGTCGAGTTCCTCGCAACCTCGGGTGGCCTGTTCCGGGACTGTTCGGTCCACGACTTCGACATCCTTCGCTGGCTCACGGGCCGGGAGATCGTGGAGGTCTACGCCAAGGGCTCCAACAACGGCGACCCCGCGATCGGTGAAGTGGGCGACGTCGACACCGCTTTGGCGCTGGTGACGTTCGACGACGGCACGGTAGGAACGGTCTCGGCGAGCCGCTACAACGGGGCCGGCCATGATGTCCGGCTGGAGCTCCAGGGGTCCGAAGGCTCTGTGTTGGTGGGGATGGACCACCAGATGGCGGTACGGTCAGCCGAGTTGGGGATCGCGTTCCCGGCCGGCGAAGCGCACAAGACTTTCGCGGAACGTTTCCACCAGGCGTACAGCTCGGAGATGGCAGCGTTCGTGGAAGTGATCCTCGGAGTCCGCAAGAACCCCTGCACGCCGGAGGACGCCGTGGCCGCCTCCCGCGTGGCCGACGCCGCCCAGGAATCACTCGAAACCGGCGTCCCCGTCAAGGTGCCCCGCTAAACGTTCTCTCACCGAACGCCCCTAATTCCCCGACCATCTCTCACCGAATGCCCCTAATTCCCCGACCATCTCTCACCGAATGACCCTTTTCGCCGATCCCTCCCTCACCGAATGCCCCTTTTGTTCGATCCCTCCCTCACCACCCGCAACGGAACGGTCGACGGCGGCACTCGGGGGAGTGCCGCCGTCGGGCCTTCCCGCGGTCGGCTTTCTTGACGCAAGTGAGAGAGCGTCGCCCGGAAAGGGCGGTTTGGTGAGAGAGCGTCGGCAGGAAAGGGCGGTTTGGTGAGAGAGGGTCGGTGGAAACGGGTGGTTCGGTGAGAGAGGGCGGACGTGGCTGACGCGGGCCGGAAGAGTCTGGGGGAAAACTCCGACCCGCGCCAGGTTCAGTGGGGGTTGCTCAGGCGATGACCTTCATCCCCTGCCAACCCGCGCCCAGGCTGATCGGCGGCACATTTCCCAGAGTTCCGCCTCCCGATCCGGGATAGAGCCACAAATTGTCTCCAATGCGGCCCAGGACGTCGTTCTTGCCGTCGCCATCAAGGTCCCGGGGGCCGGCGAGCGCAGTGCGGGTGTTCCAGCCCGTTGCGATCTGGTTCCACTGCAGCCAACCTCCGGAGCCATTGCCCGGATACAGCCATAATGCTCCCGTATCCGTTCGCCGCGCCAGTACATCGGCCTTGCCGTCTCCGTTGAAGTCGCCGGTGCTGAAGATGGCGTTCATGATGCCCCAACCGGTACCGACTGTGTACGGGGTGCGCTGGCCGCCGTTTCCGTTGCCCTCGTACAGCCTCAGCTCACCGTTGCTGCGCCGGCCCATGAAGTCCGGGATTCCGTCGCCGCTGAAGTCGCCCGGGGAGAAGAGCTGGGTCATGGTGCTCCAGCCCGTGCTCACCTGGGACCTCGCGCCGAAGCTGCCCGCACCGTTTCCAGGGTAGAAGTACAGGATGTCCCCGGCACGGGCCAGGAGATCGTTCTTGCCGTCCCTGTTGAAGTCGCCGGGCGTGATGGTGTCCGTGATCGAGGACCACGCCGGCGCCGCAAGGGCCAGTTGCCGGGGGAGCAGCCCGCCGGAACCGTCGCCCGGATACAGGTACAGGTTGCCCGCGGAATCGGCAGCAAGGACGTCCGCGCGCCCATCACCGTTGAAGTCATGGGCCGACGGCGGTCCGGCTGCGGGAACGGTGTACGTCTGGGTTCCCGCAGCTGAGGTGTTCCCAGCCGTGTCAACGCCGATGTACTTGAGCGTCAGCGTGGAGCTGCCCATGACGATCGGAGCCGTGTACTTGAGGTTGGTTGCCGATTCGGTGGCAGTGGGGGTGCTGCCATTGGTGGTGTAGTAGATGGTGGCTGGCTCATTGGCGCTAAGGCTGATGGTTGCACCACTGGCCAAGGCCCGGCCTGTTGGATTGGCGGTGACCACCGGCGCCGTGGTGTCCGGCGGCACTGTGTACGTCTGGGTAGCGACGCTGGAAGTGTTCCCTGCCGTGTCCTTGGCGAAGTACTTCAGCGTCATGGGGCCGGGGCCGTTGAAGGTGATGGGTGCGCTGTAGACAAGCCCTGCCGTCAGCGGATCCGTGCCATCCGTGGTGTACCGGATCTCGGCCGGCTCGTTGGCGGTCAGCGCGATCTTGGTTCCCGCCGCGTAGGCCCCACTGGCCGGGTTGGGCGTCACCACGGGTTTGGTGACGTCAAGGCCGGTTGAGTAGGTCTGTGTGGCTACGGCGGAGGAGTTGTTCGCCGCATCGACGGCGAAGTACTTCAGGGTCATGGCACCGGTGAGGGTGATCGGGGCCGAGTACTTGGGGCTGGACGTGGTGGGTGTGCTGCCGTCCACCGTGTAGTAGATGGTGGCGGTCTCGTTGGCAGCCAGGGTGATGGCCTGACCGGCGGTGTAGGTTCCGCCCGGCGGAGTAGCCGTGACGACGGGCGCCACGGTGTCTGCCGTGACGTACGCTTCGAATTCGGACAGGCCGGCGTTGGTGGTGCTGGCACTTACTGAGGTGATGTTGAAGCGTACCCAGCTCGCGGTCCGTGCCGGGAAGTTGACGGTGAGGGCCGAGCCGTTGTTGGGCAGGGCCGGGACCGCCACGGTGCTGCCGTCGGAGAAGGTAAGGTTGCCACCGGTCACCTGGTCGGTAAGGACAGGCCTGTCGGAGAGCGTCACCGAGTTGATGGTCCGGGTTGGCGAGAAGTTGTACTGGATCCAGCTGCCTGTCTTTTCGGCCGCGGTGACCCATTCCCGGGTGGCGTCCATCGGAGCACCCCAGAAGTACCCGTCGCGTGCCTTTTCGGGGCTCTGGGCCGCAGCCTTCTGGGACGAGGCGGTGACAGTGGTGCCGGCCAATTTGGCGGCGTTTCCCACCCACTCAATAGCCGTGACGTATTGCCGTTTGAGCCATTCATCGTAGGGGGAGTCAGGGCATCCTTCGCCGGGGCTGCTGCAGATGTACATGTCGAAGTCGGAGAACCGCACGAACGTGTCCACCTTGGCCGTGAGCTCAGCACCCGTGACGTTCTGCGGATACTCGTCGATCACGTACGCGTCGTAGGCGATGGAGGTGTGTGGGCCGGTGTAGCTCCGGGTAGCCAGCTGCGCGAACTTTGCCGTGGCCCAGTGGTCGCTGTGGTCATAAGGATTGTTGAAGTTCCCGGTCCAGTCCTGGGTGCGGAACGTGGTGGGCTGGAAGTTGGCCACCAAGCGGTTGAGGGCGTTCTGGAACTGCGTCTTGGTGAATGTCGCTGCGTTGTCCACGGGCCGGATGGAGGAGAGGCGTCCGTCCCAGAGCTTCAGAATGCTTTGGTCGTTGTACGCGGCGCTGCCGTCGCCATCGGGGAAACCGTCGGGGAGCCGCATGAACACCACGGAGATGTTGGGTGCCCCATTGAGCGTCTGCATGGTCAGCGGCCTGTTGGGGACACCGGCGTCGGAGGTGGTCCATGAGTCGGCGACTCCGGCCATCTTCGAGTAGCTGGCGCGGATGCCTGCTTCGAGGCCCCGCCAGTACGAAGCACCTTCTCCGGCTTCTCCAGCGGTGGTGAAGACCGTTTGGACACAACGTTTGGCCTGGATATCACGCATGAAGTCCGGGCTGAGGAACAACAGGTCGTCGTCGGTGTGGGCCACGATCTGCATGGCCCCGCCGGTTCCCGCACAGGGTGGGACTGCGGCGGCTGCCGGCGCGGCGCCGCCGAGCACAAGCCCGCCGAAAGCCAAAGCGGAAGTCAGCAGGATACCGAGGAGGGAAGCGGGAGTCTTCGGATGACGGGATGGATTGGCGGGTTTTGAACGGACCACAACAATGCTCCTTTGAGCAGACGTTGGGCCCCCCAGCCGGCGAACTTAAGACGCCCTTGCGACGTCATTCGAATGAAATTGTGCGCTCCAGGTCCCCAGAGAGTAAGGGAACTGATGCAGTGAGCGCTACTGTACACCTCCGAGCCGGTCCTGGGTAGCGTTCCGGCACACTTCCACGAAGGCACGGAAAGGAAGGAGGCGCTCGGCGGAAGGAAGCTGGGCTGCTTCGGGGTGCCACTGCACGGACGTCACCCACCGGGTGGGGTCTTCCAGTGCTTCGATGGTGCCGTCGTCGGCAACGGCTGTGACTGTCAGGCCCCCACCAACGGTAGCCACAGCCTGGTGGTGGCCGGACGCAATCTTGACCGTGGTGCCGTCCGTAGAGCCGTAGAGGGCGGCGGTCCGGGAGCCGGCGGCCAGCACCACGTCATGCCACGCCCACTCGCTCGCGGCGGCATCATCCGGATCCAGACCGCTGTGCACCACAGTGGACGGAAGCATGTCCTGGATGAGCGTTCCCCCATAGAGGACGTTGAGGAGCTGGTGTCCGCGGCAAATGCCAAGGAGCGGCAGACCGGCGTCGAGCGTTGCGCGCGCAACGGCCAGGTCCAGCGTGTCCTGTTCGGGGTTGACGTCGTACACGGCCTCCACCGGTTCCTGGCCGTACAGCCGGGGGTCGAGGTCGCCGCCGCCCGGCAGGAGCACCCCGTCCAGCGCGCCCAGTTCAGATTCCAACACAGATTCCGGGGTCAGCAGCACCGGCTCGGCACCGGCCTCACGGAGCAACTCCACAATGAACACGAACAGTTCATTGGCCTCGCCCACCCGGGCGTCCGGGGCGTCGGAGCTGCTGAGGCGGACGGGGACGCCGATGCGCGTGGGAGCGCCGGAAGTGTTGGTCATGCTTCATGATGCACGGGCGGTGTCCCGGGCCCCAAACGGCGGTGTAACCTTCCAGCGCACTACGCTGAAACCATGAATCCCTCCGGCGCCTTGAACCCCAGCCCCCGGACGCTCGACGTCGAAAGCGTGGTTCACTTCGACCGTTTGGTTGGCGCCGGAGCGGCTTCCATGCATGGCTGGCACGCCCAGTCCCTGGACCTCCGCGGACGCTCACGGGAACTGCTCTCCCTGAGTCCGCAGGGTGCCATCTTCCTGGGATGCACCTTCGACGACGGCGTGGAAGACACCCTCCGGGGCCGCGGGGCCCTGATCTTCCCCAAGCTGCGCGGAGTGCCGTTCAACCCCTACCGCGGCAGCCTCTACACCGCGCAGGAGCTCTACGAGGACATCTCCGCCACGGAGTACGAGGCCACGCTGGACGCCAGGGTCTACCAGTGGAGCATCCTCCCCGGCCAGCGCTCAAGCCTGGATGCGACGCTCGCCGCAGCACTCCATGACCACGCGATCGGCGACGCCTTGGACGAGGCCCTCCAGAACGGGGCCTTCGCGGGTTCCAAACTGGTGGGAGTCATGGGCGGCCACGCAGCCCAACGCGGCACCCCGGAGTTCGCCGACGCCGCCCGACTGGGACGCCTCCTGGCCCAGGCCGGTCTCACGGTCGCCACGGGCGGCGGTCCCGGTGCCATGGAAGCGGCCAACCTGGGTGCGTACCTGAGCGGAAAGCACGACGACGACTTCCGCGCGGCGCTGCAGGCGCTCGCCGTCGTTCCGGGGTTCAGGCCGTCGGTGACGGCTTGGGCGCGCGAGGCCGCCGCCGTCGTCGAACATTATCCGGACGGCACCGCCACACTGGGCATCCCCACGTGGTTTTACGGTCATGAGCCACCCAACCTGTTCGCGACGCACATCGCCAAGTACTTCGCGAACGCCATCAGGGAGGCCATCCTTTTGGAACTGTGCAACGGCGGAATCGTGTTCCTCCCAGGCTCGGCCGGGACCGTTCAGGAGATTTTCCAGGACGCGTGCGAGAACTACTACGGTGCGCCGGAAACAGTCACGCCCATGGTGCTGGTGGGACGCGAGCACTGGGAACGGACCTTCCCCGCGTGGCCCATGCTGCAAAGCCTGGCCGCGGGAAAGCCCATGGCTGAACGGATCTTCCTGGTGGACACCGTGGAGGAAGCGGTGGACATTGTGGCCGGACGGGCCGGGCGTCCTGCGCAGGAGCCCTAGAAGTCCTTGCTGCACGGACCGGAGCCGAGCTTGGCCAGGCCCGTCAGGTCGCCCGCTGCGTATTGGCGCACCCATGAGGCCTGGTCGTACATGAGCTGGCGTGGATCATCCACGTGGTCCAGGCCCAGGACGTGCCCCAACTCGTGCATGATCACTCCCACGCCGATTTCCCGGCCCTGGGAGGACCCCATGATCCCGGCGAACTGCGGCGCATCAAGGGACACTGTGCCGGTGACGTAGGCCTTGTAGCCGTTACTCAGCCCAATCGACGAACTGCCACCCAGTCCAACGGTTTGGCCCGTGAGCCGCGGGACCTGCTCCGGAGTGGTCCAGGCGATCAGGACGGGAGCCCAGCGGTCGCCGTACATCTCGGGCTGGTAGCCGGCCCTGTTGCTGGTGGGCTGCTCCGAGGTGGGGCCGTCGTAGATGAAATGGAGGCCCGTCGCCAGGCTGGCCTGCCGCACGGCTTCCTCCACCAAGGATTGCCACGACGCAGGAGCCAGCGTCGAGTTCACCACGTAGTGGATGGGGCGGCAGGGGGAGTAGGCCACGGGTGTGCCGTCCGTCTTGAGCGCCAGGAATTTGTAGGCCGTACTGCTCCGCTGCAGGGGCGCGGGCGTGCCCAGGGGAGCGTCGGCTTCCTCACGCCCTGGAACAGGGTCTTCCCGTTGTCCGAACGGCAGCACCCCCGGGCGCGGGGACTGGCTTTGCGGTACATCCGAACCCCACAGCGGCTGCAGGTCTCCGCCGAAGTAGGCACCCGCGCAGACCAGTCCCAGGACCCCGAAAAAGAAGAAGACGGCGGCGACGGTGCGGTGCTTGATCTGTGGAGTGGGTTGTTGGAGCGGTCCCTGTGCAGGAGGGAGATGACGCGGCGGGGGATAGGGGTCTGGCCCTTGTGGCGACCCATCAGGTTCCATCGAACCCCCTGACGCGACGGCCCGGAACCGCGGTTGGGGCGCCGCCGTCGGCCGTTTGGGGACAGCATAGGACCGCGCCTGCCGGGAAGTCCATGGCCCGGCTCCAAACGGGAACCGGCCTAGATGTCCTTGCGGCAGGGGGCAGATGCCAGCAGGTGCAGGCCGGTCAGGTCGCCGTCAGCCAAACCATCAGGTGCGCCGATCTCCGGATACATCAGCTGCACCGGGTCATCCACGTGGTCCAACCCCATCACATGGCTCAGCTCGTGCTGCATGACGGCCAGGACGTAAGCCGAGCCGCCTTCCTCAGCCAGGAGCTCGGAGATCTGGGGTGTATCGAGTTCCAGGCTGCCCGTGATGTAACTCTTGGGCCCCTTGTTCAGCGAATACATGGTGCTGCCACCGGTGCCAATGACCTTGTCCTCCAGCGCGGGTGCGGCCTCCGGGGTAGTCCAGGAAATCAGCAGCGGTGCCCAGCGCTCGCCGTACTTCGCCGGTTGGTACGGCTCCCGCTTCGCAGTGGGCAGCTCGTCCGTGGTGCCGTCATTGACGAACTGGATGCCCGTCGCGGCCGAGACGTTCGCCAGGGCAGTCTGGAGCAGCCCATCCGTTCCCGCAGGCGCCGAGGCATCATTGACCACGTAGTGCAGCGGCCGGCACGGCGAATATCCAACCGGTGTGCCGTCGTCGTTCGTGGCCAGGAACTTGTAGGAATCGCTCGTGAAGGCCGGCGGGGCAGGTGAGGCGAGCGGAGCATCGGCCTCTTCCATCCCGGGCGGGGGAGCGTTGAGGGCGCGGGCCGGGATGCGCGTGCCTTGTCCGGCTTGTTGGGAGTTGGGCAGGGCGGCACCCGGGATCAGGGCCGTGATGCGTGGATCGCCGTGCAGGAAACCGCTGACCAGGACTGCCACCACAGCGGCAACCGCCGCCATGACCAGGCCGAGGAGCAAACGCAGCGCCTTGCCGGCAGGGCGGGGTTCGTGCGCAGGCGACTCCCCATGCTCGGTGTCCACGGTTCTCCATTCCTCAGGCCCCGTTCACGCAGGCAGCGCAGAGGACGAACCAACATTACGGGACCGGGGTGGCCCCGTCTATTCATGCCGGCGAAGCCTAGACGATCACCGCTCCGAAGAGGAGGCCCAATCCATAGGTGGCAGCTGCGGCGCCGAGGCCGATGGCCAGCTGGCGGAGGCCGCGGCTCAGGGGAGAGGTTCCGGAGAGCAGCCCGACGACGGCGCCCGTCGCCAGCAGCGCGACGCCCACCAAGGCGCCGGAGAGGATCAGCGCGCTCCAGCCCACCACGCCGAAGACGAACGGCAGGATGGGCACGATGGCGCCGGAAGCGAAGAAGCAGAAGCTGGAAAGCGCCGCGCCCCATGCCGAACCGACCGTCTCATGCTCGTCCTCGACTTCTTCCTTTTCAGGTTGCAAGGACAAGCTCGGATCGCAGTCGCAACTGAAGAGTCCCAGCCTCTCGGCGGCGCGGTGTTCAGCAGCTTCCCGGGTCATGCCCCGCGCCAGGTACACCAGGACGAGTTCGTTGTGCTCCACGTCCAAGGACGGTGCGGCAGCCAACGTGGCCTGGGTGGGAAGGGTGGCGTTGAGCAGTTCCCGCTGCGACCGGACGGACACGTACTCGCCGGCACCCATGGACAGCGCACCCGCCAGCAGGCCGGCAACGCCACTCATCAGCACCACGGCACTGGAAACGCCCGTCGCGGCCATGCCCATCACCAGGGAAAGGTTGCTGACCAGGCCGTCGTTGGCGCCGAAAACCGCGGCGCGGAACGTGCCGGACAACCTGTTGCGGCCACGGGTTGCGAGGCCGCGGACAACTTCCTCGTGGATTTGCTCGTCGGCCACCATTGCGGGCGTGGCGTACGGGTCGGTGCCGTAGGGGGAGCGCCCCTCGGCACGTTGGGCCAAGGCGAGGACGAAGACGGAGCCGAAGTGCCGCGCGAGGAAACCGAGGAGCCGGCTGCGTGCCGACGCCGCCTTGGGCATTCCGGCGTGTTCCCCGAGCAGCTTGAGCCAGTGGGCCTCGTGCCGGCCTTCCGCTTCTGCCAGGGCAAGGAGGATCTGGCGCTCCTCACCGTCGCGGCGTTGGGCGAGTTCGCGGTAGACGGCGGCCTCGGCCCGTTCGTCTGCCAGGTACTGCCGCCAGCGCCGGACGTCCGACTGCGTGGGTGTTCGCGAGGGTTCTTCTTCGGGCCGGGAGTCCGGAGCGGGGCTCGACGGACCGTGGGATTCCTGGTGCTGTTGCACTGTTTCTCCTGGGCTTGATGGGACGGTTACGGCCCCTTTGCACCGCCCACTGTACCGCCTATTTCCGGGGATTTTTGGCTGGTATTCCTTAACAGGAATGTTCGGCATGCCTTAATTCCGAACCCTGGTGCAGCGGTGCTGCGGCCGCCGGCGACCCTCCCTTGACCCCTTCTTGAGGCGGTGCTCAGATGGATAGACAGGGGCGGGGCACTCCCCGCACATCGGTCAGTGGACCGCCTGGTGCGGCCCGTCGGACGGAGGTTGCAGCATGAGCACCGAATCACATCCCCACCACCCGGAACGGGCAACCATCGAGTCGGATCCGGCCTACGACTACAACGAGGACCAGGAAGTCGATGAGGCTTGGGCAGAGGAAGGCGAGGTGGCGGACGACGACGAGCGCATTGTGCCGCTCGATGAGGCCGAGGAAGAATTCCGCGGCGACGGCGACGAATCCTAGGCAGCCGGCACCAGGCTGAAGTGCCGCTCGCGCCCGGCAGCACGTCCGACGGCGGCAACGGTCACCGTCAGCGTTTGCGACGCGAAACACCAGCGCGTGGCGCGGACGGAGCGTGCCAACGCCGCGGCGAGGAGCCGGGGCTCAGGGTGGTGAAAGCGTTCGGTGCGGCCGCGCGCGACAATGATCACCGTGCCGTGGACGATGTCAACCACGGGAATCACCCGGACTGTCGGGGAAGGGGTTTCGGTGGCGCTGGCTTGGACGGGGCTGGCGTTGACCAAGGCCGCTTGGGATGTGCCCGCTTGGACCGTGGTTTCAGTTTGGTACGGCAAGGACTGCTCCTTGGTGGGAGTGCTCTTGCCCGCTCGGTTGTCTCTGGTCCGGGGCGGGCCGCTTCCTCATCCGAACCACCCGTGAACATGGGGTTGGTGCGTGGCCAGTCGGAGCTTGGCGCCACATCTCTTGAAGCTGCGTCCTATCCTAATGCCTCCCCTTTGTGGGGCCTGCTTGGCGTGCTCTGCGGGGGCGAATGAGCGCAGAGCGGGCCCCGCAACGGGGGTAGGTGTGTTGTGGAAGCCGGGGACTACGCAAACGGCGACGCCACCCCGCGAAGGGTGGCGCCGCCGTCGTGCATTGCCGAGGTGGCCACTGTGTGGCCGGACTTCAGGCCTTGTGGCTGCTGACCGGGTGGGCGTCCAGCGGGAGTTCATCCGAGATGGCTCCTGCAACCCGCTTGTCCCATGCCGCGCGGACTGCGGCATCGGTGGGCGGAGTGAGCAGTGAGATCACCACGAAGGTCACGAAGGAAGCTCCGAGGCCCCAGTAGATGGGATCGTTCGCGTAGACGCCGTCGGCGCTCTCGATCACACCCGTTGCGAAGAGGATCAGCAGGACCAGGGTGAGGACCGAGCCCACGGCCATGGACCAGGCTGCCGCAATGCCGGTACCGCGCTTCCACACAAGGCCGCCGAGGATGGCGACGAGGAGGCCGCCTACCAGGATGTCGTAGGCGATGGTGAGGGCAACAACAACGTCCTGGGCCGCCATGGAGATCAGCACTGCCAGGACGCCGAGGCCGAGGACCCAGTAGCGGTTCGCCTTGACGTCGTGCTCTGGGTTTTCCGTGTCGTCGGTGTTGATGGTCTTGCCGAACCAGCTGGCGACAAACGGGACAACGTCTGCGCGGGCCACCGTGGCTGCGGCAATGAGCGCACCGGACGCGGTGGACATCATTGCGGCGACGGCTGCTGCCATGACCAAGCCACCGATGCCGATGGGCAGGATGTGGGTTGCCACCTCGGCGTAGACAACGTCCTTGCCGAGGTTTGCCACGTCGATGTCCGGCAGGGCAACGCGTGCGGCGAGGCCGATCAGGGCGCCGGCCACACCGTAGAGGATGCAGTACACCCCGGCGGTCGCGCCGCCCCAGCGTGCAACCGTGGGGGTCTTTGCTGTGAAGACGCGCTGCCAGATGTCCTGGCCGATGAGGAGGCCGAGCGTGTACACCACGAAGTACGTGATGATGGTCTGCAGGCCGATGCCGTCGATCTGGAAGAAGCTCTGGTCAACGCGCTGGCGGATGCCGTCCAGGCCACCGGCGGCGTTCATGACGAACGGCAGCATCAGCAGGAAGATGCCAACGGTCTTGATGATGAACTGCACCTGGTCCGCGAGGGTGATGGACCACATGCCACCGATGGTGGAGTAGACAAGCACGATCGCGCCGCCCACGGCGATGGCCAGCCAGCGTTCCCAGTCGAAAAGGACCACGAAGATGGTGGCGTAGGCGCCGGTGGAGGTTGCGCAGAGCATGAGGGTGTAGGCAAGCATGACGATGCCGGAGGTCTGGGTGGCCTTGCTTCCATAGCGGAGGCTGAGCATCTGCGAGACCGTGTAGATCTTCAGGCGCTGGATGGTGCCGGCGAACAGCAGGCTCAACAAGAGGACGCCTGCGCCGATGGCCACCACGAGCCACATGCCGGAGATGCCGAATTTGTAGCCCAGGCCAACGCCGCCAACGGTGGATGCGCCACCCAGGACAACTGCGGCCATGGTGCCGGTGTAGAGGAACGGTCCCAGGCGGCGGCCGGCCACCAGGAAGTCGCTGTTGTTCTTGGTGCGGGACTTGCCCCACCAACCGAACGCCAGCATGGCAAGCAAATACACCACCACAATGGCGATGTTGATGAACGAAGAGTCCATGAGTGGCTCCTTGGAGCTGATGCACGGAGGTTGGGGTATTCGACGATACTCCTGCAGGGCGTCGAAGTCTCTGTGCTGACGAACGGAGGTTGGACTTGTGTTGTGTGCCTCACAGACAACACTTGTTGCCTATGAGGATATGTTGTGATGGGAGTAACAGTCAAGGTGGTTTGGTCATGGTTCCGCGGATTCTGGCTCTTTGCTGTGGCTCTACGGCTACTATTGGCTCCAATGACAGGGCCTCACGGACGGGCCTGAAAGGTTTTGTGAATGAAGGCTCTACCCGTTGAACCCAGCAATGTTCCCGTTGCCATCGGTTCCAGAATCCGTGCAGCCCGGCAGGCGCAGCGGCTTACCATCGAGCAGGTTGCAGATGCCACGGGCCTGACCAAAGGCTTCCTTAGCAGGGTGGAGCGGGACCTCACTTCACCGTCGGTGGCCTCGCTGGTGACGTTGTGCCAGGTGCTGTCCGTGTCTGTTGGCGACCTGTTCGCCGCCCCCGAAACCCACCTGACCCGGCGCGACGACGGTCCGCGCATTTCCCTGGGCGGCCAGGGCATTGTTGAGCGGCTGCTCACGGCGCGTTCCGAGCGCAGGCTCCAAATCCTCCAGGCAACCATCGAGCCGCGGGGGCGTGGCGAAAACGAACTCTATGCCGTGGACTGCGATGTTGACGTGCTGCACGTCGTCAAAGGCAGGATCAAGCTGATCCTGACCAACGAGGAATATGACCTCGAAGAGGGGGATACCCTTTCCTTCCCGGGCCGCGAGCCCCATACCTGGATCAACCCCACGGATGAGACGGTGGAGGTGCTCTGGGTCCTGGTGCCCGCGGCGAGCCGCTAAGCCTGCGCGAAATGACAGTTAATGCCAATGTTTTGGGGAAACATTGGCATTAACTGTCATCTCGGGGTGTGGTTAGCCCACGTGCACCCAGGGGCGGCGTGTGATGTCCGCTTCGGCTTCCCTCAGCACTTCCCGGGTGACAGGTGCGATCTCGCCCTCGCCGAAGAAGAGGAACTTGCTGAGGTTGGAGATCGGGTTGCCCTCGGTCCAGCGGAAGTAGATGTGCGGCATGAAGCCCGTGACGTCGCGGATGTGGAGGAGTACGGCAGCCAGGGTGTTTGGCACGTTGTTGCTGTGGACCTCCAGGATCTTGAAGCCGTGGCGTTCCTTGCCCACTACCTGGAGTTCCTGCTCGAAGTCCGAGCTGTCGTCCACGATGATCTCGATGAACAATGCGCCGCAGTCCTTGGGCAGGTGGTTGGCCTGCTGGGCGTGTTCCAGCTTCTCCTGGTACCTGTCCGCGCTGAGGCGCTTGGGCTCGTGGGCAATGATTCGGACGGGACCATCGGTGTTGTTAGCGGTGAATTCGAGGGCCTTCTGGTCCATTTTGATATGGGTGGCCCGCAACTCGAAGGCGCGGCGGATCCGGGAAATGAAGCTCACCACCATGATGCCCAGGATGAACAGGGCAGCAATCTTGAGGCCGTCCGGGCGCTCGATCGAATTGACCACCGTGGTGTAAATGAAGACGAGCGAGACGATGCCGAAGCCGATGAACTGGGCCCGCTGCTTCTTGCGCCGTGCGGATAGCGTCACAGCAATGGACGCCGAGGTAATGAGCACCAGCACGCCCGTGGCGTAGGCGCCGCCCTGGGCGTTGACGTCTGCCTGGAAAATGATGGTCACGGCGAAGGCGATGACGGTGAACACGAGAACCAGCGGACGGAGTGCCCGGGCCCACGCGGGAGCCATGCCGTAACGCGGCAAGTAGCGGGGGACCAGATTCAGCAGGCCAGCCATGGCGGAGGCGCCCGCAAACCACAGGATGGCAATGGTGCTGATGTCGTACACGGTGCCGAAGCCATCGCCGAGGAACTTGTGGGCGAGGTAGGCCAGGGCGCGCCCCTCGGCCTTGCCGCCGGATTCGAACTCGGCGGCAGGGATCAGCATGACCGTGGTGAAGCTTGACGTGATCAGGAAGGAGCTCATGATGATCGCGGCCGTTGTCAGCAGGCGGTGGGCACCCTTGATCCGGCCTGCGGGATTGGCGTCGGTGTCCGTCGCGCGCCCCTTGATCTGCGGCATCACGGCCACGCCAGTTTCGAACCCGGAGAGCCCCAAGGCCAGGCGGGGGAAGACCAGTAAGGCAAGCCCGATCATCAACAAAGGATCGCCGTGGGACGTGGTCAGTGCACCCCACCAGTCGGTGATCACGTGGGATTCGGTGAAGAGGTGGCTGATGGCCACGAAGACCACCACGAGGTTCAGTGCCAGGAAGGCCGCGACAAGTACCACGGCAACGTTGATGGCTTCCCGGAATCCCCGGAGGAACACGATGCCCAGCCCGGCGATCAGCGCCAGGGTGATCACCACGTGCTGGCCTTCAAGGAATTCCGGAGCGAACGGGTTCTCGATGAGGTGTGCTGTTGCGTCGGCAGCGGACAACGTAATAGTGATCATGAAGTCCGTTGCGGCAAAGCCGAGGAGCGCAAGGACAAAGAGCTTGCCTCCCCAGCGGGGGAGCAGGCGTTCCAGCATGGCGATGGAGCCTTCGCCGCGGGGGCTCTCCTTGGCCACGCGTCGGTAGACGGGCAGCGCTCCGGCCAAGGTGGCGAAGACCAGGAGCAGCGTAGCCAACGGCGAGAGCAGGCCGGCGGCCAAGGCGGCGATGGCCGGTTGGTAACCGAGGGTGGAGAAGTAGTCCAGGCCGGTGAGGCACATGACCTTCCACCAAGCTTGCGGCTTGTGCGACTCGGACGGCTTACCGTGCGGTCCTTGCCGTTTGCCCGACGTGTCCGGCATGCCTTCCAGCAGCCATGCCTTGAGGTTGAAGGCTTCCTTGCGCCGGTCGGCAGGGTCGGCCGGTGGCCTGGTCAGCGTAGTCACGATGTCCTTTCGCGCAGCACGGTGCTGCTCCCGGAATGGAGCGTATTGCTGGGAATTGCCTGTTAAGACCGGTTTTTATGGAATCTTTACGCCTCATGTGACCGGCATCTCAAATGGCCGATGTTCCAATGCTGACTTGTAAACAGGTGATGCTTATTAGACAACTTTGAGTGTATGATGGGTGTCACAGCAGCCATCTACTTAAGGAGTTGCGCAACTTTGGAAGAGCTCCGTATCGAGGCCAACGGCAACCTCGGCCCCATCGATTCCTCCCGCATCCCGCGCTACGCAGGTGCAGCCACCTACGCCCGCCTGCCCCGCCTGGACCAGGTGTCCAAGGCCGACGTCACCGTTGTCGGCGTGCCTTTCGACTCCGGCGTTTCCTACCGTCCCGGCGCACGCTTCGGCGCCAACCACGTCCGTGAAGCCAGCCGCTTGCTGCGCCCGTACAACCCCGCGTGGGACGTCAGCCCGTTCGAGAACATCCAGGTTGCCGATGCCGGCGACATGGCCGTGAACCCGTTCAACATCAACGAGGCCATCGAAACCATCCAGCAAAACGCCCTGGACCTCACCGCCACGGGCAGCAAGCTGGTCACTCTCGGTGGCGACCACACCATTGCCCTGCCCCTGCTCCGCGCGGCCGCCGAACGTGCCGGCGAGCCCATCGCCATGCTCCACTTCGATGCCCACCTGGACACCTGGGACACCTACTTCGGCGCGGAGTACACCCACGGCACCCCGTTCCGCCGTGCCGTCGAAGAAGGCATCCTGGACACCGAGGCCATCAGCCACGTTGGAACCCGCGGTCCGCTGTATGGCAAGAAGGACCTCGACGACGACCACCGCTTTGGCTTCGGCATCGTCACCTCGGCAGACGTCTACTACCAGGGTGTCGCCGAGACGGTGGCCAAGATCCGGGACCGGATCGGCAACCGCCCGCTGTACATCTCCGTAGACATCGACGTCCTGGACCCTGCCCACGCTCCGGGCACGGGTACTCCGGAAGCCGGCGGCATCACCAGCCGTGAACTCCTGGAGATCATCCGCGGCTTCCGTGGCATGAACCTCGTGGGCGCCGATGTTGTGGAAGTTGCTCCGGCCTACGACCACGCAGAAATCACCGGTGTGGCCGGCAGTCACGTTGCCTACGAACTGGTGACCCTCATGGCGGACAACGCCGTGGAGGGCGACCGGCACGGCGCTCCGAATGGCTACGCGCAGCAGGCCCTGGGTGCACGCATCGAAGAACTCGCGAAAGCTACCCGGCGATGATCGACTTTGATCCGGGCACGGCGGCTCCCACCAAGGAGACCGGCCAGCGCAATGGTGGGGACCTCGTCGTCGAGACCCTAGAGGCGCTCGGCGCGAAGACGGTTTTCGGTATTCCGGGCCAGCACGCGTTGGGGTTGTTCGATGCGATGGGCCGAGGCAACCTGCACTTCGTTTCCTCGCGGGTGGAGAACAATTCGGCTTTCGCCGCTGATGGTTACTCGCGAGCTACCGGCGAGGTTGGTGTTCTTTTCCTGTCCACGGGTCCGGGGGCGTTGACGTCCCTGGCGGGTTTGCAGGAGGCCTACGCCACGGGCGTTCCGATGGTTGTCGTGGCCAGCCAGATCCCCCTGGAGGGCCTGGGTGCCCGCCGCAAGGGCATGCTCCATCAGCTCGATGACCAGAAGGCGTCGGCGGCCAACGTGACCAAGAGCCAGCGCCTGATCCAGCACGCCTCGGGTATCCCCTCGGCCATCCAGGATGCGTGGACGGAAGCGATTTCGTCCCCGCAGGGCCCTGTGTGGATCGAAATCCCGCAAAACGTGCTGCTGGATCCCATCGTGGTCCCGCCCGTGGAAGATGCCCTCGCTGAGGCCTTCGACAACCCGCCGCGCGTGGAATTGGTTCGCGAGGCCGTGAAGTGGCTTACGACGGCGGAACGTCCGGCGATCATCGCAGGCGGCGGTACGCGCCGTGGCCGGGCCGAGAAGTCGCTGCTCTCGATCGCCGAGCAGTTGCGGGCACCGGTGATCTGCACCCCTGGCGGCAATGGCGCGTTCCCGTGGAACCACGAGCTGTCCCTGCAGTCCTGGATCGAGGACCGGTACATGACTGACGTCCTCGAGGACGCCGATGTCCTGATCGTCATCGGTTCGTCCCTGGGTGAGGTGACCTCGAACTACTTCACGTTCGCCCCCCGCGGCCGGATCATCCAGATCGACGCCGAACCCCGTGTCCTGGAGTCCAACCGCCCAGGCCTTGGCATCCGTGCCGACGCCGGGCAGGCCCTCAAGGCGCTGGATGAGGCACTGATGGAGGCCGGAGCCTCGGACGCAACCCGACGCGACTGGCACGGCGCCAGCCCGGAGGACGTGGTCAAGGACTCCTTGGCCAAGGTCAAAGCGCGGCTGGAATCGCAGGACCTGGCCAAGGAACTGAAGTTCATGGCCGATATCCGCGAAGCTGTCCCCGCGGACATGCAGACCTTCTGGGACATGACCATCTCCGCGTACTGGGGCTGGTCCTGCTGGGATTCGCGTGAAGGCCAGTTCCATTCCGCGCAGGGCGCCGGCGGCCTGGGCTACGGCTTCCCGGCCGCGATCGGCGGTGCCGTCGGTCTGGAAACCACCGGCAAGCCGGGCCGGGTGCTCGCAGTGTCCGGAGACGGTTCCTCCATGTACTCCATCTCCGAGCTCGCCACCGCCAAGCAGCACAACATCCCGGTCACCTGGCTGATCGTGGACGACGGCGGCTACGGCATCCTGCGCGAATACATGGTGGGTGCCTTCGGCAAGGCCACGGCCACCGAACTCGCACGCCCCGACTTCGTCAAGCTGGCCGAGTCCTTCGGCGTCCCCGCACGCCGGGTATCCCCGGAGGAAGTGGGGGACGCGCTCAAGGCGTCCTTCGCCGCAGACGGTCCCAACGTCGTCGTGGTTGAAACCCTGCTGAAGATGTTCGGCCCCACCCACCTGGACTAGCACTGGCAACGCAGGAAACCCCCGCACGGAACGACGTGCGGGGGTTTCCTGCGTTGTAGGGCCTGCTCCGCGGGCCAAATCCCTGGTATTCAGCGCAGACCGGGCCCACAACGGAGGATCAATCGAGGTCGCGGCGTGTGCCTTCCGGCGTCGCCTTGACCGCTGCAGCCGAAGCCAGCAGGGCGACGATCCAGAACACTGCGATGAGCCAGATCCCGCCTCTGGCAGCGAGGCTCAGGCCGGCGACGATCATCGGTGTGAAGCCTGCGCCGATCATCGAAGCGCCTTGGTAGGCGAGCGAAGCGCCCGTGTACCGGTTGCGGGTGGGGAACTGTTCGGCGACGTAGGCCGCGATGGGCCCGTACAGGAACCCCTGGACCAGGCCGTTGCCCAGGATGATGGCCACTGCAAAGCCCCACAGCTCGCCGTTGGTGAGCAGCATCAGGATGGGGTACACCAGCACCGCGCCCAGGAGGGACGCACCGATGAGCACCCGACGGCGGCCCACACGATCGCTGAGGCGGGCAGAGTAGAAGCAGATCACCAGGGTCAGGAGAGCGGCGAACGCCTTGATGTTGAGGACGCCGTTCTTGTCCGCGCCGCTGTCAACAGCTACGGAAACGCCCCAAACGGTGGTCATCGACTGGCACACGTAGAACGAGGTGGTGGCGAGCAAGCCCAGGACTACGGCCCGTGGGTTGTTCTTGAGGACATCCAGCAGCGGAACCCGGCGCTTTTCGCCGGCTGCCTCCAGGCGCTGGAAGGCCGGAGTCTCGGCCACCTTCAGGCGGATCACCAGGCCTACCACAATGAGCAAAGCGCTCAGCAGGAACGGAACGCGCCAACCCCAAACGAGGAAATCCCTGCCGGACACTGCTGCGAACAAGGACAGCGCGAGCGTGCCGAGGATGGCCCCTGCCGGCCCGCCGGCGTTGGCAAACGCTGCCGCGAAACCACGGTGCTCCTTGGGCGCATGTTCGATCGCCATGAGCGCAGCGCCGCCCCACTCGCCACCCACGGCCACACCCTGGACCAGCCGGAGGATCACCAGGGCCAACGGTGCGGCCATGCCGATCTGCGCAGTGGTGGGAAGGAGGCCAATGGCCGTGGTGCCAAGGCCCATGATCAACATGGACAGCACCAGCATTTTCTTGCGGCCCAGGCGGTCGCCGAAGTGCCCGAAGATCAGGCCACCCAACGGGCGCGCGATGTAGCCAACCGCGAGGGTAACGAAGGAGGCAAACAGGTCGAAGCCCGGGCCGAGGTTGGCGAAGAAGACTTTGTTGAAGACCAGGCTCGCTGCCGTCGCATAGAGGACAAAGTCGTAGTACTCGATCGCGCTGCCAATAAAGCTGGAGGACAGGATGCGGCGCATGTCCTTGGAATTCATGGACGTTTCCGCGGTGGTGACAGCTCCGGTTTCCGGGGCTGTTGGGGCTGAGCTCATGGGTTTCCTCTGGTGTTTTCGGGCCGCGTCAGCGCTGACGGGCGAACGGGATGGTGTCGAGGTCGTTCGGGACAGTGAAGGTCCCGGTGAAGTGCTCTCCCGCTTCCTTCCAAACAGACTCCGAGGCGGAACCGGGGACGAGGTGGTGCAGGGCAAGGTGGCCGGCGCCGGCAATTTCGGCCAGTTTGGCAGCCTCGCGGACGCTGGTGTGGGACTTGTAGTGGTGGTCGCGGGATGCCCGGCTGGACTCGTCCGTCTTGTCCGCGTAGAGGGACTCCACCCACGCGAAATCGATGGCTTCGTGCAGCAGCAGGTCGGTGTCCTGGGCGAGGGTGATCATGTTCTGCGTGTAGGCAGTGTCTCCGGAGATGGTCACCGAGCCCTCGGCGGTGTCGAAGCGGAACGCGAACGCCGGAGCCACCGGGGGGTGCTCCACAAGGATGGCCGTCACCGTGACCAGTTCGTCGCGGTACACCTCGAACGGTTCCATGTCCGGCGTCGGGTTGTTGTTGGGGTGGTATCCGGATTCGGTAGGAATCTGGATGTCTTCGGCGTGGAAGATGTCCAGGGGGCTGGGCCGGAGGCTGTCCAGGATGCGGTCGTTGAGGTCCGTTGCGTGCGCCTTCATGAGCTGTTCGAACATTTGGCGGGTTCCCGGCGTCGGATTCTCCGGCGCCAGCGGTTCAGGAGCGACGACGGCGCGAGGCGACACCGCGGGAAGCTCGCCGCGGTTGCCGGGTCCAATGATGCGGACCGGGTTCTCCGTACGCTCGGTGAGCGCGTAGAGCCCGAAGATGCCGAGCCCGGCGAGGTCGTAGACGTGGTCCGAGTGGAGGTGCGTGATGAACAGGGCACGCAGGTCCTTCAGTTGCAGTCCGGACTGGCTGAGCCGTCGTCCCGCGCCCTGCCCGAAATCCACCAGGTAGAAGGCATCCCCAACAACCACGGCCGTGGCGATTCCCGTGCGCTCGCCGGAATCGGCGGCGGCCCACCACCGTGGCCCACCGGCTGTTCCGAGGGTGACGATGTGCGGTTTGAGGGATGACGTCGGCGTCATGGTTCTCCTTGGTCGGAAGGTCTTTCTTCCAGTGTGGTCCGCACCACGTCACTTGTATAATCAATCAATTCTAAGAAGTTCATAAGGAGAACTGATGGGTGAGTTTACGCTGCGGCAGTTGGAGTATTTCGTGGCCGTCCTGGACCACGGGTCACTGACCAAGGCGGCCAGCGAATCCAACATTTCCCAGGCCGCAGCCTCCATGGCCATCGCCCAGTTGGAGAAGAGCCTGGGCTTGGACCTGCTGATCCGTACGCGCGCCAAGCGGGTGGAACCAACGCCGGCGGGGGTGGAACTGGGTGTCCGTGCGCGACGCATCCTGCGGGAAACGGCGGAACTGCACGGTGCGCTCCACGGATCCCATGACGACATGCGTGGCCGGGTGTCCATCGGCTGCATGATCGCTATCTCGCCCCGGTTGATTCCTGAACTTATCCGGGTCTTCGCCGCGCGGTGGCCGGAGGTAGAGCTCGACTTCGTGGAAGGCAACGCCGAAGAGTTGCAGCGTGCCGTGGGGGAGGGCGAGTTGGATGTTGCGTTCATCTATTCGCTCCAGGCCGTTCCCGGCGTCGAAATCCTCACGGTGGCAGCATCCCGCCCGCAGTTCATGCTGGCCGCGGACCATCCTCTGGCAAAGCGGAAATCCCTCAGCTTCGCCGATTTGGCTGAGGAAGACGTGGTCCTCTTTGACGTCCCACCCAGTGCGGAACGCGTTATTGCCATGTTCCACTCGGCTGGCATAGAGCCCAAGGTGCGGTGGCGGAGCGTGGTGGCACAGACCATCCGCGGCATCGTGGCCAGCGGCCGGGCGTATTCCGTCACGAACGTGTGGCCCGGCATCGAGTCCCTCTATACGGGCGCCCGGGTGGCGTTGGTTCCCATTGAGGACAAGCTGCCGGAGAACAAGCTCGTTGCCGTGGTCCCGCCGGGTGTGCACCGGCCCAAGCGGGTGGAGGAAGTGATTTCCGTGGCCCGGGAGCTCACCGAGGACGCCTCCTGACTCTTCTTTAGTTTCCCAAAGCAATCATTCTTGTGTATAGTTGCTTTAGGCAAACAAAAAAGGGGTGTTTCCATGTCCGTCGGTTCAGCCACGGCAACCGATCTTGTACATCAAATTTTCGACCTCCAGCGGACTCTGCGCTGTGTGGTGACCGCCCACCTGGCCCGCGTTCCCGACGTCGGAATGGCTGTCCAAGGTGTCATGCGGTTCATTGGCGAGGGGGAGACCCGCGCCACTCATCTGGCGGCCAAGCTGGGCGTCAGCGCGCCTGTCCTGAGCCGCCACATCGCGGAGCTGGAAGAGCTGGGCTTCGTGATGAGGCGGCCTGATCCGGCAGACGGCAGGGCGCAGCTCCTCGCGCTGACCGAGAGCGGCACGGCCAAACTCCGCGAATTCGAAGAGCAACGGAGCGTCCGGTTGCGGGACTACCTCGCGGACTGGAGCGAAGAAGATGCGCTCGAAGCATCCAGGGTGCTGGAGAAACTCAGCTCGTCCCTCAAAGACTCAATCCGGGCAACGGCGGCCGGTTCCACAACGACGAAACTCACAGTTTAGGAGCCACGCATGGCCAAACCAGCAGTCCAAACGGCAGCGGCAGGGCAGGTAGGCGCCGCAGCGCCCATGACCCACCGCCAGATCATGGAGGCTTTGACGGGCCTCCTTGCAGCGTTCTTTACCGCGATCCTGAGCAGCACCATCGTGGCGAACGCCCTCCCCACCATCATGTCCGAGCTCAAGGGCACGCAGACCGATTTCGCCTGGGTCATTACCGCGGCCCTGCTCGCCAACGCGGCCACCACGCCCATCTGGGGCAAGCTCGCGGACCTCTTCAACAAGAAGCTGCTGGTCCAGCTCAGCATCATCATCTTCGTGGCTGGCTCGGTCATGGCAGGCCTGTCCGAAACGATTCCGCTGCTGCTGACCGCCCGCGTGGTCCAGGGCGTGGCGATGGGTGGCCTCACTGCACTGGCCCAGGCCATCATCGGCTCCATGATTCCGCCGCGCGACCGCGGCAAGTACTCGGGCTACATGGGTGCTGTCATGGCTGTTGGCACCGCCGGTGGCCCGCTGCTTGGCGGCTTCATCGTGGACAGCCCCCTCGGGTGGCGCTGGACATTCTTCGTTTGCGTTCCGCTGGCCGTGATTGCGCTCATCCTGCTCCAGATCACGCTGAAGATCGAGCACATCAAGCGTCCGGCCAAGATCGACTGGCTGGGTGCCATCCTGCTGACCACGGGCGTGAGCCTGCTCCTCATCTGGGTTTCCTTCGCCGGCAACCCGGAGTACTACGACTGGGTCTCCTGGCAGTCAGCCCTTATGGTTGGCGGCGGTGTGGCGCTCCTGGCGCTGCTGGTGTTCGTTGAGACCAAGGTGTCCCAGCCGATCATTCCCTTGAAGATCATCTCGGAGCGCACCACGGCCCTGGCCATCCTGGCTTCCGTCGCCGTTGGCATCGCGATGTTCGGTTCATCCACGTTCCTTGGCCAGTACTTCCAGGTTTCCCGCGGCGCCACGCCTACTGAGGCCGGCCTCCTGACCCTGCCGATGATCGCCGGCAACCTCGTGGGTTCCGTGGCCTCGGGTATCCTGATCAGCCGCTTCGGCAAGTGGAAGAGGTTCCTGATCGCCGGTTCGGTCCTGCTGATCGGCGGGCTCGCTTTCGCCGGCACCATGGACCACACCACTGAATTGTGGATCGTTGCGATCTACACCGGTGTGTTCGGCCTTGGCCTGGGCATGCTGATGCAGAACCTGGTACTTGCCGTGCAGAACACCGTGCAGGCGAAGGACATTGGAACGGCCAGCGCTTCGGTGGCCTTCTTCCGTTCGGTGGGTGGCGCGATCGGGGTCTCCGTCCTCGGTGCCATCATGTCCAACCACGTGAAGGACCTGGCGGTCGAAGGACTGGCCGCGGCAGGAATCCCCGCGCAAGGTGGCTCCTCTGGCGCCAGCATGGACCTGGCCGACATGCCCGCCCCGATCCGCGACATCATGCGTGCCGCGTACGGTGACGCTACGGCCCAGATCTTCATGATCTCCGCCGTCATCAGCGTGGTAGCCCTCCTGGCGGTCCTCCTGATCAAGGAACGCCCGCTGCGCCGGACCGTTGACGCAGCCCCGGAAAAGGAACTCATCGCCACCGCCTCCGGCGAGGCAGCGATGTCCTTGGACACGACGTCCCTGGATGCAGTGCCTTCCGGCGCCAATAAAGTGCACGACGCCGGCACCCACCTTGATGCCGAACGGCACCTTGCTTCCGGCTCGGTTCAGGATTCCGGTTCCCGGCAGGGTGCTGGGTCCGGGGAAGGCGCGCGGCGTTCGGCTCCGGGCGACCGTTCCTCGGAGGACCTTGACCTTGAGTTCGCCAGGATCCTGACCCAGGAACGGCCCCATGCGGCGACCGACGTGAAGGAACTCCAGGAGCAACTGTCCCGGACGCAGTACGTCCTGGCGGAACAACAGCTCCAGCTCAGCCGGGCGAACGTGGAACTCCAGGCCCGGCTGCGCGAGCAGCAGGGCGTCGCCGAGCAGCAGGCCCGGACAGCCGAGCAGCTGAAAGCCTTGCGTAAGGAGCTCAAGCATGAACGCCGGCAGCAGGAACGCATGGCACTGATGCTCCTGCAAGGCGTCGAAGCCAAAACTGACCACGGCAAGCACGCGGGCTAGGCCTGGGAACCTGCCTTCTTGCTCGCTTTCCCCGCCGTGCTGAGACGGGAAGCGAAACAATGGCGCGACAAAAGGCGCTGGCTGGGATTCCTGCCAGTGCCTTTTGTGTTTGGGTCGCAGCGTCGTTCGCTGTGGTCACCGGAAGATATTCGTAATACGATTCTTTGCATGGAACGCAAAATGCGCGGACGGGAAGTCTCGGAGTCTGAGATCGACGAGTGGGTGGAGGAGGCCGAAGCCGGCTACGACCTTGAGGAGTTGAAGGCGCGGATGGGGCGCCCTGCCCGGGGGGCGGAGGCATCTCAGGTCATTCCGGTACGGCTGACGGTTGACGAGTTGGCAGCCGTGATGGCAAGAGCCGAGCGCGAACACCTCAACCGATCCGAAGCCATCCGTGCCGCACTGGCCGCCTGGTCGCACGCGGCGTGAATGTCCGCCGTTCCGCACGCAAGCACGGTATCAGCTCCGCTGACGCGATCGAGGCGGCGACCTGGCCGCTGGTGTCAGTCCCCTTGGATGATGAGGACCCACGCAGGTTCCTTCGCCTCGGCTTTGATACGCACGGGCGGCTGCTGGAACTCGTAGTACTGGTCTGGGACGACGGTAGTGAAGAGCTGATCCATGCGATGAAATGCCGCCCGAAGTACCTCGGGATGCTTGGCTAGCGCCATCTACCCCCAGAGTGTCGCTGCTGGTACTCCGCTGGGATGATCTTTTCCGGAGGTTGTTTCGCTCAGGCAACCGACCTCGTAGAGTGGGGAGGCTAATACTGTCAGCGCCTGCTGCTAGAACTTACTTAACTCATTCACGCACTCTCCTTAAGGATCCGTGGGCATGCTTGTCACCCTTATACGGCGCTACTCCAAGCCGTATTTGCCGCAAATCGTGGCCGTCCTCATCTTCCAGTTGGCGTCCACCATCGCAACGCTCTACCTTCCCAGCCTCAACGCCAAAATCATTGACGAGGGAGTTTCCCGCGGCGATACCGATTTCATCTGGCGGACCGGCGCGCTCATGCTCGCTGTCGCCCTCGCCCAGGTACTCACTGCCATCGCGGCCGTCTACTTCGGAGCCCGGACGGCCATGGCCATTGGCCGTGACCTGCGCCGCGGCGTTTTCCGCCAAGTCAGCAGCTTTTCCGCCCAGGACGTCAACAAGTTTGGCGCTCCAACCCTGATCACCCGCGGCACCAACGACGTCCAGCAAGTCCAGATGTTGGTGCTCATGGGCCTGAACTTCATGGTCTCCACGCCCATCATGTGCGTGGGCGGCATCATCATGGCCGTCCAGGAAGATGTCAGCCTGTCATGGCTCGTATGGGTCTCCGTGCCTGTCCTCGTGGCGGTGGTCGGTTACCTGGTGGTTCGCCTGATGCCGCTCTTCCGGTCCATGCAGGCCAAGATTGACGCCATCAACGGCGTGCTGCGCGAGCAGATCATCGGTATCCGCGTGGTCCGGGCATTCGTTCGGGAGCCGTACGAGGCAAAGCGCTTCGGCGAGGCCAACCAGGACCTCACGGCCGTGTCCGTGAAAATCGGCAACCTGTTCGTCCTTATGTTCCCGGCCATCGGCATGATCCTCCACCTCTCAACCGCTGCTGTGCTCTGGTTTGGTGGCCAGCGCGTCGATTCCGGAGACATGCAGGTTGGGGCACTGACCGCGTTCCTCCAGTACCTGCTGCAGATCCTGATTGCCGTCATGATGGGTACCTTCATGGCCATGATGATTCCCCGCGCTTCGGTGTGCGCGGACCGCATTGGCGAGGTACTCGACGTCGAGCCTTCCATCCATAACCCCACCACCCCGGTGGTTCCGGCCGAGAAAGCCGGTCGCGTGGAGTTCCGCGACGTTACCTTCAAGTACCCGGGCGCCGAGGCTCCCGTGCTGAGCAACATCTCCTTCAAGGCCGAACCCGGCAAGACCCTGGCCATTATCGGTTCCACCGGCGCAGGCAAGACCACCCTGGTTTCGCTGCTGCCGCGGCTTTACGACGTCGCCTCCGGTGAAGTCCTGCTCGACGGCGTCCCGGTCACCCAACTGGATGCGTCGGAGATCAGCAGCCGTGTTGCCGCCGTTCCCCAGAAGCCGTACTTGTTCTCCGGCACCATCGAGCACAACCTCCGCTTCGGCAAGACCGAGGCCACGGACGAGGAACTCTGGGATGCACTCGAAACCGCGCAGGCCAAGGGTTTCGTTGAGGAGAAATCGGCAGGCCTCAACCGCCGGATCGCGCAGGGTGGCACCAACGTCTCCGGTGGCCAGCGCCAGCGTCTCTGCATCGCACGCGCCCTGGTGACCAAGCCCAACGTCTATGTCTTCGATGACTCTTTCTCGGCACTGGACGTCGCCACCGACGCCCGGCTGCGCAAGGCACTGAAGGCCAAGACCCGCGATTCCACGGTGATCATTGTTGCCCAGCGCGTTTCCACCATCCGCGACGCCGACGAGATCCTCGTCCTCGACAACGGACGGATCGTTGACAGGGGAACCCACGATGAACTCCTGGAAACCTCACCCACCTACCAGGAAATCGTTGAATCCCAGCTGAGCGTGGAGGAAGTGGCATGACCGAGCAGAACCAGCAAAAGAAGCGTGGCTGGGCTGCCAAGGCAGAAGCAGCGAAAGCCGCCAAGGCAGAGGCTGCGGCTGATGTAGCCACAGAGGCTCTTGAAGACGAGGACTTCGTCGAAGAGGAGTACGTCCCCACCGAAGCCGACGGCGGGATGTTCGGCGATGTGCCGGCCAAGAAGGCCAAGGCTTTCTGGCCTTCCGCCAAGCGTCTCATGGGGCTGCTCAAGCCCGAACGGGTCGGTGTGTTGATCGTCATCGGACTCGTGGTGGTTTCCGTGGTCCTCAACGTCATCGCTCCCAAGGTCCTCGGCAGCGCCATGGACGTCATCTTCGGTGGCGTCATTGGCAAGCAGATACCGCCCGGTGTGACCCCGGAGCAGTTCGCTGACCTCATGCGCCAGCAGGGCCAGGACAATTTCGCGGACATGGTCTCCAAGATGACCCTGACCAATGGCATCGACTTCTCGAAACTGACGTTCCTGATTTCGATCGTCCTGCTCATGTACTTCGTGGCCAACATCTTCCTGTGGGCCCAGGGCTGGTTGCTGAACCGGATCGTCATGCGGGTCATCAGGAACCTCCGCGACGAAGTCCAGGCCAAGCTCAACCGCCTGCCGCTGAACTACTTCGACACCCGCCAGCGCGGCGACATCCTCTCCCGCGTCACCAACGATGTGGACAACGTCCAGCAGGGGCTTCAGCAGGCATTCGCGCAGCTGGTCAGTTCGGTGCTCACCGTGCTGGGCATCATCGTGATGATGTTCATCGTGTCCTGGGAGCTTGCGCTGATTGCACTGATTGCACTGCCGCTCTCCGGCGTCATGGCTGGGGTGATTGGTGCGCGGAGCCAGAAGCTCTTCGCGGCGCAGTGGAAGAACACCGGTGCCTTGAACGGCCAGATCGAGGAATCCTTCTCCGGCCATGACCTGGTGAAGGTGTTTGGCCGCGATGCAGACATGCTGGTCCGCTTCGATGAAAAGAACGAGGAACTGTACAAGGCCTCCTTCGGTGCACAGTTCGTCTCCGGCATCATTTTCCCGGCCATGAACTTCGTTTCGTACCTGTCCTACGTGGGCATCGCCGTCGTCGGTGGCCTGCGCGTCGCCTCGGGTTCCATGAGCCTCGGCGATGCCACGGCCTTCATTCAGTACTCGCGCGAATTCACCCAGCCGCTGGGCCAGATCGCGGGCATGGCCAATATGCTGCAGTCGGGCGTGGCCTCGGCCGAGCGTGTCTTCGAGTTCCTGGATGCCGAGGAGGAAGTCCAGGAGACCGGCACCAAGCACTTGCCGGCCAAGACGGACGGACACGTGGAGTTCGAGAAGGTGTACTTCAGCTACGTCGAGGACAAGCCGCTGATCGAGGATCTGTCCTTCAGCGCTGAGCCGGGTCACACGGTGGCGATCGTGGGACCAACCGGCGCCGGCAAGACCACGTTGGTTAACCTGGTGATGCGTTTCTATGAGCTCAATGCAGGGCGGATCACCTTGGATGGCGTGGACGTCAAGGATCTCAGCCGGGCCGAACTTCGCTCCAAGGTTGGCATGGTGCTGCAGGATGCGTGGCTCTTCGGGGGCACCATCTACGACAACATCAAGTACGGCAACCTCGATGCGACGGAGGAGCAGGTCATGGAGGCCGCGAAGGCCACCTACGTGGACCGCTTTGTCCGCGCACTTCCGGATGGATACCAGACCATCATCGACGAAGAGGGCAACAACGTCAGCGCCGGTGAGAAACAGCTCATTACCATCGCACGTGCGTTCGTTTCCGATCCGTCCTTGCTGATCCTCGACGAAGCGACGAGCTCCGTTGACACCCGTACTGAACTGTTGCTGCAGAAGGCCATGGCTGCCCTCCGCACGGACCGGACCAGTTTCGTGATCGCCCACCGCCTTTCAACCATCCGGGATGCCGACACCATCCTGGTGATGGAGAACGGCCAGATCGTGGAGCAGGGCAACCACAGCCAACTGCTGGCACTGCAGGGCGCGTATTACCGCCTCTACATGTCCCAGTTTGCTGGTGAGGATGCAGGCGAAACCACAGTGGACGATTCGACGGCGGTGCACAGCTGAGCACGCAAACGGCACCCGCGTCCGCGGAATCGTCGGTGGCACCCCAGCGCATAGAGGTCTTGGTGCCCATGCGCTGGGGTGACATGGATGCCTACGGCCACATCAACAACGTGCAGATCGTGCGCATGCTGGAGGAAGCCCGCATCGCGGCTTTCGGTCCGCCTGCAGGCGCCGGTTTGCCGGGCACGGAGCCGCCCGCCGCCTTGTTCAACGATGTTGGCGAAGGCGTCATGACCCTCGTCGTCGAGCACAAGGTCCGCTACGTCCGAACCTTGGAGTACCGCAACGTCCCGGCCGTCGTGGAAATCTGGGTAGGCGCCGTGAAGGGCGCCAGCTTCGATCTCCATTACGTCATCAAGGATCCCGTGACCCGTGAGGAGTGCGTGAAGGCCAGCACCCACCTCGCGTTTGTCGCTGAGGACACAGGGCGGGTCCTGCGGCTCACCCCGGAGCAAAAGGAGAAGCTCCAGGCCTACCAGGCCTGAGCCCACCGTGCTTTGCAGCCAGGCCCCTAAGTCATGCTTCTTAGGGGCCTAAGCTGTGCCCAAACCCGGGTCCACGTAGAGTTTCACCATGAAACTTGAGATCGCCGTAACAAGCGCTGCGGGCGCAGGCACGTCAGCCGCGGAAGGCGCCGACAGGATCGAACTGTGCAGCGGCCTGGAACTCGGTGGCCTTACTCCCAGCCAGGGCCTCCTGGAGTCAAGCATGGAACATGTGGACGGCCGCCTGGGGATCCATGCCCTGGTCCGGTGCCGGCCCGGCGATTTCCACTATTCCGCCTCGGACGTGGACACCATGGTTCACGAAGTCAGGCACCTGCTGGCACTTGGAGCTGACGGCGTTGTGGTGGGGGCGCTGACCCGCTACGGTGAAGTGGACGTTCCCGTAGTGACGAAGCTGGTGGACGCCGCGCGGAAGGCTCGGGCAGAGGCCCAGTTGACCTTCCACCGTGCCATTGATCAGTCCCGCGATCCGCTGCGCGCCCTCGAGCAACTCCTGGAGCTCGGGTTCACGCGTGTCCTCACGTCGGGTCATGCGGCAACGGCCGGGGACGGCTTAGCCACCCTGACCCAACTGGTTGAGCGCTCCGCTGGCGCCATTGAGATCATGGCTGGGGGAGGACTCAAGACCTTCGACATCCCGGCCATGCATGCGGCAGGCCTCTCCGCCGTGCACTTATCCGCCAAGAGAACCGTATCGACGCTCACCGACTCCGCCGTTTCCCTTGGCAGCCAGGACGGCGCGGATCCCACGGCCTATTCCGTGACAGACCGCGAGACAGTGCGCGCAGCGAGGGCCGCGGTGAATGCCGTCAATCTGTAGCCGCGGGCGTGAGTCTCTCCAGCCTGCTATTGGACCGACGCAGTGGGCCTCCGGTATTTTGGAGATGCGGACCTGCCCCACACACGTGGATCGGCGGGTCTTGCTGTTTAACGATTAGATTGCCGAAGGCGCTGATGTCGATTCTGCGAAGATCGCCGTGGGATCGCTGCCCTGGGTGGGGTGGAGCCGTCTGTCGGAAGAGCTCGTTTCGTCTCAGAACACCCCTCCAATGACACTCATCGCGCATCGCAATACCCTTTACAGCCTTCACGGAACGCGGCAATGATGTAAGGATTCACCAACTCGGTGAAACCACCCCGGAAGCTACCTTCAGGAGTCCCAGCGATGCCGCTGCCCGAGCCGCTCACACCGGCCACAACCCGCCCCTCCGAGCCAGCCCAAGCCGTCAAATCCCAGCACATCGGCGCCAGCCAGCAACACGGACCCCAACGCGTCACCGGGCACCCGGAGGTGGAGTGCGGCGTCGGCAACTGGGACAAGCTCCTCTACGGCAACCACCGCTTCGTGGTGGACGTCCCGGACGATGGGCTGGGCGAAGCCAGGAGGGTGGTGGTTCCATGGCGGCGGCAAGATCAGGACCCTGCCGGCGTGGAGGTCATCATGGTGGCGGCCAAGTCCGGGACGAGGCTGCGGAACGTCTTAGTGGAAGTAGCTACGCGGGAGTCCGGCACGCTGGTTTTCCAAGCCGTCGATGGCCCCGGCACCTACTTCGTCTATTACTTGCCGTACGCGATGCTTGGCAAGGCGCACTACCCCCAGGCGCAGTACCTCCCACGCAGGCCGGCCGCCGAGCCGGACTGGGCGGCCGCCGTCGTGGGTTCCCTATGGGCGGACAGCAACCAAACCCAGCTCCCACAAGCGCATTCAGTGCGTTACGAGGCCGCCAGCGAGCGAGACTCGTTTGCGCCCATGAACTTCACGGCAACGGCGGCGGAACTGGAGCTACTCGCTCAGCAGTATGCCGACGAAGCCTTTCTCCTCTTCGCCGAGGACCGGCTCAACCCGATCTCCATGCGGCACAGGCTTCCTGCGCATTGGGCCATCAACGGACCCGCCAACCACTTCCGGGACATTGCCGAGCCGGGGGAGGATCACGTGGTCCAACTCGGCGTGTATGCGCAGAAGGACCTCGACGGCGTCACGGTAGAGGTGACAAACGGCCACTGCGTCAACACCGACGGAACAGACCGCCTCGGCAAGCCCTTGAAGAAGTCCCTCAGCATCCCCGCGGGAACAGTGAAGGCCTTGTTCGTCATCGTCCCCATCCCGGATGATGCCGACGGCGTGGTCACAGCGGACATCACGGTCCGAAACGGCGACCGTCAAGCGCAGCGTCTGGCCGTGGAAATGGATATCAAGGAACCCACGGAATCCACCAAGGATCCCCGGCTGCTCAGGCGCCTTGCGTGGCTCGACTCGACCATCGCCCAGGACGCCGAGCTCGTGGCTCCGTTTACCCCTGTCACGCTGGATGGAGAAAACCGGAGGTTAGGAATCCTGGGCAGGACACTGACGCTGGGAGCCTCGGGCCTGCCGCAGCAGGTGACGTCCACCTTCACCGCGGGTGTGACGGCAACGGATGGTCCCGCCGTCGGGCTTTTCGCCGAGCCGATGACGCTGGAAACGGGACCCATCGAATGGTCCTATGGGCCGATTGATTACACCGTGGCGGGACCGGCGCGCGTCTCGTGGACCTGCCAGTGGACAGGCGTGCAGGGCGGCAAGACAGTGGCGTCGCTAGGACTGACCGGCACGCTCGACGCGGACGGTGCTGTTCATTTCGAGCTGCGGTTGGGCGCACACGAGACTGTGGACGTGCCCGACGTCGGACTGCGGCTTGGGTTGCATGAGGCTGCGGTACCGCTCGCCATGGGTATGGGAATCCCGGGCGGACGGCGACCCCCGGAACTGGACTGGGTGTGGGATATCGCCAACAAGAACCAGGATGCCCTGTGGCTGGGCGGGGTTAACGCCGGGCTGCAACTCGCCCTCCGTGACAAGAGCTATGAACGGCCGCTGAACACCAATTTCTACCTTGAGAAGCCGTTGCTGAAGCCGAAGTCCTGGGGAACCGGTGGAGTCACGATCCGTACGCAGGGCGGCACAGTCACCGTACAAGCCACCAGCGGCCCACGCACCCTGGAGCGCGGGCAAGCATTGGACTTCGACTTCCGGCTTCTCCTGACTCCGTTCAAACCGATCGAACCTGGCAAACATCTGGCCAAACGGTACTTTCACGAACCGGCGGACCCTGCACGGATAGCAAACGCCGGCGCCACAGTGGTGAATATCCATCACGCCACCGCGCCCGCTCCGTACATCAACGATCCACTGCTCAATGAGGACAGGCTCCGCAGCTATATTGCCGAGTGCCACAAGCACGGACTCAAGGCCAAGGTCTACAACACTGTCCGGGAGCTCACCTTACATAGTCCTGAGCTGTTGCCGATGCTCCAACTGGACCATGAAGTGTTCAGCGACGGGCCGGGCAAGGGGCACATCTGGCTCCAGGAGCACGCCGGCGATGGTTACGTGTCCGCATGGTTTGCGCCCAACGTGGATGACATTGCGGTGGTCACCACAGGTGGCTCGCGGCTGGAGAACTTCTACGTCCGCAGCCTCGCCGAGCTGTCCAAAGGCGAGGACGGCATCGACGGGATCTACCTGGATGACATCGCCTACGACCGGCACACCATGCTGCGGGTCAGGAAAGTGCTGGAAAGAGCCTGCCGGGAGCGCGCCACGGACGGACCTGAGATCGACCTGCATTCGGCAAACCAATTCACCGCCCACGATGGCTACGCGTCCTCGGCCAACTTGTACATGGAGCAACTGCCTTATGTGGACCGGCTCTGGCTCGGGGAGTACTTCGACTACGAAGGAACCGATCCGGACTACTGGCTGGTGGAGTTGTCCGGAATACCGTTCGGCCTCATGGGCGAGATGCTCGAAAACGGCGGCAATCCCTGGCGAGGCATGGTGTTCGGCATGACGGGCAGGGCGCCGCGAGTGGACAACCGGCCCCTGTGGGAATTTTGGGCAAGGACTGGGCTGGAGCTGATGGAAATGATTGGCTGGTGGGACCGCAACGCCCCGGTGAAAACCAATCACCCGAACGTCCTCGCAAGCACGTGGCTGAACGGCGACAAGGCAGTAGTGGCGCTGGCCTCGTGGGCCGAGGAGACTGTGGACGTGCAGTTGAATTTCGACGCCGGTTCCGCCCACCTTGCGTCCGTCGTCATGAACGCCCCTGCCATTGACGGCTTCCAGAACGCCGCGCACTACCAGCCCGGCGCCACCATCACCATCGAGCCGAACCGCGGGCTCCTCCTCACGATTGGATACTGACGTGGCAACACCATCCAACCTCACAGTGACCACCCTGACGCTGGGCATGGCGGACCTTGGGCCGCTGAACCCCCTGCCCGTGGTGGCCTCCGAACTCGACCAGCCCTACACCGTGGGCGAGGGCATCCCCGAGGAGCTCCAGGCGTCCGCACGGTACGGCCTGGTGCCCAATGTCTATCCGTACTTGATGCAGGACGGCTACGACAGGGACGCGGCACCCAGGGAGTTTCCCGCCGTCGTGCTGGAAAACAGCAAGCTGCGTGCCACGGTGCTGCCCTCGCTGGGCGGCCGGATCTGGGAGCTGTTCGATAAGGACACGGGCAAGCAACTGCTGCACACCCACGGTGCCCCGCAGCTGGCCAACATTGCCCTGCGGAAGGCGTGGTTCGCGGGCGGTTTGGAGTGGAACATCGGCACCCGCGGCCATTCGCCCACCAGTTGCGATCCCCTCCATACGGCGATCGTCCACACCCCCGATGGCAAGCACGTCCTGCGAATGTGGGAGTTCGAACGCCTCCGCGAAGTGGTGTTCCAAGTGGACATCTGGCTGCCCGAGGACTCGCCTGTGCTGTTCGCCGCGGTGCGGATCCGCAACCCCAATGACCACGACGTTCCCATGTACTGGTGGAGCAACGCGGCGATTCCGGAAACGGCCAGGACCCGCGTGATCGCGCCCGCGGACGAGGCGTTCGGCAGCGACTACGCCACGGACATCACCCGCGTCCGGCCCACGGCCCACGAAGGCTACGACGGCACGTGGCTGGTCAACAGCCCGCACGCGGCCGACTTCTTCTTCGACATCGATCCATCCGAGCGCCGTTGGGTAGTGGCAGCGGACGACGACGGCGACGGGCTGGCGATGCTCTCCACCGGCCTGTTGCGGGGGAAGAAGCTTTTCGTCTGGGGCCAGGGGCAGGGTGGCAAGCGATGGCAGGAGTGGCTGAGCCCCGGCGCCGCCCCCTACGCCGAAATCCAGGCGGGACTGGCACAGACCCAGTTCGAACACCTGGTCATGCCAGTTGGAGCGGTGTGGTCCTGGGTGGAGGCGTATGGCAACGGGCACCTTGACCCGGGCATTTCACACGGCCAGGACTGGGACGCCGCCGTGGAACACGCGGGCCGGAAGCTGGAGACACTGCTGCCGCACGAGGAACTGGAGGCCATGCTTCCCGCCGCGATCAGCAACGCCGATGTGCCGCCGTCGAAAATGCTGCTGACCGGCAGCGGCTGGGGAGTGGCCGAACGAGCCCGGCGCCGGCGCGCCGGCAAGGGGTGGATCGACGAAAGCGGCACGCCGTTCGTCACCGAAAGCGTCACGGCGGAGCAGGAACCCTGGCTTGGGCTGCTGAAAGGGCAACCGTTCGACGGCGCCCCCTCCTTTGTTGCCGGCGCGGACTGGGAGGAGCTGCTTGCAGCGCAGGGAAACCCGGAAGCGGACTTCCACGTGGCTACCATGCGGCATGCGAAGCAGGACCTCAATGGCGCCAAGGAATGGTACAAACGGACACTTGGCGCCAAGCATGCCCACAGGCGGACGAAGGCCCTGGCACACCGCGGTTTGGGCTTGGCCCTGCTCGCTGCCGGAAGGGACGAAGAAGGCCTCGCTGAGTTGCGGAACGGCGTCGAGACTGATTCAAGCGCCGTCGCCTTGCTCGTGGAAGCCGTCACCCTGAGCATCCGGCACGGAGACCCGGTCATGGCGCTGGACCTGGCGGAGTCGGCACCCAAGGAGGGTGCCGCCGTCGGACCTTTGACGTTCCTCAGGGCGCTGGCGCTCGCCCGCGGCGGGCACGGAGCCGAGGCCGCAGAGATCCTCCGTACCGGCGTCGAGATCCCTGATTTGCGGGAGGGCGAGGACGCCATCGCGGACCTGTGGGAGGAAGTATGTCCGGGCGAACCCGTCCCTGCCGGCTACCGGTTTGGGATGCATTAGTCCCTTCGGAGGACTAAATGCGCGGGGATAGCGCGTTTCGATGGGAATGCGCTATCCCCGCGCGCAGCGGCCAGATCATCTTTTGACCAGCGGAAATCATTACTTGACGGGTGACGTGGGTCACTGTATGTTTACGTAAACCTCTTCTATGTTCACGTAAACATGAACGGATTGGATTTAAGACAATGTTGTCGAATACGAACGCATCGTCGCGTCATCGCATCGCAGCGGCAATCGCCGCCTCTACCCTCGCACTAGCAACACTTCCCCTCCTATCCCCAAGCACTATCCCGGTCGCTGCCGCTGCCGGGGAAGTACTCGTCCTCACTCCCAACCCCGCACAGGCCGGTCCGGCATTCAAAGGCTGGGGTACCAGCCTCGTCTGGATGGCCAACGCCACCGGCCAATACCCCGAAGCCATCCGGAACGATCTGATTGACAAGGTCTTCGGTGATGACGGCCTCAACCTCAACATCGCCCGCTATAACGTAGGCGGCGGCAACGCCAGCGACATCCCCGATTATCTGCGCCCTGGCGGAGCGGTTCCTGGCTGGTGGAACCCGAATGCCGGTCTCTCGGACCAATCAGGGCCCATCACCACCAACTACGCTGACCGGGACCGTTTCCTGGCTGCCTGGACCGGCGAGAACGCCTCGGACTACAACTTCGACGCCGATGCCTCCCAGCGTGCCTGGATTGCGGCCATCAAGGACAAAGTCACCACCTGGGAGGCATTCAGTAACTCGCCGCCCTACTTCATGACCGAAAGCGGCTACGTCAGCGGCGGCACGGATCCCAACGCCGACCAGATCAAGCCCGCGGCCATCGGCAAGTTCGTCAACTACGTCAAAAAGGTAGCTGAACACGTCGAGCAAACCGAAGGTATCCATTTCGACACCATCAACCCCCTCAATGAGCCCAACACGAACTACTGGAAAACCACCATCGGTGGCAACGGACTGCCCAACGGTGGTGGCCAGGAGGGTGCCCACGCTGGCCCCGCCCTGCAATCCCAGGTGCTGACCGCCATGGCTGCCGAGCTCGCCGAGCCAGGCACCACCACCGATGCCAAGGTCTCCGGTCCGGATGAAACATCGCCCAGCCGCTTCCTGGAAGACTGGAACGGCTGGACTCCTGAAGCCAAACAGGCCGTCAGCCAGCTGAACGTCCACACGTACTCCACCGGTGACCGCCTCGCGGTTCGGGACGTCGCCAAGGCAACGGACAAGCCCTTGTCCATGAGCGAAGTGGAAGGCAACTGGGGCGGTGACTCCTGGAACCCGGACAGCATCGAGAACGGTCTGGGAATGGCCACCCGCATTACCGATGACCTCCGCGAGCTCGATCCTGAGTCCTGGGTACTGTGGCAGCCGGTTGAAGACCTTTACAACATGGAACTCGGCGAGAAGAAAAACTGGGGATCTGTCTTCATTGACTTCGACTGCAACGCCGAGGGCAACTCCGTGCGGCGCCTGGCCGACGGTGCCGCTGATCCTTCGTGTCGCACCAAGGTGAACTCGAAGTACAACACGATCCGGAACTTCACCCACTACATCGCACCGGGTGACCGCATCATTCCCACGAGCGACGGCAAGACCACCTCTGCGCTGAAGTCCGATGGTTCCGGTCTGGCCATGGTCCACACGAACGACTCCGACCAAGCCAGGACCATCAAGGTGGACTTGTCCAAGTTCGCCACAATCGCTGCCGGAGCCACCGTCACTCCTGTAGTTACTACCGAGTCTCCTTCAGGCAACCCGACTGCGAATGCCTTGGTGAGCGGCAGCCCTGTGGCCATTGATGCTGGATCGCGTTCCGCAACGCTGACCGTACCGGCCAAGTCTGTGACCACATTCGTGGTGAATGGAGCATCGGGGGTCGCCGCCGATGCGCCTGCAGTCCAGGACGGTCAGTCCTACAGCTTTGTTGGTGTCCAAAGTGGACGCGCAGTGACTGCTTCTGATGGCTCTCCCAAAACAGTTCTCAGCGATTCCATTGCAGGCGGGAACCAAGTATGGAAGGCAACGCGGATCGCTGATGAAGATGGCACCACCCGTGACCGTTTTGTCCTGAGGCTCGCTGACGGCCGCGCCCTGGGTGCTGATGCCAACGGCACTACGCTTCGCACCATCACTGACGAGGAAGCCCGCACGGATAGCTCCTGCCAGTGGCTCTTCAGCACCACGGACGGTGCCTCGTTCAGCCTCCTGAACGCAGGCGTCCACCAGGTCTTGGATGTTTCGAACCAGTCCACGCACGAAGGTGCCTGGATCGGGCTCTGGACCTCCAATGGTGGGGCAAATCAGTCCTTTACCTTCAGGAACGCCAGCGAAGGTACGGGCTACAACAGCTTCCGGCCCGGCCAGGACTGGCGGGACAACAACGGCAACCTCATCCAGGCCCACGGTGGGCAGGTAGTGACCTCCAAGGATTCCGAGGGCAAGACCATCTACTACCTGTACGGCGAGGACCGGACCAATGGCTACCACTCATCCCCGGGTGTGCACGGCTACAGTTCGTACGACCTCTACAACTGGAAGGATGAAGGGGTAGTCCTCAAAGCGATGTCCTCCGCGGACCAATTCACCAGCGATCCCTACTTCCAGAACCTGTACTCGGGCTACTCCACTGAGCAGAAGAATGCCGTGTACCGTGACCTCGGAACCGTGCCGTCAGGAGACAGGCTGCCCCCGATCCTTGAACGGCCAAAGGTCATCTACAACAAGGCGACCAACAAGTGGGTCATGTGGGTCCACGCCGATGGTCCAACCGATCAATACAACGTCCAGTACGCCAAGGCCAACGCTGGTGTTGCAATTTCGGATTCACCGTTTGGTCCCTTCCGCTACATCGACAGCTACCGCCTCCACAAGGCAGCTTCCGGCGATCCCACCAACTTCGCACCGAACAACCCCGGCATGGCCAGGGACATGAACCTGTTCGTGGATGACGATGGCACCGGCTACATCATCTACTCCAGCGAAGAGAACAAGACCATGTTCATCTCCAAGCTCAACGCTGACTACACCAACTTGTCCGCTTCGCCGGATACAGCTGTGGAGGGCGTCGACTTCCGGCGGGCTTTTGTGAACGTATCCCGCGAATCACCGGCTATCTTCAAGTACCAGGGCCGCTATTTCATCATCACCTCGGGAACCACCGGCTGGTCGCCGAATCCCTCAGAGTACGGCACGTCAACCAGCATCCTGGGAGAATGGACCCAGCTGCCGAATCCGTTCAGCAGCGACGTGGCGTGGAATTCCAACAACTCGCAGCCTTCGTCCGTGATCCCGGTGGATGCGGCGAACGGCAAGTTCATCTACATGGGTGACCGCTGGAACGGGGGATCGGACCAAGCACTGGCAACCGCGCCAATGGTCTGGCTGCCCATCCAGATGGGCGAAGGCGGGAAGACCATTAGTATCCTCTCGCCTTCCGAGTGGAAACTTGAGGATCTTGACGCCAACGCAGCGTGGAACGTCACGGGAGTGCCAACCAGCCTTTCCGTTGGTGCAAGCTTCAATGTCAATTCAGTGTCCGTTACCCAGAATGGCCGGAGCTCCACTCAGGCTGTGACCTGGCAGGTCACCGGCAACACCAATACCGTTGGTGTCATCACCGCTACCGGCACCCTTCCCGGCTTCGGTAACCGGACCTTCACCCGCACTATCCCGGTCGTTCCGAACGGTGTCCGCTACGCAGTCAACGCCGGAGGAAAGCAAACTGCCGACTGGACAGCGTTGATGGCGGCGCCAGGCGTGGCGGGAGCGGCACTCAATAGTGCCGCAGACCAGCCCTATGGCGTTGATCCGGCAACGGGGAAGACCTGGGGCTACGAAAGTGAAGGAAGTGGAGTCTCCGGAACCGTCGAGGGCAACATCTTCACCACCCTCCGGTATGCCGCAGGTGGCCGTGATTTGACGTATAAGTTCAATGATCTCGCTCCGGGCACCTACACGGTCTATGCCGGGTACTACGATCCCTGGGCACAGTGGGATGACCGGGGGGCGAAGGTAATCGTCAACGGTGCTGTGGTTGAAGCTGACCACGATTACAGCGGGGACTACCAGTCCGCTGCCTACCAGAACGTCACGGTGGGAACGGATGGAAAGCTGACCTTCTCGCTGACACCGACGCGGGGGCCGGATGTGCAACTGAGCTGGCTGATGATCGCAAACCCGGTTCCGGCCGCGCCGCAGCTGAACGTCACGGCCGTGGCCAGCACTAAGTGCGTTGCCGGAAAAGTCACGGTGACGGCGCAGCTGACCAACAACGACACCAAGTCGGTCCAGGCCACCTTCACGTCGTCCTACGGCACCAAGTCCTTCGCTGAGGTCAAGCCGGGTAAGAACGCGGTCCACGCATTCACCACCCGTGCCGCTTCGGTACCGGCAGGCACCGTAGCCGTTGAAGCCAAAGCCACCGTGAACGGCCAACCCGTCACAGTGACAGCAAACGCCGCCTACAACGCAGCATCCTGCAACTAACCTGACGCTGGTGGCCCGCCCGATGGTGGGCCACCAGCTTCTTTTACCCTCTCTTCCCGGCCGGTTTGCCGGGCTTACGTGAAAGAAGCATGAAAAGTGAACCGACATAAATTCCTGGCCCGCGGTGCAGCTGTTTCCACTGCTGCGGCGCTGTTGCTGGGTGTCGCCGGGATGGCGATGGCCGACCAAAACCACGGCGATCAGGACGTGGATGTCAACGTCGGCATTACCGAAGTCGTCGACGGCGGTGTGCTGGCCATGAGCGTCGCAGGCACGGCCACGGCACTGACCGAGGACGGTTCCACGCCGGCTGTGCGCCAGTTCAAGGGCACCCTGCCTACCGTGACGGTGACCGATACCCGGTCTCCGGATGAGATCCCTCCCGGTGCCGGCTGGTATGTGCTGGGTACCTCAACGGATTTCGCCGGCGGCGCGGGACAACCGGCCATCAGCGCATCACACTTGGGCTGGGCACCGCGAGTCATCGACGGCGGTGAGTCCGGTCAGGTGACCGAAGGTGACCGAGTGGACACATCGATGGATTCCGGTAGTAATGCCGTGGGTCTTGTGGACCAGGAGTTGCTGGCGTTGACGCAGAACTCGGGTGCGATTGCCTCGGAAGGACAGTGGACAGCCAACGCTGACCTCTTCCTCCGCACGCCCGCAACAGTCGCCCCTGGCAACTATGTGGCCAAGCTGACGCTGTCCCTGTTCGAATAGTACCGGCGGAGGTATCTTCAGCTTATGAGGTCCCCAACCCTCGAACTGTCCGATTACGGACTTCTGCGACGCTGCGCCATCGTGGCAAGCATTGTGGGAGCTGTTGTCTGTGCGAGTTTCGCTTCTGCGACCAGCAGCTTTGCCACCACCGGAGATGCGACGGATAGTCCGGTCACCTGGGCCGTGACTCCTGCGGATTCAGCGGGCCCTGACGGCCGCTCATGGGTTGAACTGGAACTCGATTCCGGGACGAGCGTTGATGACCATTTGGCGGTCAGAAACCTCAGCGACAGGGAAGTCACTTTTTCCCTCACCGCCGCCGATGGGTATTTCACTCCGACAGGGCGCTTCAATATGCTCCCTGGTGACAAACAGTCGGTTGCTGCAGGTACCTGGATCTCCATGGACAAGACTGTCACCGTAGCGGCGGGAGGTACCGCCGTCGTGCCGTTCAAGGTGACTGTTCCGGACAACGCGACACCGGGCGATCATGCAGCGGGAATAGCTGCCTCTATCTACTCACAGGGCGGCTCGGACGGGACACAACTGGGCGTGGAAAGCCGCGTTGGGTTCCGTGTGATGACCCGGGTCAAGGGAGAGGTCAAAGCTGCGCTCAGCATGAAGGCAACCGCGAGCTACGATACGTCGTGGAATCCCCTGGAGCCGGGATCCGCTGACCTTACCGTTGACCTGGAGAATACGGGCAACGTCCGCCTGTCGGTGGATCCCTCCACCATGGTTAATGACGCCCGGTGGCCGGCTGCCGGGACCGAAGAAGCCAGAACTCTAGAATTGCTGCCCGGGGACCGTCGAACCGTCAGTATCCACGTACCTCACGTGTGGCCGCTGGGCATCATGACTTTGCCGGTGACGGTGTCACAAGGGGTGGTTGCCCCGGACGGGGCCACCCAAGCGCTGGATCCCGTGCAGGAAAGCGTGACGTTATGGGCGATTCCCTGGCCGCAGCTAGCCGTCCTTGCTGCTTTGATGCTTCTGTTTGCGGGCCTTTTCTGGGGGCGCAAGCGGCGGAAGAAGGAGCTGGTCAGGCTGGTCGAAGAGGCCCGCGAGGCCGGGCGTCGGGAAGTGGCTACGCCCTGATATCCGGGTGCGAGCCGTGCTCCCGAAAAAGTGTTGAAAACCAGCAAAAGAACCCTTGTCAAAAGCACTCATGTTTACGTAAACTTCTTGCAGTTCGATGTTTACGTGAACATTCACAAAGAATATTGATCAGATCAGGCAATTTTCTGCTCCCACAGCCCCACACTTGAGCTGTCTCACAGTGCGCCGGCAGATGTTGGACAGTCTCACGAAGAACCACGATCCAAAGGAGTAATCATGGCTATAAATCTTGGCCCGTTCCAGGCGGCGGAAGGCGCCGGTCCAGGACGGCGAACCTTCCTTAAGACTTTGGGGGTCGGGGCAGTCGCTGCGGCGGGCATCCCTATGTTGTCAGCCTGCACCGGCGGTTCAGCGCCCATGTCCGGTTCCACATCCAAGAGCCTCACCTTTGGCTCGGGTTCATCGGACGAGGTTCCCCGCGCTGCCTACAAGGCGGTAACGGACGCCTTCACGAAGAAGTCGGGCTTCGACGTGGTGACCAACGTGGTTCCCCACAACGACTTCCAGAACAAGATCAACTCCTACCTGCAGGGCAGCCCGGACGATTCCTTCACTTGGTTTGCCGGTTATCGGATGCAGTACTACGCAGAGAAGGGTCTGCTGGCTCCCGTCGACGACGTCTGGGAGAAAATCGGCGGCAATTTCTCGGACGCCATCAAGAAGGCTTCCACCGGCCCTGACGGAAAAATGTACTTGGTCCCCAACTACAACTACCCGTGGGGCTTCTTCTACCGGAAGAGCTTCTGGGCCGAAAAGGGCTACGCAGTTCCGGCCACTTTCGACGAGCTGACCACTCTGGCTGCCAAGATGAAGGCCGATGGAATCATTCCGATCGGCTTCGCCGACAAGGACGGCTGGCCGGCCATGGGAACGTTCGACTACATCAACATGCGGCTCAACGGGTACCAGTTCCACGTCGACCTCACCGCGCACAAGGAAAGCTGGGATCAGAAGAAGGTCAGCGACGTCTTCGATACCTGGAAGGAACTCCTGCCGTTCCAAGACCCTGCGGCCCTGGGCCAGACCTGGCAGGATGCAGCCAAAGCCCTCGAGGCCAAGAAGACCGGTATGTATCTCTTGGGTTCATTCGTGACGCAGCAGTTCACGGATCCCACGGTACTGGCGGACATCGACTTCTTCCCGTTCCCGGAGATCGCCGTTGAAGGAACTGACGCCGTTGAGGCTCCGATTGATGGCCTGTTGCTGTCGAAGAAGGGTGGCGAGAATCAGGCGGCCCGCGACTTCCTTGCCTTTATGGGAAGTCCGGAAGGTCAGGACGCTTACGCGGCCGTAGATACTTCCAACATCGCAACAGTGAAGGGCGCTGACACGTCCAAGTACTCTGCTCTGAACAAGAAGTGTGCGGACACCATTGCGAACGCGAAGTACATCAGCCAGTTCCTGGACCGCGATGCGTTGCCGGCCATGGCCAACAACGTCATGATTCCGGCTCTTCAGTCCTTCATCAAGGATGGAAGCGTCGATGTGAAAAACCTGGAAGCGCAGGCAAAGTCGCTCTACGCGGCCCAGTAGCGTAGGGCTGCTCTGGCCATACGGTTGCTGGTCAACCAGCCAGGCTTCCCGAGCAATGGTCGGCCGCGGATCACACCGCGGCCGGCCAGCGCGCGACGAATACCAAAGGAATTCCCATGAGTACCACAGCCGAAAAACCGGCCTCCCCGAACAGCGGACCCCCTACAAGCGGTGCCCGCGCAGGGACAGCACACGCCCCGTCGGCAAATGCCGGACGAAAGCGCAAAAAGTCCGGGCGGGTTCGTCGCCTAAGCCGTCGCGACAAAATCGTCCTTGGCATCATGGTCGGCCTTCCAACGCTCATTCAGCTGCTGTTCGTTTGGTTGCCCACTCTGGCCTCCATTGCACTGAGCTTCACCCGATGGAACGGGCTGGACGTGGCAGACATCAAGTCAGCCGGGACGGAAAACTATGAGTTCATAAGCCAGAACTACCCACCGTTCTGGCCGGCTATGCAGCACAACGTGCTGTGGCTGGCTTTCCTGGCGTTGATTGCAACGCCGCTGGGCCTTCTGCTCGCGGTGCTTCTGGACCAGAAGATCCGGGGAAGTAAGATCTACCAGAGCATCTTCTTCACGCCTGTCATGCTCTCCCTTGCATTGATCGGTATCATCTGGCAGCTCTTCTACAACCGCGACAGCGGTCTGCTGAACTTCCTGCTCGGGACGGCCGGCACACCCCAGGCAGTGGACTGGTTCGGCGACTCGAACGTCAACATCTGGGCTGCCATGATCGCAGCAACATGGCGCCATGCGGGCTACGTCATGATCCTTTACTTAGCCGGCCTGAAGGGTGTGGACCCCGCCCTCAGGGAAGCTGCATCGATTGACGGCGCCAACGCGGTTCAGACCTTCTTCCGCGTAGTCTTCCCTGCAATGCGCCCGGTCAACATCGTGATCGTGGTCATCACCATCATTGAGTCCCTCCGCGCCTTTGACATTGTCTACGTCATCAACCGCGGCACCAACGGTCTTGAACTGCTGAGCGCCTTGGTGATCCAAAACCTGATCGGTGAAGGACAGGTGATCGGCGTCGGTTCAGCGCTGGCCGTGGTACTTCTGGTGATTTCCTTGGTACCGATTGTCTTCTACCTCATCCGCACCTTCGGCAAGGAGAAAGAGGCATGAGCACCATCGCCCGCACCCTTCCTGTCCAGACCGGCAGGACCGGCAAGACCGGAAAACGCCACTATGGCACGCACATCTTCCTCATCGTTATGGCCGCCATCTGGCTGATACCGCTGCTCTGGTCGCTCTATACGGCGCTCCGTCCCAAAGAAGACACCGACAAATACGGCTACTTCAGCTTCGGGGGCAGCTTCGGTTTCGAAAACTTCGTCCAGGCCTGGAACCAAGGAGGATTCTCGAAGTACTTCCTGAACTCAATCCTGATCACGGTTCCCACCGTCCTGCTGACGCTTCTCTTCGCGTCCATGATGGCTTTCGCAGTATCGCGTGTGAGCTGGAAGTTCAACATCACGCTGCTGATCATGTTCACCGCCGGTAATCTCCTGCCACCGCAGGTCCTTGCAGCGCCGTTGTTTGAGATGTTCAAGCATGTTTCCTTGCCGTACTCAGTCAGCGACTCCGGGAATCTGCTCAATACCTACATAGCCGTCATCATTGTGGACACTGCTTTCCAGATCGGCTTCTGCACCTTCGTGCTCTCCAATTACATGAAGGCCCTTCCGCAAGACCTGACCGAAGCCGCTTTGGTGGATGGCGCTGGTATCTGGCGGCAGTACTGGAACATCATCATGCCACTCTGCCGTCCGGCACTCGCGGCTTTGGGTACATTGCAAGTCATCTTCATCTACAACGACTTCTTCTGGCCCTTGCTGTTCATCCAGAGCGGTGACAGGCTGCCGATCACCACCGCCGTTAACAACCTTCAGGGGCAGTTCTTGAGCAACTACAACCTGATTGCGGCAGGTGCCATGATCACCCTGATTCCCACCATGATCATCTACCTGGTCCTGCAACGACAGTTCGTGGCCGGGCTTACCTTGGGAGCCAGCAAGGGCTAGCAGTAATCTACGGCGTAGCTGCGGGGGGGAGGGTTAGCCCTTGTCCGCAGCTACGCGCTTTTTCCGGGCTGACGGACGCGCACTGACTGCGGAGCCGCAGTGCTTTCGCGCACCACCATGCTGGTGGGCACAACGGTGAAATTATCTACCGATCGCGTGCCCGCAATTTGCTGAAGCAGGTTTTCGATGCTGAGGCGGCCCACTGCGTAGAAGTCCTGATGGATGGTGGTCAGAGGCGGCCAGAAGGACGTGGACTCGTCCAGGTCGTCGAATCCCACAACGCTGACATCTTCCGGAATGCTCCGGCCCTGTTCATGCAAGGCGCGCATGGCACCCAGGGCCATTTGGTCATTGGCGGCGAAAATGGCGGTCACATCCGGGTTGCCCGCGAGCTCTCGGCCGATTTGGTAGCCGGATTCAGTGGACCAGTCGCCATGGAGGACCGGAGGGGCCTCAATACCGGCTTCTTCCAATGTCCGCTTCCATGATTCTTCCCGGTGCGTGGCCGAGAAGGACGTTGTGGGTCCACCAATATGCCACACCTGTTGGTGGCCAAGGTCAAGCAGGTGCTGCGTGGCGAACCGTGCACCCTGGGCCTGGTCGGTATCCACCATGGGATAGCCGAAACCGGCGTTGGAATCGATCACCACGGCCGGGAGGTCCTCAGGAAGGGTTATGTCAGCTTCATCCAGGAGATGGGCCTCGAAGATAACGACGACGCCGTCCACTTGCTGTTCCCGCAGCCTTTCGTAGGCTCCGGATACGGTTCCGGTGGTGGGATCCTGGACGGGGATGAGCGTCACGGAATAGCCAGCCTGCGAGGCAGCCGTGGCGATGGCGTCCAGGGTACGCATGTTACCGAAGCTGGAAAGGGTGAACATGATGACGCCGATGGATTTGAACTGGCCACTCTTGAGCGCACGCGCGGCCCTGTTGGGCCTGTAGCCGAGTTCCTTCATGGCGTCGAGGACCTTGTTCTTAGTGGATTCTTCGACGTTGGTGAGTCCGTTGGAAACCCGGGAAACGGTCTGGGCGGAGACGCCAGCGGCCTTTGCCACGTCCCCGATGGACGGTCCCCTGGTGGCGCGCTTCTTGGCCGCGAGCTTGCGTGACTCCCTGGACGTTCCCGCCGGAGTCCCGATGCTTGTGTTCTCCTGATCCATGTTCACCTAAACAAAGGTACTGTCACTTTCCGTCCCGTTGGCACAAATATGTCCAAGTGTTGCCGTCTGGCTTCCAGTGCCGCAACAGCCGGGAGGTTGGCCTCGGCGAGTTCCGGCCCCTTGGCGTGAGCCGCGGCCAAAGGTTAACGGGGCAGTCCATGGATCGAGGAACAGGCCATTCCGGGGAAGTCCAAGACCTCCGCGCTGGCGGTAGGAAAGCGGGTGTTTAAAGCGGTGCGAATACATCGAGCTGTCGGCGGGCTTCGTCAAGTGTCTCGAGGATGGAGATGGTCTCGTCCAGAGTATGGATGGGTGATTCAGTACGGCCTTCGCCAACGAATTGTGCCAGTGCCGTCGCTTCCCAGGACAGCCCCGCCATGGACGTCACCCCGGTGGGATCGTTCCACACCATCGCGTCACCATCATTGCCCGCGAGGCGGAAGGTGGTAGGCATGTAGAAGGAACCGTCTATCTCGATTCTCGCATGCGTGCCGGCGATGACTGCTGTGGACGGAGAGCGAACGGCAAGACTGGTGGTGAGAGTGGATTGGACGTTATGCCCATGTCCAAGCACAAGAGTGGAGTAGGCATCGACGCCGGTATCGAGGAGGCCGCCGATCGCGGTGATCGATTTTGGCGCACCCAGTACCATCGAATCCAGTTGTACAGGGTAGATGCCGAGGTCGAGCAGTGCCCCTCCGCCCAATTCGCGGCGGTGAAGGCGATGATCCGGGTAGCCAGGAATGGCCTGACCGTGATCGGCCACCACAGAACGGACCTCCCCGAGGAACCCGTCGTTGACGAGGGTGCGAACAACGGAAGTCTGCGGTAGGTAGCGGCTCCACAGCGCCTCCATCAGCAGCACTTTGGCGTTTCGAGCCGCCGCGGTCAGCGCCCTGGCTTCGTCGGCAGTGGTCGCCATCGGCTTTTCGATCAACGTGTGCTTTCCGGCAGCGACGGAGAGGCGCCCGAGCGTTAGGTGCTCGCTTTGCGGCGCAGCTACGTAGACCACGTCAACCTGGGGGTCAGCACGAGTTGCTCGTACGAGTCATAGGCCCTTGCAATACCGTGCTGAGCCGCGAACGATCGCGCACGGTCAGGAGACCGGGAGCCAACGGCGACGAATCGTTGGTCAGTGTGCTTGTGCATGGCAGACACGAACAGGTCCGCTATCCATCCCGGCGCCAGCAGCCCCCAACGCAACGCAGGGGCGTCTGTGCCGGGGGGGAAGAGTTGAGGCTTGGGAAACGTGGTTGGAAACATCGGTGGCTTATTCCTTCAATGTGCGCCGTGCTGCGCATCGCAACTCATGGGACAGGCAACAGCGTTGGGGAAAGCGAAGTGGCGTAGGAGTGTCCTGGGCGTTGATATTGCGGCCGGTGCCACCGGGTGAAACCAATCTTCAGGACAATCCAATTAACTCTGGAGCTTACACCTAAATAAACAATAACTACCAAAATAGAACATTCCGATCGGCGGCTCACGCCTCTTCGGCGGTGCCGACTCTTGACAATGACGCCCCGATAATCCTTCAATGTTTACGTAATCATTCGTCGGTGCGGACGATTTCGGGTGTTGGTGGGGCACTGCCTGGCAGCTGGTCGCTGCACCACGAGCACCCTAGAGATCGTGAGAACCACTCCATGGCACACCATCTACGTCTGTGGGCGGGGGGCGCGGCTACTCACCGGCACAGTCTTGTCCAGCGCCCCCGTGATGGCCGCCGAGGCGCCGATAGCAAAGACCCTGATTATCGGGGTTGACGGGGCAGCATTTGATTCGCTGGGCCCGGCAGAGATGCCCCGGTTGGATGCGTTGCGTGCTCGTGGCACAACATCGGTCAGCAACCTGTATGCCTCGCCAATGGCGGCCATTGTCCGGGCCGGGATGGGCATCCATCGCCACCGGCGTCTGGCCGGACAAACACAACGTCCTGGACAACGGGTTCGGCTCTCCACAATTTGGCGCTTACCCGGACTACCTCACACGCATCAACACGGCATCACCGTCGCGCAAGACCGCGGCAATGGGAACATGGGAGCCCATTACCGCTACCATTTTCGGTCCGGGCGTGGACGTGCGGACCAAGTTCTCCACTGATGCGGACACCACCACAGCCACAGTGGACGCAATCTCCAGTGGCTCAGTGGACGATCTCTTCTTCTATCTGGAGGACGTGGACACCGCGGGACACCGCGTGGGCACCAGCGGGGCTGACTACGGCGCGGCTCTTGCCAGCGCAGACGCAAGGATTGGCCAGGTCATGGACGCGGTGGCGGCACGCCCAGCGAACGAGGAATGGACGGTTGTTGTCACTACCGACCACGGTCACACCCCCACGGGAGGTCACGGCGGAAGCTCCGCGGGGGAGCGGCGTGTATTCACCACGATGGTTGGCAAGGGAATCGCCGCCAACGTCACCCGTTATGATGCCAAGCTTGTGGACGTTGCCCCCACCATGATGGCCGCCGCGGGCGTGCCCGCGAAGTCCGAGTGGAATCTCGACGGAACATCCATTGGCAACCTCACCTCGGACGCCTTCGACTCCCTGCGCCCAGTGCTGCAGCCCGGCGTCGATGAGTCCGCGATCCCCGCGGGCACTCTCGGGTGGACCAAGACCACGCCTGAGGGGTGGTCCATCGACAACTCGGCGATGCCCACCGGTGGGACTGCGGAATGGCGGGGGTGGACCTTTGCCACGGATGACTTCTGGACAGCGTCCGATCGCGATCAGCGCCGTGAAACCACGGTACGTGGCCGCGACGTGATCGCGGTGGCTGACTCGGACGAATGGGACGACAAGCAGCACGAGTCCGGTCAGTTTGACTCAACGCTGGTCAGCCCCGCCTTTGCCGTTGACGGCCTGCGACGCGCGAGCCTGAGCTACGCCACCAACTACGCCATTGACGGCCCGCAGTCAGCCACGGTCACGGTAACCTTCAATACCGGAGCCACCCAGACGCTGAAGAGCTACTCCACGGCTACGAACACGGTGGAGAAACTGCCCTTCACAGTGCCCGCAGGAGCCACGACGGCGCAGTTCCGGTTCCGGTACACGGGAGAGAACAGCTCCTTCTGGGCCGTGGACGCGGTGGGCCTTCACGACGCGATCGAGGCGTCCGACATCCGCTATGTGGTCAACGCCGGCGGACAGCAGACATCTGACTGGCTCTCGTTGACCGGGGCGGCTGCCCTTGACGGCGGTCTCCTCAACAGCGCGGCCGATCAGCTCTTCGGTACAGACCCAATCAGCGGAGCGCCCTGGGGATACGAAAGCTCCGGCAGTGGGAGCAGCGGCGCATCCAGCGGAGACATGTTCTCAACGTTGCGGTACGCGGTGTCCAGCCGGGACCTGAGCTACCGCTTCGGAAACCTTCAGCCGGGTAAGTACACGGTTCACGCGGGGTACGCAGATCCCTGGCCTTGGGATAATCGCGGCGCCAAGGTGACCATTAACAACGAGGTCCGCGAAGCCGACCATGACTACTCATCGGAGAACCAGACCGTGGTCTACGGCGATGTCACCGTTGCCGAGAATGGCGAATTGACCTTCACACTCAGCAAGATGCGCTCCTCTGATGTGCAGTTGAGCTGGCTCATTGTCAGTGCCGCCAACTCCGGGGAAGCCGGTAACCCGCCCACGCACTCGGCCACCACCGCCATGCGATGCATCGGAAACAGGGCCTACCTGACGGTTTCCCTGCAGAACATCACGGCCGAGGCGCTGACCATCGCAGTGAATACTGCCTACGGATCCAAGTCCTTTGCCTCGGTAGCACCGGGAACGAGCGCTTCGATCGCTTTCAACAGCCGCGCTGCAGTCCTCCCGGCCGGCTCCGTCAGTGTCGTATCGGGCGCAACGAGTGAGTCGGCGGGCTTTAACGGGCCGGTGTGGCCGTGCTTTTGCGCACCACGAGGCGCGTTGGCACGGTTGTGACGCCGCTGGCCGGACTGTTTCCGGCGATCTGCTGAAGCAGCTTTTCTATGCTGAGCCGGCCCACCGAATGGAAGTCTTGACGGATGGTGGTCAGGGGAGGCCAGAAGGACATGGATTCCTCGAGGTCATCGAATCCCACGATGCTGACATCCTCCGGTATGCGGCGTCCAAGTTCATGAAGAGCTCGCATTGCCCCAAGGGCCATCTGATCATTCGCAGCGAAGATTGCCGTGACTTCGCGGTTTCGGCCCATTTCCATTCCCACCTGATAGCCGGATTCGGTGGACCAATCGCCATGGAAGACAGTGGGCGCTTGGATGCCTGCCTCGTCCAGTGTCCGTCGCCAGGACTTTTCCCTATGCATGGCCGAAAAGGAGGATACTGGCCCCCCGATGTGCCAGACCTGTTGGTGGCCAAGATCCAAGAGGTGTCTGGTAGCAATCCGGGCGCCTTCAGCCTGGTCCGTGTCAACCATGGGATACCCGGACCCGGGAGTGGAGTCGATGACAACGGCGGGAAGGTCCTCTGGCAAGGTCATGTCCTCGCGATCGAACAGGTGTGCTTCGAAGATGATGACCACCCCATCCACCTCCTGCTCGCGGAGCCGGTTGTAGGCACCTGTCACTGTTCCTGTGGTGGGATCGTGGAGGGGTATCAGGGTCACCGAGTAGCCCGCCTGTGACGCGGCAGTGGCAATGGCATCCAACGTACGCCGGTTGCCATGGGTCGAGAGATTGAACAGAATGACGCCGATGGATTTGAATTGGCCGCTCTTGAGCGCCCGGGCGGCCCTATTGGGCCGGTAGCCCAGTTGCTTCATGGCATCGAGAACCCGCTGCTTGGTCTTTTCTTCAACATTCGTCAGTCCGTTTGATACGCGGGACACAGTTTGGGCGGAGACGCCGGCTGTCCGCGCTACATCCGCTATTGACGGGCCACGAAGGGCGCGGGAGTTTCTGAGCGGAGGCGGACCGCTGCCCCTCGTCGTGTCGACCGGGTTCTGATTCTCCGTTGCATCCCCTTGTATGTTCACCTAAACATGCTAATCTTCTTTCAAGAATGTTTGCGTAAACATAGTGAGAAGAGAAGAAACTATCATGACAACGACGTCGCCCGTGGCCGACGCCCTACCCTTGGTCCGAACCCGGAAACGCGCAGGACGATGGATGGGGTGGGCATTCGTTGGCCCGTTCATGGCTGTGTTCCTGCTGGTATTCGTGGCGCCCGTGCTCTACGCGTTCTACTTGAGCCTCTTCCAGAACCAAATGGTGGGCGGCGACAAGTTCGTTGGGGGAGCCAACTATCTTCAGGCCCTCGGGGACCCCCAGTTCTGGGACTCCGTGATCAGGGTGGCGGTCTTCCTGGTGGTTCAGGTTCCCATCATGTTGTTCCTGGCCCTGTTCGCAGCCTTGGCCTTGGACAGCGGCCGTCTCCGCGCGTCGTCGTTCTTCCGTATCTCGGTGTTCCTCCCATACGCAGTCCCCGCAGTAGTGGCCACGTTGATGTGGGGATTCATCTACGGCCCGCGGTTTGGCCTGTTCGGCAGCATCAACGACTTCTTCGGGCTGGACCTTGCCGAGCCCCTCTCCTCCAGTTGGATCCTCGCTTCGATCGGAAACATCAACACCTGGGAGTTCACCGGGTACAACATGCTGATTTTCTATTCGGCACTGAAGGTCATCCCTGCGGAACTGTACGAAGCAGCAAACCTTGACGGAGCAGGCACGTTCCGGGTGATCCGGAGCATCAAGCTTCCGTCCATCCGCGGCGCAATCGGCATAGCGAGCATCTTCTCGGTCATTGGCAGCTTCCAGTTGTTCAACGAGCCGAACATCCTCAAGGCGCTGGCGCCGAACTCCATCAGCTCCTACTTCACGCCCAATATGTATGCCTTCAACCTCTCGTTCGCAGGGCAGCAGTTCAATTACGCCGCGGCGATCTCCATCATCATGGGCGTCCTCACCGTGGTGGTCGCCTACGTCGTCCAAATCTCCGGCTCGCGAAAGGATGCCTAGCCCATGTCCGTACGTTTGAGCCCAGCCCATTCCAGCGATATCTCGCCCAAACCGACACCGGCGGCAAGGCCCCGGCGATCACCTGCGCCTAGGTTGAATACCCGGCGCCACGGCGTCACCCGGAAGCGCTCGTCCGTTCTGCTCACCATCCTGATGGGGGTCATGGCCGTGTACGCACTTCTTCCCTTGTTCTGGCTCGTGGTCAATTCCACCAAGACGCAAACCTCCCTTTTCAGCTCGTTCGGCCTGTGGTTCTCCGGGGACTTCGCACTGTGGGACAACATTGTGGGCACCCTGACCTACAACGACGGCGAATTCCTGCGCTGGCTTGCCAACACCATGCTCTACGTGGTGGTGGGTGCCGGCGGGGCTACGTTCCTTGCCACCCTGGCCGGCTATGGACTGGCCAAGTTTGATTTCCCCGGCAAGCGTGGCGTCTTCGCAGTTGTTCTCGGTGCCGTGGCTATTCCAGGCACGGCGTTGGCAGTCCCCACCTTCCTGATGTTCAGCCAAATGGGGCTCACCAACACCCCGTGGTCCGTCATCATTCCGTCCCTGATCAGTCCGTTCGGGCTCTACCTCGTGTGGATCTACGCCATCGAGTCCGTACCAACGGAAGTACTGGAGGCAGCCCGCATGGACGGGGCGGGGGAGTTCAGGACCTTCTTCACCATCTCGCTAAGAATGCTGGCACCGGGCTTCATCACCGTCCTCCTGTTCACCGTGGTGGCCACGTGGAACAACTACTTCCTCCCCTTGATCATGTTGAGCCAATCAACCTGGTACCCGCTCACCGTGGGGCTCAACAGCTGGAACGCCCAAGCGACCACGGCCGGAGGCGAGGCCATCTACAACCTCGTCATCACCGGATCACTGCTCACCATCGTGCCCATCGTGGGGGCGTTCCTCTTCCTCCAGCGCTTCTGGCAGTCGGGACTGTCTGCCGGAAGCGTCAAGTAACAAGGCCCGACGACGGCGACCTTCCGCCGTCGTGCATCTCCCACATCGCATCTGAAAGGCACTCATTCAATGAAGAACAACCATCGCTTCCGGCGGGTGGCCACTGCCGCCCTGGCGGCCAGCCTCCTGGTAGGCGGCCTCTCCGCCTGCAGCAGCTCCGGAACCACCGCAAACGCCGGGGCCGAAGGCGCCAGTGCCGAGGACATCGCCAAGGCGCTGGACACGGAGACCACCCTCACGGTGTGGGGCTGGGCTCCGCAGCTCGAGCCGATCGTAGAGGCCTTCGAGGCCAAGTACCCCAAGGTCCACGTCAACCTGGAGAACGTGGGAACGGGCAACGCCCACTACACCAAGCTGCAGAACGCGGTTAAGGCCGGAAGCGGTGCTCCGGACGTTGCACAGATCGAATACAACGCCCTGCCCCAGTTCGCGCTGTCCGACGCTTTGGTGGACCTGAAGGAATTCGGCGCCGAGGAACTCAAGGACAACTACACCGAGTCCACATGGGGGTCCGTGAACCTCAACGGTGGCGTTTACGCCCTCCCGCAGGACTCCGGCCCCATGGCCATGTTCTACCGTGCGGACGTCTTCGAAAAGCACGGCATCAGCATCCCCACCACGTGGGATGAGTACGTTGAAGCCGGCAAGAAGCTCCACGCTGCGGATCCCAAGGCATACATCACCAGTGACACCGGCGATGCCGGTTTCACCACCAGCATGATCTGGCAGGCCGGCGGCAAGCCCTACACGCTGGACGGAAGCACCAAAGTAGCCGTTGATCTCCAGGATGAAGGCGCCAAGAAGTGGACCGGCACCTGGAACCAGCTGCTCAAGAACGATCTCCTCTCGCCCGTCACCAGCTGGAGCGACGAATGGTACAAGGGCCTCTCGGACGGAAGCATCGCCACGCTGATCATCGGCGCATGGATGCCCGCAAACCTCGAATCGGGTGCGGCAGGCGCCAGCGGTCAGTGGCGGGTAGCCCCAATGCCGACCTACGAGAAGGGCGCAGCAGCAACGGCTGAGAACGGTGGCGGTGGCGACGCCGTACTGAAGCAGAGCAAGAACAAAGCTGCAGCTTACGGCTTCCTCCAGTTCGCCAACGGCCCTGAAGGATCCAAGATCCACGCTGCTAACGGTGGCTTCCCCTCCACCAAGGCTGATCTTGAGAGCGAATCGTTCCTGAACGCTGAAAACGCCTACTTCGGCGGCCAGAAGATCAACGAGGTCCTGGTTCAGGCTTCCAAGGACGTGGTTCCGGGTTGGAGCTACCTTCCGTTCCAGACCTACGCCAACAGCATCTACAGCGACACCGTTGGCCAGGCCTACGGTTCCAAGGGCGATCTAAATGTTGGCCTCAAAGCCTGGCAGGACGCCACGGCCAAGTACGGCCAGCAGCAAGGCTTCACCGTTACCACCAAGTAAGACGTGGCGCGGGTCCAGGGTCACCCCCTGGGCCCTGGACCCCGCTCCACCATTCCAGATTGGATTTCCCCTATGCCAACCTTCACCATCGGCGAGCAGGACTTCATGCTCGACGGTCAGCCCCATCGGATTCTCTCCGGCGCTTTGCACTACTTCCGCGTCCATCCGGATCAGTGGGCGGATCGTATCCGGAAGGCCCGGCAAATGGGGCTCAACACCATCGAGACTTACGTTCCGTGGAACGCCCACGCTCCATCCCCGGAGGTTTTCGACACCTCGGATGGCTTGGATCTAGGACGCTTCCTGGACCTGGTGGCCGCCGAAGGGATGCACGCGATTGTTCGCCCTGGGCCATATATTTGTGCGGAGTGGGACAACGGGGGCCTTCCCGCCTGGCTGTTTGACCGCGGCGCTGCGGCCATCCGAGCCGATGATCCCGTTTACATGGCAGCCCTCACCGAGTATCTCGAGCAACTCGCGCCCATCCTGGTTCCGCGTCAGATAGATGCCGGCGGCCCGATCATCCTGATCCAGATCGAGAACGAATACGGGGCTTACGGTGCCGACCGGTTCTATCTGGAGAAGCTCGTGAAGGTCAACCGTGAAATTGGTCTGACCGTCCCGTTCACCACGGTTGACCAGCCCCAGGACGACATGCTGGCCAACGGCAGCCTGCCGGAACTGCACAAAACAGGCTCGTTCGGTTCCCGTTCAGCAGAGCGGCTTGAAACACTTCGCCGCCACCAACTCACCGGGCCCCTCATGTGCTCTGAATTCTGGGTGGGCTGGTTCGATCACTGGGGCGCCCACCACCACACCACCACCGTGGAGCAGTCCGCCAACGATCTGGAGGTGCTGCTGGAGCTTGGCGCATCAGTGAACATCTATATGTTCCACGGCGGCACCAACTTTGGATTCACCAACGGCGCAAATGACAAAGGCGTCTACCAGCCGATCGTCACCAGCTACGACTATGACGCCCCGTTGGACGAAGCCGGAAACCCGACGCCGAAGTACTGGGCCTTCCGAGAGGTCATTTCCAAATACACACACCTCGACGACGACGACGTTCCTGCACCGCCCCAGCTTGGCTCGGTACTGTCCGTAAATCTGACGCAATCACTGCCGCTGTGGGATTGCCTGGACCGGCTCGGGAAGTGGACCTCGCACGAGGGAATCCGCTCCCACGACGAGCTGGGCCACTACTCCGGTTTCACTCTCTACCGCAGAGGAATCGAAGTGTCCGGTCCTTCTGTGCTGGAGTTCGACGAAGTACGTGACAGGGCGCAGGTCTTTCTGAACAGGGTGCCGGTGGGAATCCTCTCCCGGGATCACCATGAAAGGTCCCTGGCGCTGCCCCATGACGCGGTTGGCACTCTGGAAATCCTCGTGGAGGACCAAGGACGCGTGAACTACGGTCCCCGTTTGGGGGAGTCGAAGGGTCTGATCGGGAATGCCCGGATCAACGGAGAAACTTTCTGGAACTGGGACATCCTTCCCTTGGAACTCGACGACGTAATCCCGCTCTCAGAGGCGTTGGAGGAACAACCCTCCCTTCCTGACATGCCGGTGTCCGGGCCGGTCTTTGCCCATGGGACTTTTGACCTCCCCGGCGGTGGCGATACCTTCCTTTCCACCAAGGGCTGGACCAAAGGAGTGGTGTGGGTCAACGGCTTCTGCCTAGGACGGTACTGGTCCCGAGGACCGCAGGCCACGCTTTACGTTCCAGGCTCCCTCCTGCGGAAGCACGGCAACACCATCACCGTGCTCGAACTCCAAGCAGCCACCCGCAGCACCGTTTCCTTCGTGGCCAGCCACGATCTGGGCCACACGGAGTTCTGAGATGCCACTGACTCAAGCAACAAGGACAGGAATTGCCGCGCCGACCGGCCGGCAGTTCCGGATTTCCGCGGAACCGGGGACGGATGGCCACGTGGTCTCGGCAGTCATCACTGAGCTCGGCGGCACCATTCGCAGCCTCACAGTGGACGGCGAGCCGTTGATCGAGGAGTTTCCCGAGTTCGGTCTCCCCAAACATTGTGAGGGCGAGATCCTCATTCCTTGGCCCAACAGGGTCCGGGATGGGCGCTGGTCCCATGACGGGAAAGACCTCCAGCTGGCCATCAGCGAACCCGAGCGCGGCAACGCGATTCATGGTCTGGTCAAGCTCCGTCCCCACACGCTGGTTCACCGGTCCGGCAGCGAGCTGACGCTGCAGGTTCGGATCTACCCGAGCGAAGGCTATCCGTTCGCTGTGGACGTGCAGACCACGTATTCGGTATCCCCGCAGGGGCTGACGGTCACCCACGCGCTGACCAACAAGTCAGCCGCGCCCGCCCCAGCGGCCATTGGTTCACACCCGTACGTGCGGGTTGGGGCTACGCCCATGCAGGACGTTTCCCTGACCATCAACGCTGCCTCCTATGTGGTGGTGGATGAGCGTCTGAATCCCGTGGGCACGGCCCCCGTCTCCGGGACACCCATGGATCTGTCCGCAGGACCCAAGGTGGGCTGGCTGCAACTGGACACAGCATTCCTGGATCTCACCCCGGCGCCGGACGGAATGTACCGACACCTCCTGGAGGCGCCCAACGGAGACGCCGTGGAGGTCTGGGGCGATGCCAACTACCAGTACGCGCAGGTGTACACCACCACGAGCTATCCAGCAGGAGGGCATCGGACCGCGGTAGCGGTGGAACCCATGACGGCGCTGCCCAACGCGTTCAACTCCGGGGCCGGCTTGCGCTGGCTTGAACCGGGGGAGGAATGGACCTCAACCTGGGGTATTTCACACCGGATCCATCGCGCAGAGGGCAACCACCACAGAGGAGAGAACTGACCATGGCATGGCTAGTAACAGGAGGAGCCGGCTACATCGGCTCCCACGTAGCCCAAGCACTCATGGACGACGGCCACGATGTGGTTGTCATCGATGACCTGTCCAGCGGCAAGCGCGGATTCATTCAGGACGGCGCAACATTCGAGCAGGGATCACTGCTGGATACCGAATTCCTCAAAGAAGTATTCGAACGTCACGACGTATCAGGCGTAATCCACTTGGCGGGATTCAAGTACGCCGGGGTATCGGTTGAATGGCCGCTTCACACCTACTTCCAGAACGTGACCGGTACGGGAAACCTTTTGGCTGCCATGGAAGCGGCCTCTGTGAGGGCGATCGTCTTTTCCTCCAGTGCCGCCGTGTACGGGAACACCGACGTGGATTTGGTGACCGAATCCACGCCAACGAGGCCGGAATCTCCCTACGGCGAATCCAAGCTCATTGGTGAGTGGCTCATCGCAGACCAATCGCGGGCAACGGGGCTGCGGCATACGTCGCTCCGGTACTTCAATGTGGTGGGATCCGGGATCCCTGACGTGGTGGATGTCAGCCCGCACAACCTGTTCCCCCTGGTCTTCCAAGCGTTGAAGGATGGCGCAACGCCAAAGATCTTTGGTACGGCATACGCCACGCCGGACGGCAGCTGCGTCAGGGACTACGTCCACGTTGCTGATGTGGCCGCGGCCCACGTGGAAGCCGCCCGGAAACTCCAAGAGGGCGTTGACCTGGAGCCGGTCTACAACCTGGGCAGCGGTACCGGGGTATCAGTTCGCCAGATCATGACTGAAATGGCCTCTGTGACCGGGATTCAGTTTGCTCCACAAATTTGCGCAGGCCGGCCCGGCGATCCTGCCCGGATCGTCGCTTCCGGCGAACTGGCACGCCGCGACATCGCTTGGGAACCGAGGCATACGCTCCGGGACATGATCGCCAGCGCCTGGGCGGCAGCCGGGAACCAGACGTTATCCACCCATTAGCACTGCAACGCACTATTTCGAAGGAACATCATGATCGAGGCGCCTGAACTTTTGGCCACCATCACCGCCACCAGCAAGTCCACCATGGAGAACAACCTCAACGTCGCCATCCAGGCCGCGGAGCAGCGTGCGCGCGTTGAGGGCCGCTGCGGGATCCTGGTCACGCGGCTGGACTATGCGTCCTACACGGTGGAACTCTCACCGGACGTGCCCTACGGCTACACCTATGAGAAGCAGGACGCCTGAGCCCTTGACATCGGGGCGTAATCGCGGTTGTGTTTACGTAAACCTGCTGCATGTTCACGTGAACATGCAGCATTCTCAGCGGATGGATTAAAGAGTGACGACTAGTGGAACGGTCCCCCGCTTGGCCGTGCGGCCAAGCGTGCGAAGCAAAGCCCGCTCCACGAGGGTCCGCCGAAGATTTGTCCGCTTTCGCTCGGCGGAATCGGCCAGGATCCTGTTGTCATGCGTCCTTGTGGCTTTTAGTTTCGCACTCGGCTTCACGCCGAGTTGGGCCTCGGAGATCAACGGCTCCGATATCCAGCTGAACGTTGAGATTGCGCCACGAGCTCAATGCGGCGGTCAGTGCGGTACCGGCGGACTCCCCACCACCGGCATCGACCCCATGGGAGCCCTCATTGCTGCGGGGCTCTGCGGAGGGACCGGCATGGCCCTCCTGCTCGTCGGTCGGGAGCGCCCCGCCATCCAACGGAAGCGTGCTTAGGCTCTTGTCGAATGGCCTAAATGCGTATAAGTTTACGTAAACATTCCAGATAATGGATGCATGGATTTGCCCGCACCTGCTGCTTGAATGCGCACAGCCGCGCGTCGACCAGCTTGCTTACCCAACCTCGAGGCAACCGACTTTTCGGGCGAGGGAGGGTGAAGTTCCGCCGAACTGGATTCCGTATTACGAGCACGGAGTCCGCCCTTGGCGTTTTCCTTTACCGACACTTGGATATGAATCTCCCGCATCCCCCGTACCAAGGAGCAAAACGATGAGCAAAGCGAATTTGATCGCGAGAATCTCGGCAGCGGCCGCAGGCACTGCCCTGCTGGCAGGCGTGGCCGGAGCCGCCATGGCTGAAGAAAACCATGGCGACCAGGACGTCGATGTGAATGTCGCGATTGCCCAGATCGACGAGCCCGGAATCCTGGCCATGAGCGTGGCAGGCACCACCACAACGCTGACTGAAACCGGCTCCACGCCGACCGTCCGCCAGTTCACCGGCTCGCTGCCGACAGTAACCGTGACTGATACCCGCCTGCCTGATCAGATCCCGGCTGGCGCCGGCTGGTACGTCATTGGGTCGTCCACGGACTTCGCCGGAGCCACAGGGCAGCCCGCAATCGGTGCCGGCCACCTGGGATGGTCGCCGTCATTGATCGACGGCGGTGAATCCGGCCAGGTGGCCGAGGGCGACGTCGTCGAGACGGTCATGGATTCCGGTCCGAACGCAGTGGGTTTGGTGGACAAAGAGTTGCTCGCGCTGGCCCTTGACTCTGCGGCCATTGCGCCGGAAGGTCAGTGGACAGCCACCGCAGGTCTGTTCCTGCGTACGCCTGCCACGGTCGCGCCCGGCGATTACACCGCCAACCTGACGTTGTCGCTGTTCGAATAGTCGCGTTGTTGGTCCGGCTCCTTGGTGGAGCTGGACCATTTTGCGTCCAGCCCCATATCTCAGCGTTGCTGCGAGGGTTGAGTGTGCAAAAGTTGCAGAGAAATGTCCTGTCTGACGAGTGAAGGAGCACGTATTGATTCCCGAAATAGCTGGACTTCCGCCCGTTGAGTGGACGTCATCGCCCAGCCACGCAAGCTACGACGAAGCTGAGGGAACACTTACGCTTACGGCCGCACCCGGCGTCGATTGGTCCAACGATTCGCTTGGGGGAGAACAGCAGCACCGGGCCTCAGCCCTGGCATTCACGGCACCCACGTCCTTCTCGCTGTCGGCAAGAGTTATGGTTGCCTCGCCGCGTACAACGTTCGACGCCGGTGTGCTGGCCTTGTGGGCGGACAACGACCACTGGGCCAAGCTCTGCTTCGAATACTCCCCGCAAGGGGAAGCCATGGTGGTCAGCGTGGTGACCAACGCCTACTCGGACGATTCGAACGGTCCGGTGGTGACCGGCCTCTGGGTCTACTTGCGGGCCAGTCGGGTGGGTCCCGCCTGGGCTTTCCACTCGTCAAAGGACGGGCAGGACTGGTCCTTTGTCCGTCTGTTCCGGCTGGACACGGACAAAGCAATCCGTGTTGGGTTCATGTCGCAGGCACCCATGGGCGACAGTTGTGAAGCACGATTCGACAGCATCGAATTCTCGGAGACACCACCCGAGAACCTGCGCGACGGCAGCTAGTTCGCCGACGGCACCGCAACCGCGGATGCAGTCGGGACTGGCGCGGTAGTAGGCTCGGCAGGCTCCGTCCGTGGAACGGTTGGAGAAATCGGCTCTACAGCAGGCGGACTAGCCGGTTCTGAAACAGGCGGGGCTGGCGGCGGTGCGACGGGTTCCGGTTCCGCAGTTGGTGGAGCAGTGGGTGCTGTGATTGGCACATCCGGCGCTGTTGGCGTTACCGGCGCAACCGGGGCGGCGGTGGGGGAAATCGTGGTGGTTTGCGGTTCCGTGGTTGGCGGTGCCGTTGGCGTTACCGGCGCAACCGGGGTGGCGGTTGGGGGTGCGGTGGTTGGCGGCGTTGTTGGCGGTGACGTCGGAACAGGTGACGTCGGAACAGACGCAGGCGGTGTGGTCGGCGGTGCGAGCGGTGCCAGTGCCTCTGTGGCCAGCGAAGCGGGTGCTGGTGCCGGCGGCCGAGTCCCAAGTGCGGCAACTGGCGTCTGTTGATTTACCAGCGCGGTACTCAGCGACCATTGCGGCTGGTTCCATGCCGGCGTCGTACCTGTTTGCGGTTCGAAGCTGATCAGCCGCAGAGCACTAACAGAAGTCTGGAGTGTCAGCGCGATCAGACTCCACCCGGCTGGATCTGTCAACGTGCCGTTCAGAACGGTTTCGAAATGCAGATGGCAACCGGTGGACGAGCCCGTGGAGCCAACGAGCCCCACAACGTCAGCAGTTGAGACGGCTTCTCCCTTGCGCACTGCGACGGACTGCAGGTGGTTGTAGGTGGTGACCAGGCCGTTGCCGTGGTCTATTTCCACCCGGTTTCCTCCGCCTCAGGGATGCCAGCCAACCTCGCGCACGGTTCCTTCATTTGCAGAATGCACCGGCGTGCCACAGGCCGCGGCGTAGTCCTGTCCTGTATGAAATTCTCCGATGTCGCCCGTGATCGGACTGGTGCGTGACCCGAAGGGTGAGCTCGGACGCAGGGTCACCAGCGGAGACATCAAGCTCCCGGGATCTTGCCGTGCCGGGCGCCGGGACATGTTGCCCGCGGTTGCTCCCCAAAGGCCGCCATTGCGGCGCGATTCGCCTTGAGCTTGCCGGCCTCCACCACCCATTGCTGCCGCCGGGCAACCAACCCAACGATCTGCCGGTCCAACTCGTCAATCTCAGCTCGAATGCTCTCAATTCCCATACTCGTCAGTCGGTCAACTCTGCTGAGGGCCTGTGGATATCCAGATGCCGACTTAAAGCAAACAAGGTAAGTTGGCATGGTGACCCCCTCCGTGATGCCTGCCATTGACCGCGCCCCCGGAATCTCCAAGGAGATCGAGGACGCGGCGTGGTACGTGCTCAGTCCGGCCCTCCAAGGCAGACCGTCAGCCTTGGATGGGCGGACGCTGACGTGGACGGCGGATGCGGCCCGCGAACTGCTGGAGCGGCTCGAACGGGGAGTGGCGGATTCCAAGGCGCCCATGATGACCAACCTGCGGCAGAACCTCGAGGGCGCTTCCCGCGAGGCCAAGCTGCTGGCGGTCGAGTTGCTGTTCCTGCAGTCGTTGCCCTTGGCCCACGAGGTCAAGTCGCTCCGGGTCAAGCGCGCGCGTGTTGCCGAGGCCGCCTCGTGGGTGGAGCCTGCAGTCGCGCTGCCCGAAGAGCTCTATGAGGGCATGACGGACCACGGCGTGATCCGGGACCGCACGGCTGAGTTCAACTGGACCATTTGGGATCACCTGGTGTGGCTGTGCCGCTTCGTGGAGCACGTGGACAGCCAAAGCACGGAGACCATCAGCGAGGCCCTGTCCGATCCCCTGAAGTTCCACGAGCTGGCCGTCGGAACACCCCAGGACCAGCCCGCCCTCCGGCGCAGCATCGAGTACCTCGTCTGGCCCAGTTACTTCGAGCCCGTGGTGGCCGACGTGGAGCGCCGGGAAATCCGTGACGCGTTCGCATCGTTGGTGGGCGGGGCCGACGGCGACACCGAGGAAGACATCACTGCGGACATCCACCGCATCCGGCTCCACCTGGATGAGCAGGCCGGTCAGCGGATCGACTGGTACTCCCGCCAGCTCGTGAGCCAGTGGCGCAAGGTGGGCGACCCGGGCCGCCGGTCGTGGCTCCTGCGCACGCACCACGACAATGCCGACCTCCTCGCCGGATGGCTCGGCGAAGAAAAGGCCACGCTGGACGTGGAACACCTCCGTTCCTTGGACGCCGGAGTCACCGCCGGCGTGGTCCAGCATGCCGTCGACGAAGATTGCAAGCACCTTGGCTACGTAGAGCGCGAGGATACCAAGACCGCCGTCTTCGCCTTCCTCACCGTCATGAAGCCCGGCGACCTTACCCTCTACCAGAACGGCGGCCGCGTGCGCGTTGGGGTGGTCCTTGGTGAACCGGATGAGGACAACCGCCGGATCCGCCGCAAGGTCCGTTGGTTCGACGACAGCTACGCCATCACCGAATTGCCGCGCCACGCCCAGCGGCAGCTGTCCACCCCAGGCATCATTGTGGACGTCACCAGGGTGATCCAGGCACTCCAGGAACTGCTCCCTGTGGAAGCCGAAACCGATGGCGAGGATGAAGCGCCCCCCACTGCCACCGTCGAGGTCGTGCAGCAGGGTTTCCGGCCCTTGACGGAAGAGTTCGCTGCTTCGCTGCACATGGACCTCGAGCCGCTCAAGGAAATCGCCGAACTCCTGGAAGAGAACCGCCAACTGGTCCTCTATGGTCCGCCCGGCACTGGCAAGACGTACCTGGCCAAGCACCTTGCCGCTGAGCTCGCCGGAGACAGCACGGACGAACGTGTGAAGCTGGTGCAGTTCCACCCGTCGTACGCGTATGAGGATTTCTTTGAGGGCTACCGCCCGGACAAGACCGACGACGGCCAGGTGTCGTTCAAGCTCGTGGCCGGGCCGCTGCGGAGGCTGGCCGAAGAAGCCGCCAAACCGGAGAACTCCCACAAGCCGTACTTCCTCATCATTGATGAAATGAACCGGGCCAACCTGGCCAAGGTGTTCGGCGAGCTGTACTTCCTGCTCGAGTACCGGGACGATCGCATCTACCTGCAGTACAGCCCCAACGAGCCCTTCAGCTTGCCGGACAACCTGTACATCATCGGCACCATGAACACCGCGGACCGCTCCATCGCCATGATGGATGCGGCCATCCGCCGCCGTTTTGCGTTCATTGAGCTCCACCCCAACGTGGAACCGGTCAAGGGCTCCCTGCGCCGTTTCCTCGAAGCCCGCGGGCTGGACACCCTCAACGCGGACCTCCTGGACGCCCTCAACGAGGCCATCGACGACTGGGACCGGGACCTCATGATCGGGCCGTCCTACTTCATGAAGAACGCTGCCCAGAACCCCACGGGCCTGCGCAGGATCTGGAAGTACGAGCTCATGCCCCTCCTTGAGGAGCACTACCACGGCCAACTGAACCGCGCTCAGCTGGAAGAGCGCTTCGGCCTGGACCAGTTGCTGGGACGACTTGCGGCCCGCTAAGGCCATCCCACCCCGCCCGGGGCGGCCGCCTTCGAGCGCTGCGGCGGCCGTGGCGAAACGGGGCCAGGGCAGGCTGACCGGGCCACGGCACATCGTCATGGACGAACTGTCGCGCGGCGTGGTGGACAAACTGGATCCCGAGTCGGCAGCGTTCATCAACGCCAGCGGCCTGGCCAAGACCTCGCCCATGGGCATGGGGCTCTACCGGATCGAACCGGCCGGCAAGGTGGGCTCCGTGCGCACCTCGACAGTTCAGCTGGAGGTGCGGCCCAAGGACCGCCTGGGCTTGAACCGGCTCCTTTTCCTGCTGAGCTACGCCGGCGACCAAGGCTTTGGCGACCACTCGGTGGAAGCGGTGGAGCACCCGGACCTGTGGAGTGCGCTCGCCGAATCCCTGGCACAGTTGGCCGACCGTGCCTTGAGCCGCGGGGTCCTCCAGGGATACCTGACCGTGGACGAATCATTGCGCACCGTGAAGGGCCGGATCCGGATTTCGGACCAGATCTCGCGCCGCCCCGGCATGCTGGTCCCGTTGGAAGTCTCCTACGACGAGTTCACCGAGGACATCGCCGAGAACCGCATCCTCCGCGCCGCGCTGGAGCGCATGACCAAGGTGCCCGGCGTCCGCGCCGACGTCCAGAGCCGCCTGCGGCAGCTCAAGGGAAAGCTCGACGCCGTCACCCGCCTCCAGGCCGGCGCGCCCCTGCCGCCGTGGAAGGCTAGCAGGATGAACCTGCGGTACCACGCGGTGCTTCGCCTGGCCGAAGTGATCCTGCGCAACGCCTCCGCCGAGGCAGGAGAGGGCAAGCAGCAAACAGCGTCCTTCGTGGTGGACATGGCCAAAGTGTTCGAGAACTTCGTGGGCACGGCCCTGCGCCAGGCCATGAGTTCCCACCCGGGAGAGATGCGCCTGCAATACGGGGCCTTGCTCAACGAAGCCGTCCGGGACACCGATCGTCTGACCGTCAGGCCTGATGCCGCACATTTCCTGGGCGGACGTCCCGTGGTGGTTTACGACTCCAAATACACGGCGGCAGGTGACGCAGGCGCCTCGCTCAACGCCGATCACTACCAACTGCTGGCCTACTGCACGGCCTTGCGGGTTCCCACTGCGTGGCTCGTGTATGCCGGGCAAGGGGAGATGAAGCTGCGGCGGATCCTCAATACGGACATCGATATTGTGGAGTACCCGCTGGACCTTTCCCTGCCGCCGCAGGACATCCTGGCCGCCATCAAGGACCTCGCCGAGCAGTCCTGGGGTGAAGTAGTGCGGCAGGCTGTGGCGGGCCGCGGAGCCGAAGACTAGCCTGAGAAGTACACGTTCCCGGATGGAGGCATGATGGCCCGCAAGAAATCTTGGCGAGACATGAGCACTGGCCAACGCGTGATGCTGATGATCAGCGGTGCGGTGAACCTGACGTTGTTGATCGCCGCGCAACGCAGTTTGGCCAAGACCCCGGATGCGCAGATCAGGGGCAAGAAGGTGCTGTGGCGTGCAGCGTCCTTCATCAACTTCTTTGGTCCCGTGAGCTACTTCCTCTTCGGCCGCCGTCGTGATTCCGGTGCGGTGACGGCCAAGCGCTAAGGCCGTCGGGGGCCGCGGCTACGCGGGAACCCTGACCGTAAAGGTGGTTCCGCGTCCCGGTTCGCTTTCCAGTTCTATGCTGCCCCCGTGGGCTTCCACGATCGCCTTGCTGATGGGAAGACCCAACCCCACGCCGGGAATGGCACTGTTGCGGACTCCGCCTGCCCGGAAGAACTTGGTGAAGACCTCGGACGCCTCCTCTTCGGTCATGCCCATGCCCGTGTCCGAGACCCTGCAGAAGACATAATCCTGGTCTTCCCAGGCGGCTACCACCACATCGCCGCCGTCGGGGGAGTACTTGATGGCGTTGGAGACCAGATTGTCCAGCACCTGCGACATCCGGGAGGAATCCACGCGGGCTTCCAGGACGGGAGGCACGTCCATGGACAGCCGGATGCCCGCCTTCGCGGCGCGGGGTTCGGCTGAAGTAACGCTGCTGCGGACCAGTTCCACCACGTCCACGGTGTGGGGCTGGATGGCAATCTGGCCGGACCGCACGGCCAGCAGGTCCGAGACGAGGGTGAGGAGCCGCTCGGCGTTACGCCGGACGATGTCCAGCTGCATCCGGTACTTCGGATCGAGGCCGTGGGGATCGTCCAGGATCAATTCCACGTAGCCCAGGATGGAGGTCAGAGGCGTCCGGAACTCGTGGGACACGTTGGCTACGAAGTCGTCCTTGGCTGCCAGGGCGTTGACCAGTTCGGTGACGTCATTGAACACCACCACGGAGCCGGCGAACTTTCCGTCGTCATCCACCATGGGCCTGGCGCTTGCCGTGAACGCGCGCTGGTCCGTCCCGCTGCCCAGCCACACGAGCTGGTCAGTGAACCGTTCGCCCAAGACAGCCCGGCGTACGGGGCGCTGGTCCGCAGGCAGGGGAGTGGTCCGGTCCGTATCGAACACCAAAAGCTCGGACTCGTTGGGATCCGGGTTGTCCGGCGGCGTCGCGAGGCTGTGACTCTGGCGCTGGCGGCGGTTCATGAGAATGTCGTGGCCATTCCCGTCCACGGCAACGACTCCCAAGGGGAGGGCTTCCATGACGGTGTTCAGGAGGCGCTCCTGCTTGGTGCTGGCGTCCAGCGCTTCCTTGAGCTCTTCATCCTTCTCCTCCAAGGCTCTTTGCTGCCGCATCATGCTCAGCGTGAGCACACTGACGGACACCCCGATGCCCACGACCAGGATGGGGAAGAGGAGGGGCTTGGTGAGGCTCTGCTCTGTGACGGTGTCCCGCAGGAAAAGCGGTACCCACACGATGGCCAAGGGGCCCAGGAGGGACAGCGCTATGGCCAGCCTCGGGTACAAGCCGGACGCACAGAGCCAGATGACTGGCAGGACCACCAGGACGCTGAGTCCGGTGAGGGCGTCCTGGCCTCCTTCACGCCCAAAACCAATGGACACCATGTCCAGGATGGGGATGGCCAGGAAACTCGGGAAGGGCAGTTTGTGCCACGGAACGGCGATGCAGAGGCCCAACAGCAGCGCCTGGCTGAGCAGGAACACCAGAAAGAGCGGGTTTTCCAGGGTGGCGGGGAAGAACAGCCACACCAGAATCGCGGAGAGGCAGACGCATACCGAGAGAGGCAGTTGGCTCAGGATGACGCGCATGCGCAGGGTGTGCTCGTGGAACGAACGCCGAAAGACCAGCAGATTTTTCTTTTCGCCCAAATCCCAGATGGTCGGGTTGGTCATGGCGCAACCCGCGGGGAGGCGGAAGAAAGTCTGTTCATGAGATCAGCCTAACCATAATGGTTATACTTCGAAGGGTTATCGAAGGGGGCTGAGGGGCAGCGATGAGTGAAGTACGTGTGGGGCTGGTTATCGAGGACGACCAGGATATACGCGAATTGGTACGTGTGGTTCTTTCGCAGGCCGGGTTTGATGTCCACGTTGCCTCCACGGGATCGGCCGGTGTCTCCTCTGCCCGGGAACTCAACCCTGACGTTATTACCCTTGATCTCGGCCTTCCGGACATCGATGGTTTTGAGGTTGCCCGGCAGATCCGGAAAACCTCGGATGCGTACATCATCATGCTGACTGCCCGGGCCGAGGAGCTTGACACCCTCATGGGCCTCGAAGCCGGTGGCGACGATTACCTCACCAAGCCGTTCCGGCCCCGCGAGCTGCGCGCCCGGGTGGAGGCCATGATGCGCAGGCCGCGGTCGTCGTCGGACTCCAAGGCCGCTGCGGAAGCGGCGGATCCCGAGGTGAGCCACAACGGACTGGCCGTTTCCGCGGGCTCCCGCACCGCCGTCCTGAACGGCACGGAGTTGAAGCTGACGCGCACGGAATTCGACCTCCTGGTTGCGCTGCTGGAAACCGGGCGGATTGTGCGGACCAAGGCGGACCTCGCCCGTCGCCTGCGGAACGAGCCTTACGACGTCGGCAGTTACGTCAGTGACGCGGATGAGCGCGCCGTGGAAGTGCACATGGGCAACCTGCGCAAGAAGTTGGGCGACAGCATTCAGAGCCCCCGCTGGCTGGAAACAGTCCGCGGCGTGGGCTACCGCCTGGCCCCCGCTGCCCAGAACAACTAAGCCCAACTGGGGGACAGTAAACGTCGCTACGGCCAGTCGTAGCGACGTTTACTGTCCCCTACTTGGTTCAGAAGGCGGGGAGGCGGAGGGGTTCTGCGGAGATCACAGGGTGGTCCGAGTCCGGCCGGCTTAGACCCGGGCCGTCGTCGAAGAACTCCGCGTTGGCCCGCACATAGTCAGCCCACTCGTCCGGGACATCCTCGGAGAAGTAGATGGCCTCGACAGGGCACACGGGATCGCAGGCACCGCAGTCCACGCATTCGGACGGATGGATGTAGAGGGAACGCGCGCCCTCGTAGATGCAATCCACAGGGCACTCGTTGATGCAGGCCTTGTCTTTCACATCCACGCAGGGCTGCGCGATCACATAGCTCATGGCTTGCTACACGCCCGTGTAGACGGTCTTGCCCCACGTGAAGAAGTCCAGCGCGGAGCGTCCTTGTTCGCGGAACGTGTTGGTGGAGGAGTCCTTGACGCCGCCGAACGGCACGTTGAGGTCCAGGCCGGCCGTGGGACGGTTGACCTTGACCACACCGGCCTGCGCGCGGGCAGCGAAGTCGGTGGCCAAAGCCAGCGAGTCGGTGCAGATACCTGCAGTCAGTCCGTAGCGGGAGTCGTTGATGGCTGCCAGTCCGGCCTCGTAGTCGGGGACTTCCAGCACGGCAACCACCGGGCCGAAGATTTCCTCGGTCACCGCGGCGTCGTCGAACGGAAGGTCGGTGAGGACCGCCGCCGGGAAGAACAACGCGCCGGATGGATCGCCGTCGTACTGTCCGTGCAGGAGCGCCGCGCCGCGTTCGACGGCGGTACGCACCGCTGCCTGGTCCTGCTCGAATTGCTGCCGGCTCACCACGGCGCCCATCCGGGTTCCGTCCGCGAGCCCGTCACCGGTGCTGTACGCGGCGGCCTCTTCCACGAGAGCATCAAGGAACGCCGCCCTGATGCCGGGCGTCACGTAGACACGGGAAGTCGCCGTGCAGGCTTGGCCCGTGAGCCCGAAGGCACCTGCAGCGACCACTTGGGCTGCTTTGCGGGGATCGGCGTCGTCCAACACCAGGACGCCGTTCTTGCCACCCATCTCCAGCTGCACACGGGCACGGCGGGCGTTGAGGATTTCCTGCAGGGCCAAGCCAACGTTGGTGGAGCCGGTGAAGGACAGCCCGGCGATGCGCGGATCACGTGCCAGGGCGTCACCCACAACGCGGCCCTTGCCGTGGACGACGTTGAACACGCCGGCAGGCAGCCCGGCGTCCTGCAGCGCCCGGGCCAGATGCGTCGCGGATAGGGGCGTGAGTTCGGCGGGCTTGATCACCACAGTGTTGCCGCTGATCAAGGCCGGGGCGGTCTTCCACGCCGGGATGGCGATGGGGAAATTCCACGGAGTAATGAGGCCCACGACTCCCAGCGGTTCCCGGCGGGTGGTGATGGTGGTGTCCGGAAGTCCGCTCGGCAGTACTTCCCCGGTGGCGGCCCATCCGAGGGAGCCGAAGAAGCGCAACACGTCCGAGGCACGCTTCACCTCGCCCTTGGCCTCAGCCAGGGTCTTGCCTTCTTCGCGGACCAGGTCCTCGGCAATGGCGGCCTGGCGCTCGATCAGCAGGTTGCCGGCGGCGATCAGGATGGCGCCACGCGAAGGTGCGGGCAGAGCCGCCCAAGCGGGCTGGGCGGCGGCTGCGGCGGTAATGGCGGCGTCCACGTCCTCGGCCGTACCGCTCGGGGAGAGGGCCGCGAGTTCGCCGGGGCGTGCCGGGTTCATCCGTTCCGTGGTGGCTTCGCCGAGCCATTGGCCGTTGATGAGGTGCTGGGCAGCGGCGGTTTCACGGGCGGTGACGTTGGGTTCCAGGGTGGTGGAGGTCATGACAAGTCCTTTAAGTGGGGGATTCAGAGGCTTCGGATCAGGCCGCCGTCGCACCTGAGTGCGACTCCGGTGATGTACGACGCCGGTGCGCTGCATAGGAAGGCGGCTGCGGCACCGAACTCGGCGGGTTCTCCATAACGGCGGGCCGGGATGGTTTTCCGGGACTCGAGTTGGATGTCCTCGAGCGTGGTGCCCCGGCGTTTCGCGGCCGCTTGGTCCAGTTGGGTGACGCGGTCCGTGGCGATCCGGCCCGGCAGGAGCAGGTTCACGGTGACCTCGTCCAACGCCACTTCGGCTGCGAGGGTCTTGAGGTAGCCCGCCAGGGCCGCCCGCCCGGTGTTGGAGACCGCGAGGTTAGGCAGCGGAGCTGTGACCCCACTGGAACCGATCGCGAGGATGCGGCCCCAGCGGCGCTCCCGCATCCCGGGCAGGACCCGCGAGACCAGGGCGTGGTGCGGTTTGACCAGGAGGTCGAAGGCCGCGGCCATCTCCTCGGAACTGAGGGTGGCGGCCGCGCCGGGCTTGGGACCGGGGCCGTTGAGCACCAGGATGTCGATCGGCCCAAGGTTCGCTACGGTTTGGTCCACGGCCGACTCGATGCCCTCCTCCGTGCCGAGGTCCGCCTCGACAGCAACGGCGTCGAAGCCTGCGCTGCCCAGGACCCCCGTGCCGTAGGCGGCCTGGAGTTCGGCAACGATCTCCTTGGCCCTGTCCCGCCGGCGTCCAACCACTGCCACCCGGACCCCCTCGGCGGCGAGTGCGCGGGCCACGGCCAAGCCGAGGCCTCCCGTGGAAGCCGCGACCAATGCGGTCTTTCCTGCGATTCCCAGGTCCATCAGATGCTCCCAACAGTTGTCCGGGAGCCCAGCGCGGCAGCGGCTTCCTCCAGGTGGACGTGCATGGAAGGGCGCAGCACTTCGGGGAATCCGGCCGCTGGGGCCCGGACACCGGAGTCCTTGATGAGTCCGCGCTCGCGGAAGCATTCCTTACGGATGGCCAATGCCACCCTGGCTTGCTGCTCGAAGTTGATCAGCGGCAGGTAGGGCAGCAGTTCATGCTGTGCGGCCTCGTAGCCGTCCGCTTGCCAGGCCCGGACGCACGCGATGAGTGCCTCGGGGTAGGAGAAGCCCGTCATGGCACCTGCGGCACCGGACACGAGTTCGTCCAGGAGCCCTTGCCCGCCGAGCCCACCAAAGATGGAAACCTCGACGGCGGCACTCAGCTCCGCGATGGCGACGCTGGTGGGCGGGGCCTCGGCTTTGACGGCGATGACGTAGCTGCAGGCGTTGACCACCGTGGCCAACGCCGCAGTGGAGATGCTGACCCCGCTGGCCAGCGGATAATCCTGCAGGACAACCTGGGCGCCTGTGGCTCGGTGGATGGCGTCCAGATGGGCAATGACGGTTTCCGGGCGTGCCGCGTTGGCCTGGACCATGACGGCCGCGAGGCGGTGGCCGGCGGCGTCCTGGGCGGCGAGGACTTCCTCGATGGCGGGCCTGGTGGCGAGCGCGGTGACGCCGACCACCAGGGGAAGCGTGGTGCTTTCGACGACGGTTTCCAGGACGTCGCGCCGTTCCTCCGGGGTCAGTGCGGCTGCTTCGCCGAAGACCCCGAGTACGGTGAGCCCGGTAGCTCCGATGGCCTGGTAGTGTTCCACGAGTTCGGCGAGGCTGTCCAGGTCCACGTCCAGGGTGCTGCCTTGGAAGGGGGTGGCGACGACGCCCCAAACCCCGCCTGGAAGACTGGTCCGGAGGCTGTTTTTGGGCGCAGGGGACTGCGGCATGGTTGGTTCCTTTCAGTGCGGGACGGGTTTGGGGAGGCGCAGGGACGCTCTAGCGTCCCGGCCACACCGGAGGGCGTTTCTCCTGGAAAGCCCTGACCCCCTCGGCTGAATCTTCGCTGTCCAGGGCCGCCATGAGGGCCGGCAGGCGGAGCCCGCGGGCTTCCTTGGCAGTAAGGTGCGACGTCTGGGTGACCATCTGCTTTACGGCCCGGACGGAGGTGGGGGCGCAGGCCACGATCTGGTCTACCCAGCGCTGCACGGCGTCGTCGAGTTCTTCTGCTGGGACTACCTCGTTGACCAGACCCATGGACTGCATTTCTGTGGCGTCGGCTTTGCGGCCGGTCAACAGCATCCCCATGGCCTGCGTGTACGGGACCCGCCTGACCAACTGGTGGATGCCGCCGTCGAGCGCCAACCGCCCGACGCGAGGCTCGGTCAAGCCGAACTTCGCGCTGGAGGCGGCCACCACTATGTCCGCGCCGAGGACGATTTCCATGCCGCCGCCCAGGGCGTAGCCGTTGACGCGGGCAATGACGGGGACATCCAGGGTGGTGCGGAGGCTCAGTCCGCCGAAGCCGTTGGGATCCAGGCCGGCCCAGTACTCCAGGCCGGTTTTGTCCACGGCGTCGGCCGACATGTCAGCACCAACGCAGAAGGCGCGGGTGCCGGCACCGGTCACCACCACTGCCCGTACGGAGGGATCTGCCTCCACCTGGTCCCAGATCTCGTTGAGCCGGGCATGGGTGGTCCCGTCCACGGCGTTGAGGACGTGTTGCCGGTCGATGGTGACTGTCGCGACGCCGTCGTTGATGGCCAGGGTGACGGTGTCCACTCGCTCTTCAGCGACAACGCTCATCGGAGGACTCCCAACTGCTGCAACCGTTCGATGGTGTCCTGGTCGAAGCCGTTCTCCAACAGGACCTCCACGTTGTGCTCGCCCAATCGCGGTGCAGTGCGGCGGATGGACGGGGGAGTGGCCGAGAGCCGGATGGGTGCGTTGAGCATCCGTACGGTTCCCACGGAGGGGTGTTCGGCCTCGACGATCATGCCGTTGGCCTCGGTCTGGGCATCGGCAAGGGCCTGCTCCAACGTGTGGACCGGAGCGTTAAGCAGTCCTTGGTCCTCCAGCTTTGAGGTCCAGTATTCGGTGGTGTTCGTGGCGAAGTGCTCACGGAAGATGGCCTGCAGCGCGGGCTTGTTCTTGAACTGCTGATCCAGTGTGGCGAAGCCGGGCCGTTCGGTGAGGTCCTCGTCGAGTTCCAGGGCCTCGGAGATGCGGGCCAGGGGATCGGGGGTGAAGCCGCCCACCATGCACACGGCACCGTCGGTGGTCTCGAAGACTCCGCTCAGCGGCATGGCACCCCAGTTGACCTCGTATCCGCGGTTGAGCTGCATGCACGCTTCCTGCATTTGCAGGTGCAGCATGGAGTCGTACATGGTCACTTCCACCTTTTGGCCTGTGCCTGTGGCTTCGCGGGTGCGCAGCGCCAGCAGGATGCCCTGCATGAGGTGCATGCCCGTGATGTAGTCGCACAGGGTGGTGGGGTAGATCGCCGGTTTGGTGTCCTCGGACTCGCGCCGCCACATCACGCCCGAGTAGGCCTGCGCGATCGCGTCCTGTCCTCCCTTGTGCGAGTAGGGGCCTTCGGGGCCGAAGCCGGTTCCGGAGGCCCAGATGATGCCCGGGTTCTTTGCCTTGAGGTCCTCGTAGCCGAATCCCATGCGTTCCATGACGCCGGAGCGGAAGTTGCTGACCACCACGTCCGCGTCGGCCATGAGCCGGTGGAGCACTTCGCGGCCTTCGTCGGTGCGGGTGTCCACGGAGACGCTGCGCTTGTTCCGGTTGATGGACAGGAAGATGGGGTTGTCCTGGCCGTCCTGGTCCGGGAAGGAGTTGCGCGAGATGTCACCGGCTCCGGGGCGTTCCACCTTGATGATGTCAGCGCCGTAGTCGCCCAACAGCTGGGTTGCCGACGGTCCCATGAACACCTGCGTGAAATCCACGATCTTGATGCCGTCCAGCGGGAGCGGCACTGGTGCCGGGGCCGCTGCGGCGCGGGCCGCCGTCGTGCTTTCAGTCTTTTCAGCGGTTTCGGCTTGTTCAACTGTCATGAGGCTCATGCCGGCACCACTGCGTCGGAGTCGATGGTGGCGTTCGACGACGGGACGTCGCCAGGGTCGGCACCGTGCCGGCGCATACCCAGTTGGATGTCCGCTGCCGCGACATCGCGGACCAGGATGTTGTTCTCGACAGCGAGGGCCGCTGCGACGCCGACGGCCTGGCCCATGGCCATGCAAGGCGGGATTTCGCGTGACATTTTCTGTGCCTCGGGGGTGGCGGAGTAGTGGCGCCCGGCGACCAGGAGCTGGTCCACTTCCTTGGGCAGGAGCGAGCGGTACGGGTAGTAGTAGTCGCGGCCGCGGGCCACGGTGTCCTCGAAGTGGCGGCGCTGGGTGACGTCTTCCTTGGTCATGACATACTCGCCCTCCAGGAGGCGGGTCTGCCGGACACCCATCTGGGAGGCTACGTCCAACATGTAGCAGTTCTCGAAGCCGGGCAGGTTGGCGCGGACGTAGTCCACGGCCTCCGAGATACGGTCGCGGGCAGCGAACTCGGCGGCGGTCATGTCGGCCGGGTCCACGCCGTCGAAGCCGGTCATGTGCGGGGCGTTGCACCACACCACGCCTTCGATGGGGGTCTTGAGCCACCACAGTTCCCAGGCGCCGCCGAGGAGCCGCTTGATCTTGCGGTTGATGGCGCGGGCTTCCTTGGAGTTGGCCTGTTCGAAGGCTTCTGCCGCGTTGGTGTCCACGTTGCCCAGCCGGAAGACCAACGTGGTGAGGTAGTTGTCCTTGGCGTAGCTGGCGCCGGCACGTGAAGCAACGTCGATGTCGCCGGTGGTGTCGATGACGACGTCGGCCGTGAACGCCTGCGGCCCGGACTTGGTCTCGCAGATGACGCCCTTGATCACGCCGTTGTCCACGATCGGGCGGGAGAACCAGGAGTGCAGGCGAAGGTCCACGCCGGCTTCACGGACCAGGTCGTTGGAAACCCGCTTCCAGCCGTCGGGATCGAAGGCTGCCGCGTAGCAGATGGGCTTCGGGTTGGTGTGCGAGTGGAAGTCGAAGGTGCCGTAGCGGCCCCACTTGTTCCACAGTTCCTCGGAGGTCTTGCGGTCATCCGCCGGCGGGACGATGGCGAGCCCAAGCTTCTGCAGGCGCTCAACGTACTCGGACACGATGCCGGTGACGGTGATTTCCTGGCCGTTGATCATGTCGTCCAGCACCAGGACCATGCCGCCGGAGGCGAGGCCGCCCAGGGACGAGTAGCGCTCCAGGAGGGTGACCTTTGCGCCGGAACGGGCCGCGGTGACTGCTGCTGCCACACCTGCGGGACCGCCACCGACGACGAGTACATCGGAACGGGAGATGACCGGGGCGGTGAGGTCCGCCGTCGTGGTGGAGAGTTCGAGGGAGTTCATGGTGAGGTCCTTACTTGCCGACGAAGATGCCGTTGGAACGGCGGGCGGCGAGGTAGAAAACGATGCTGAGGATGGACAGGACGGCCACGTAGACCGGGAAGATCCAGGTGAGGTTCAGGGATTGGAACCACACCAGAAGATAGGAAGCGGTGCCGCCGAAGACTGCTACGCCGATGCCGTAACCGAGGGCGACGCCTGTGCCGCGGATGTTCTTGGGCATCAGGGAGGAGCTGACCACGTTGTAGAGGGTCATGTTGAGCACCAGGACAATCGAGCCGCCCAGGAGGACTGCTGCGAAGCCGCCGATGCCCGGCTGGACGTAGAGCAGCATAAGGAACACTGAAGGAATGGCCAGGATGCGGGTCACGAGGAACCACTTGGACATGGCCTTGCCATCGGCGAGCTTGCCGATCACCCAGGATCCGACCACGAGGATGGCGCCCAGGATGGTGGTGAGGGCAAACACCGCGGTGGGGTCTTCCTTGAAGCCGCTGCGTGCTGCGCTGGGGAGGCCGACGTTCCAGGCGTAGTTGTAGGCCTGCGCGGCGCCCACCACAAAGATGATGGCCAGGACGGAGAGCCAGTGTTTGCCAACGCCCTTCCATACGGCCCGCGGGGTGTTGGTGGCCATCTCCTCTTCCTTGAGGGTCTCCGGGAGGGAGCGCCGCAGGTAGAGGACCACGAAGCCGAAGAGCGCGCCGATGATGAACGGAACACGCCAGCCCCACTCGCCCATGGCTGCGCCGCCGATGACCAGGCTGCAGAGGAAGCTGACCAGCGAAGCCATGAGGATGCCGATGTTGACGTAGAAGGACATGATGCCGGCGACGTAACCTTCGCGACCCTCGGGGGCCAGTTCCACGGCGTGGGAGGTGGACAGCGGGGCTTCGATACCGGTGGAGATGCCCTGCAGGACCCGGCAGGCCAGCAGGATAACTCCGGCCCAGGCGCCAATGGTGGCGTAGCTCGGGGTGATGGCGATGACCAGTGTTGTTCCGGCCATGAGCGTGATCGAGAGAAGCATGACGCGGCGCCGGCCGATGCGGTCTGCAAGGGTTCCCAGGAGGATGCCGCCCAGTGGCCTGAATGCGAAGCCGACGGCGAAGACGGCCAAGGCGTTCAGGGTAGCGGACAAGGGTTCGGAGTTCGGGAAGAAGTTGGGTCCGATGAAGGCCGACAGGAGGCCGAAGACCATCCAGTCGTACCATTCCAGAGCGTTGCCGAGGCCCAGGCCCAGCAGTCCCTTGCGGACTTCGGGGGTGAACTTGGCGTTCCTGACGGGTTCGGTTGTACTGGGTTTTGGTGAGGGGACGGCGTTGTCCGTTTGGATGTCGAGCATGGAAGTTTCCTTACGCTGACGCCCGGGAGGGCGTGAAAGGGTATGACGCAGGAACGCCCGTTGAAGGAGGCGCCTGATGCGAAAGTGGCAAGGAGTGTCAGCGGCCACGGGATCGTGTCCGGACAGTTAAGGGAAAACGCTCGGGCCGCTCGGGAGCGGCGGCGTTACCACGCGTGTGGTGCGTTGACCCAGATGGCTACGCATACCTCTTCGTAGCTGTTCTTGTACCAGTGGGGGATTTCGGAGGAGTAGGTGATCGAGTCGCCCTCTTGAAGGCTGTAGCAGACGCCGTCCAAATAGACGTCCTTACGGCCGGAGATGATGTAGCAGAACTCTTCACCGCTGTGGGTAAAAGGTGTTGCGCTGGTGTCATGCCCTGGGGGCGTACTGATCCATTGCGCTTCGATGCTTCCGTCCCGGTTGGGGGTGAGCAGTTCGTGGACTGCCTCGCCCACGGATTCCCGGGTGACGTTTTTCAAGTTGCGTCGATCGGACCTGCGGACCACGGGGGACCGGGATTCGTCCTGGCCAATGAAGAACCTCCCTACGGGGATGTCCAGTCCATGTGCCAGTTGGGCCAGGGTGGTGAAGGACGGGTTCGCCATGCCGCGTTCGATTTGGCTGACGATTGCTTGGCTGAGGCCGGTGATGTCCGAGAGTTGGGCGAGGGTCATGCCCTTTGCCTTGCGCATGGTGCGCACCTTGTTCCCTACAGTCGCCAGCAGTTCGCTGGTGGCCGGTGGAGCAGGAGTCTCGGTGGTCATTGCCGCATCCTTCGTTGGTGAGCTAACTCACACAACTATAGTGAAGATTTTTAGCCAGTCAATGATTTTTTCTTCACTAACGTGAATTTTTTTAGGAAAGTGGTGTTTCCAGCTGGCAGATGGTGCCAAAAACGAAGGCGTCGATCTCGTCCACCAAGGGGTTCAGTTGTCCCAGATGGTCGCCGTTGGGCAGCAGCTTCATGCTGATTTCGAGTTCCAGGGCCAGCCTTCGCAGGCAGATGGCTCCCACCATCTCGCTGGACGTCTTCAGGCTCAGTACCGCGTCCATGGCGTCTTCCAGGTCCAGGTTGTCCAGGGCGTGGTGGAGCCTGGCCACCCTCCAGGGCAACATGGCCACGTAGTTCCGGACAAAGGAACTCACAATGGAGTGGTCCCCGCCCAGTTCGGCCTGGAGTTCGGTGAGGACGGTGTGGTCCACCAGCGAGTCTGTGCATTCGTCGTACTCGGACACCAAACTCCTCCCGCCTCCAAACAATGGATTCACGATTCAACAGTAGGACCGCCGGAACAGCGCAAACGCCGCAACGCCAAAGCTTGATCCAATCTTGAGCGGACCCAGAGGGAGTCTTGATGGGACGGCCTGAAAGTAATACTGACCAGTTGAATGATCGCGGAGCAGGGGGAATCCGGGCATGGACTTTTGGAAGGCAGACAGCATGGACGGGGGTGTTCGCCCACCAGCGGGCCTCATGGTCATCATCGTCGTTTGCCTGACCGTGCTGCTGGGTATTGGTGGAACCTCGGCCTACGCGTTGTGGGAGCAGTCATCCCACACCCAAACCGATCAGAGCGGCTCAGCGTCCTCGGCCCCGTAGCCGTTCTCGAGGAATTCCGTCAGCCTCTGCTCAAGCACCGAGTGGTCCTTTAGCTCGCATTCCCACACCGTCAGGACTGTCCAGCCGGCGGCAAGCAACTGCTCGCGTTGTGCGGAGTCGCGTTCCCGTGTTCGGCTGCGCTTGGCTTCCCAGAACTCTGCGTTGGCCGCAGGAGCATGGAGGCCCCCCTTGCAGTCGTGGAAATGCCAGAAGCACCCATTCACGAAAATCACTTTTCGGCGCCCCGCGAACACCAGGTCCGGCCGGCCGGGCAGCTTGCCCGCGCCGGCCCGTCCGTGGAGCCGGTAACGGTACCCCTTGGCATGCAGGAGGCTGCGGACCAGCAGCTCCGGTTTGGTGTCCTTGCCCCGGATCCTGGACATGTTGCGGCTGCGCTGTTCGGGCGTCAGCAGGTCACGGCTTGGGCCCATGGGGCCAGCCTACGCGCCTACGCCTGGAGAGTTCCGTGACGGGAACATTCGGCGGTCCAACCCAGTGGAGTGACCTGCACCTTCATGCGGCGCCTGCACCGTGCGCAGTACCTGGGCGGTTCCATCGCCAACTGCTGTTGGCAGCCGTGGTGGGCGCCCGACGTCGGACTCCCGCCTTGGGTGCCCGTCTCGCCTGTGGCGTCGCCGCCGCAGTGTCCGCAATAGCCGGCTTCCGTGGTCACAGCGACTTCTGGAGTTCCTTGATGGGCATGTTGAGCTCCACCAGGAGGTTGAGGTCCGCGGTGGCGGGGCGGCCAAGGGTGGTGAGGTAGTTTCCGACGATCACAGCATTGATTCCACCGAGCAAGCCCTCCCTGGTGCCGAGGTCTCCCAGGGTCAGTTCCCGGCCGCCCGCGTAGCGCAGCACCGTCCTGGGCATCGCGAGCCGGAATGCCGCGATGGCGCGCAGGGCGTCCTTGCCGTCCATGATTCCCTGGTTTTCCAGTGGGGTTCCGGGGCGGGGATTGAGGAAATTCAACGGGACCTCGTGCGGCTCGAGTGCGGCGAGCTGGGCTGCGAGTTCGGCTCTTTGGTGGAGCGACTCGCCCATACCGATCAGGGCGCCGCAGCACAGCTCCATCCCGGCGGCCTTGACCATGGCGCAGGTTTCCAGGCGTTCTTCGTAGCTGTGCGTGGTGACGACCTCGGGGAAGTAGCTACGGGCAGTTTCGAGGTTGTGGTTGTAGCGGTGGACGCCCCACTCCTTGAGCTGGTCCACTTGGCGCTGGGTGAGCATGCCCAGCGAGCACGCGATGTTGATGTCCACTTCCTCGTTGATGCGGTCGATGGCGAATTTGATCTGGTTCATCAGCTTGATGTCCGGACCGCGGACGGCTGCGACGATGCAGAACTCGGTGGCGCCAGTGGCGGCCGTTTCCTTGGCGGCCTTCACGAGTTCCGGGATGTCCAGCCAGACGCCGCGGACGGGGGAATCGAACAGGCCGGACTGGCTGCAGAAATGGCAGTCCTCGGGGCAGCCTCCGGTCTTGATGGAGATGATGCCCTCCACCTCCACATCCTCGCCGCAATGCTTGAGCCGGACCTCGTGTGCCAGTTGCAGCGCAGCAGGGATCGCTTCGTCCGGCAGTTGGAGGATCTCTACAAGCTGGGCTTCATTCAGGCCTTCGCCGCGTTCCAGGACCTGCTCCCTTGCGAGGTCAAGAATGGCGTAACCAGTGGTTTCGTGGGTTGCTTCGGTGGTCATGCAGTAGACGGTATCCGCGCCGTGGAACAGCGGTTTTGTGGGGTGCGCACAATCCGGCAGTGCCCATTTTGGACGGCTCCTGCGAACAAAAGGCGTGACGCTTGGTGCAGAAGTTACAGCCGTGAAACACGCTCGTGACTGATTTGACGCGCCGCGTGACTAGCGTCGTGGGCGAACCATCGGCCAAGGAAAGTGATGACGCATGAGTGACGATGTAACGAGTACCCGGACACTGGAGCCGACGACGGCGGCGAGTACCGCCGTCGTAAGCGGCGCCCCGATCGCGGCAGCGGCAGGCAACGCCGACGCGATGAGCGCGGCAAAGGAGAGCCTGGAAGACTACACCCTTCGGTTCGCCCCGCGGTCCTACCGGAAGTGGAGTGCCGGTGTGGTGGCGACGAGTGCTCTGGGCGGCATCGCGTATCTTGCCGACTTCTCCATCGGTGCCAACATTGGCATCGCCTACGGCACGGTGAACGCGATCCTGGGCATCGTGGTGGCGGCGGTCATCATCTTCGCTACCGGTTTTCCGTTGGCCTATTACGCCGCCCGGTACAACATCGACCTGGACCTCATCACCCGCGGTTCGGGCTTCGGCTACTACGGTTCCGTGGTCACGAACGTTATCTTCGCGACGTTCACGTTCATCTTCTTCGCCCTTGAAGGCTCCATCATGGCCCAAGGACTTGAGCTCGGCCTTGGCGTGCCCCAGTGGTTGGGCTACGCGGTGTCAACCATCATCATCATTCCGCTGGTGATCTACGGGATGAAGACCCTCGCCACGTTGCAGGTGTGGACCACACCCCTATGGCTGCTCCTGATGGTGGTCCCCGTGGGCTACCTGGTCATCTCCCACCCGGAAAGCATCGATTCCTTCTTCGCCTACACGGGTGAATCAGGTGACGGAGGGCCAAACCTGGCCTCCGTGATGCTCGCTGCGGGTGTGTGCCTCTCACTCATGGCCCAGATCGCCGAACAGATCGACTACCTGCGTTTCATGCCACCCAAGACCGCCGCGAACAAGGGCGCCTGGTGGCGTGCAGTGATCCTTGCCGGACCGGGTTGGGTCCTGTTCGGTGCCATCAAGCAGATCGTTGGTCTGTTCATCGCGATCTACCTCATTGCCACGCTGGATCCGGCCGCCTCGGTGCATGCCAACGAACCCGTGCACCAGTTCCTTGGCGTGTACCAGGAGATGATGCCCGCCTGGCTGGCCATGACCCTCGCGGTTGTCCTAGTGGTGATCTCGCAGATCAAGATCAACGTCACCAACGCCTACTCCGGGTCACTCGCCTGGACCAACTCCTTCACCCGGATCACCAAGACCTACCCGGGCCGCATGGTGTTCGTAGTGGTCAACCTGGTCATTGCCCTGATCCTGATGGAGTCCAACATGTTCGACTTCCTCAACACCATCCTGGGGTTCTACGCCAACTGCGCCATGGCCTGGGTGGTCACGGTGGCCTCGGACATTGCCATCAACAAGTACCTCCTGAAGATTTCGCCCAAAGTTCCGGAGTTCCGCCGCGGCATGCTCTACGCCATCAACCCGGTGGGCTTCGTGTCCATGCTGGTCTCCGCAGGGGTCTCCATCGCGGTGTTCTTCGGAGCCCTAGGTTCCGCCGTGCAGCCGTACTCGCCGATCTTCGCCGTGGTCCTGGCGCTCGCGTTGCCGCCGGTCCTCGCCCTGTGGACCCGGGGACGCTACTACCTCCGCCGGACCGACGACGGCATTGATCTCCCCATGTTCGACTCCGACGGCAACCCCAGCGACGCCAAACTCCACTGCCACGTCACGGGCCTCGAGTTCGAGCGACCGGACATGCTGCGGTCGGCCCAGGACGGGCCCGACGGCGAACCCCAATACATCTCGTCCCTCGCCTTGTCCACGGACAAGTCAGGCGCATTGGTGCTGCCGGCTTCTGAACGGTAACTGTCCGCACCCGGCCAAGATGCAGCAGGGCGCGTTGTGGCATCACAGCGCGCTCTGCTGTCTTTGGGTTAGCGGCTGAAGAGCTTCTTGGTGAATTTTGCGAGGCGGCCGGGTTCTTTCGAGGGGTCGATGATGGTTGGTTCCACTGTCAGGTCGGTTCCGCGCTCCGTGACCGGGCGGCGTCGGTTCTTCCAGTCGACCGAGTTGAACTGGGGGTTGTAGACGGGTGGGGTGATGCCTTCGGCACGGAAAATATCCCACATCCAGGGCGGGATGTTGTCGACGGTGCGGGGATACTTCAGCAGGTGTTGGGCCCAGTGCTTGGCGACGGCCGGTTCGCCGCCTGGATACCAGTGCCCATCACTCATTTTTTGAAGGTGCTCTTCGTCAAAGACTTCCAAGCGTCCCGGGGCAGTGGGAAACACCTGAACCTCTGCTGTGGTCCAGACACCCACTCCACGAACGTAGGACCGATTTCTAACTTCGGTGAGCCAAACTTCCAGGGCCTCGTGAGAAAACCGGTTGCCCTCGAACCCGTATGATCGTGAGCCCTCGGTGGTTGTGATCTTTCCCCATCCGAATGTGTCACGTCCTCGGAACAAGAGCCGCCGGAACACCGCAAGGTCTCCTGCCGCGAAACCCTTGGGGCCGAACGCCTCGACTCTCAGTGCCTCGAGCCCGTCACTAACAAGCTGATCTGTGGCATCGGGAAAAGTAGTCACTGGAAGTCCTGCTCATCTGCTGGCAAATTGTTGAAGACGCGGGAGATCCGTTCATCTGTCCCAAAGGCATAGGTTAGCCGGGTTGAGGCCGGGACGCCTGCCGTGTCTCCGCCCACTAGTTCCATTTCCCATGTGAGATCCACTGGGTCTCCGGCAGTGAATTTAGTTTTGACACTATTGATCACTTTCATCTCGACCTCGTGGAAATTTTGTTCATCATTGGGGGTGCCAGCTCCGCGGTTTTGCCACTGATGCTGCGGGAAGAGACCGGCTTTCTCCCCTATGAAACCGAGGGCGGACGGGCTGGCGTGGCCGCCGTCGTAGCCGGGTCCGCCGAGCCTGCCGGCCTTCCATTGTTGGTAGCCGTTCCGGTTCGAATTCCCTACGAGGGTGGAGACTACGTGGCCCTTGGCGGACGCGAGGTGGGCGTACTGGTCCATGACGAGGGTGAACGTGTTCCGCAGGCCGCCGTCCACTTCGGCAATGACGTTGTAGGTCACGTTGGGCATGGGTTTGTTCAGCTCCGGTGACCATGCGCCCCTCACGCCTGCGTAAGTGTCCACGCGGGTGACTCGCCCGGTTTCGTCGGTGTAGTACTTCTCAAGGGAGGGTACGTCGACGTTTCCGTCGCTGCCTTTCATGACGCGCCGGTTCTCCACGATGTACTCGGTGTTGGGCTTGAGGTTGGTGCGGGCGGCGAAGTTTTCCCTGCGGTGGATCGGGAAGCTGGGGTCACCGTGCCTCAGCGTCACGGTGTCGGTGACGTGCCCGGGTTTGGGGAACCTGGTCTCCATCGCCGAGGCAAATGACGACCGCGGGGTGTCCGGTTCTGCGCGGTGGGACGGCGTGAAAGCGGTCGGGTTGTCCTCCCGGATCTTTGCGGCTTTGGCCTCGAGCCCGTCGGCAAGACCGGTGTGGGTGTGGGTGAGGGTCCCGTGGGCGTCGGGAAACGCGGCTCTAGGCAGGACTGCGTCTGCGGCCCGTACTCCGTCGGCGAGCTTGGTAAGGGCCTCGGCCGTGGCACGCTTGGCGCCGGTGACGAGTTCGCCTGCCGCTGTTGGAACAGCTCCAGCAAACTTCCAGGCACCGACGCTGGCTTTGGTCAACGCGGCTTGGATCTTCGCCGTAGTGGCGGGGGCGAGGATGTCCGAAACTTTCAACGCCAGGGAGCCCGGCTTGGCCAGGAAGTCCCCGACGGTGAGAAGGATGTGGGAGCTCGCGGCGAGCCTGGCGGCCAACGCCTCGTACTTGCCACTCTCCACGGCCGCTATGGACATCCGTCCGGCGAGTGCCCCCGCCTTGCTGAAGACCGTCCCTGACTTGATGAGTGCCCCCGCGCCGTAGCCCACGAAAGCACTGGCCACCGTGAACATGTTTTGGCCCGCGGCCCAGTTCGGATTGGTGGCGAAATCGTTGGTGTGGATCAGAGCGGGTCCGAGGGATCCGAGCAGTTCCTCGGCCTGGGCCACCTCCTCGGCGTGCTCCTTCCGGTAGCCCTCGTTTACTTTGGCCCAATTAACAGTTAGAGCAGCACTGGCCAGGGCGCCGACCCCACCCCAAGCCAGCTCGGATTTAGTTTCGTTTCCGGTCCCCACGAATGACCACACGCCGTCCACAAGCTCAATCGCGCCGGCGCCAAAGCCCTGGATGAACCCCAGAGCGTCGTGTGGCCGGTACGGCACTGTCGCCCGGCCCCACGGCGGTTCCGGCTCGGGGTGGTCCACGCCAAGTGTGGTCCCGGCGTCGTACAGGATCTCATCCACCACGCTGCCCGACCGCAGATCGACGTGTGGCAGCGCGTTGGCTGTGTAGACGGTGCCGCCGGACACCTCCGCAAGGGATGCGGCGCAGGTGTTTTGCGCTGTCAGGTATTCCTCATGGATTGCCTTGATATCAGCGGCAAGCCGGGCGCGCCTGTCGCTGAGGTCGGCGTCGCCGCTCCATGTCCGGTGCTCGGTAATGGTGATCTCGTCATCCTTGAGCCGGTGGGTGACCTCAACGCTGGTGGGATAGACCGAGATGTCCGCATCCAAGGTGTGTACAGCCCGGCCGTACGCCGCCAAACGAAGCTTCAAGTCCCGGCACGTGGTGGAGAACGTCTCCAGGGCCGTTGCCGAGGCCTTCGCTGTGCCTTGGACGCGCTGCGCGGTGGGGGTCAGATGATCAAAGGCCGACAGTACGGTCGCCGAATCATCGGTCTTGTACGAGGTGGAGAGCTGCCGCCACAGCGCGGTGGTGGTGCAGAAATCCGTCAGGAAATCATCAGCGTGCTGCCGCAACGAACGTGCTCCGGCATCCAGGTCGTCAACATCGGGCAACGCAAAACCACCCGAAGGATTCAACCCGGACGACGTCTCAGGGAAGGCACTCATCCCTAACCCCGCAAGGGCAGGGCGGGGCCGCCATGGACCGGTGACGGGTCGGGAGCCTCCACTTGGGCAGCGCTGCGCTGGGCGACGGCGGCCATGTCCAGGTCACCTTGCCGGTAGAAGGCCAGGGCCTTCGCCGTGGAGGTGATGATCGTCTCTGACCGGCTGGCCACCTCGGTGGCAGCAGGCGTGAGTTTCAGTTCCACCACGTCATTGAGTGCATTCAGGACCGCTGCAGCGTCCGGTGGGATCGCCTCTGCCGTTTTTTGCAGTGCCTTACCCATCCCGGCAACTGATGGTTGCGTCGTCTCAATCTGTGACGCAGCGGCCGTCAGCGTAGTGGTCGCAGCAGCCAAGTCGATATCCCAAACACCCATCAAGAAACCCCCAACAGCCTCGATCCTTCACCCACCGGGAAACTGATGGGTGGCGCAGACCGGAATTGGTCACACGGCCGGGGTCATTGTGAGCACACGAAAATCGGTCTAGGTGGCAAAAAATGGCCTCCCTAGACCGAAACAGGGGAAATTAGGTGCTGATATCCAAAAATTAGGTGGAAGAGAAAATCATCTAGGTGGTGGACTTCCTGGTTGCGCGCACGCAAAAAGGACGCCTTGGCCGGTGAGCCAAAGCGTCCTTTTCGCTAATGCAGGTTACTTGTCGAAGGCGTCCTTTGCGGCGTCCTTGACGTTTTCGCCGGCCTGCTTGGCCTTGGCGGCGGCCTGGTCGGCGACGCCCTCAGCCTGCAGTTTCTCGTTGTTGGTAGCGTCACCAAGGGCTTCCTTAGCCTTGCCGGTGACTTCCTGGGCCTTGTTGCTGATCTTGTCTCCGAGTCCCATGAGGGCCCCCTTCCGGATAGTCGAACGCTGACAATCGCTAGATTACCTAGCAATTCTGTAAGTTTGCTGAGTACCCGCTGCGGTCTTCCGGAGCGTTGGCATCAGGGCTTGAGGACCACCTTGATGCAGCCGTCCTCCTTCTTCTGGAACTTCTCGTAGAGCTCCGGTGCCTTCTCCAGACCACCGGTGTGGGTGACCAAATGCATGACTCCCAGCGGATCGGCGTCGTCCTCTACCAAGGGGAGCAGCTGGTCAGTCCAGCGGCGCACATTGCACTGCCCCATGCGGAGTTGTATTTGCTTGTCGAACATCGTCATCATCGGCATAGGGTCCGCTTGCCCGCCATACACGCCGCTGAGGGAGATGGTCCCACCGCGGCGCACCAGATCGACGGCGGTGTGCAAGGCAGCCAGCCGGTCCACGCTGATGGTCTCCATGGCCACCTGCGCCGGCTTGTCCGGAAGGAGCGAAACGGCTTTGTGGAGGAATGACGCCACGGGGGAGCCGTGCGCCTCCATGCCCACTGCGTCCACGACGGAATCAGGTCCCCGGCCGAGGGTTGTGCCCCGGATCATTTCCGAGATGTCGGGGCTGTAGTCCATCGTCTCCACGCCATGATCTTCTGCCATCGCCCGACGTTCAGGGACCGGGTCCACGCCAATGACCCGGAAGCCTTTGTGTTTGCCAATCCTGGCCGCGAACTGTCCAACAGGCCCCAGCCCCAAAACGGCGAGCGTACCGCCGTCGGGGACGTTGGCATACTCGACGGCCTGCCAAGCGGTGGGCAGGATGTCCGAAAGGAACAGGTACCGCTCATCGGGCAGGTCGGAGTCCACCTTGACGGGGCCGTAGTCGCCGAACGGAACCCGTAGGTATTGTGCCTGTCCGCCGGGAACGGAACCGTACAGCTCGGAGTAGCCAAAGAGTGCCGCCCCGGAGTGCTTCTCCTTGACCTGGGTGGTTTCACACTGCGACTGCAGGCCCTGGTTGCACATGTAGCAGCGGCCGCAGGAGATATTGAACGGGACCACCACGCGGTCGCCCTTTTTCAGCCTGTGGACTTCGGACCCCACTTCTTCCACAATGCCCATGGGCTCGTGCCCTATGACGTCGCCCTTGTGCATGAAAGGCCCGAGGACCTCGTAGAGGTGCAGGTCCGAGCCGCAAATTGCTGTCGAGGTAATCCGAACAATTACATCCGTGGGTTCCTGGATGATCGGATCCGGTACGTCAACGACGCCCACAGAGCGTCGTCCCTGCCATGTCACTGCTTTCATCATTGATCTCCCTGCTCTTGCCTGGAGTAGTCCCGCGCTGCAGGAGACCTTCCCAGCGAATCAGAGTCCCGGCCCGCGCACAAGGACCCGGACTCCTCGGGAGCTGCCGCCCCGCCTGCGTTAGTAAGCAACCTGATGAAAAGTGTTAATATGGTGGGAGGTACAAACATTTGTCGGACAGCGAAGACCGGGGAGTGAAGGCATGGCGTTTGGAAGCGGGGCCGGCGGGGTACACCACGATCACGGCGGTGACCGCGCACAGCGTGGGCTAGGAGCGGCGCCCAAGAAAGCCGTTCACCAAGGAGGCAATCCACGTGGATACCGGGCAATTGGTTTTGATTATCGTAGTGGCCGTCATCGTCATAGCCGCGGTGATTATCGCGGTGGTGGTTGGTCGGCGGAAAAAGACTGAAGCGAACCGCCGTCGGGCAGTAGATCTGCGCGAAAAGGCGGACCAGGAAGCCGTAGGTGCCCATCAGGCCAAAGTAGAGTCCGCCCAGGCGGAAGCGGCTGCCGTCCAGGCTGAAGCCGAAGCGAACCGGCTCCGCCGCGAAGCCGAGCGCCATTCGACACAAGCCAAGGAAGCCAGTGAGCGGGTAGACGAACACCTTCGCCACGCGGACAAAGTAGACCCCGATGTGCGCACCAATAAGGACGGGACACACAGTTCGGAACAGGCCCGCACCGACGATGACGTCCGGGCGCAGGTGGCTGAGCCCCAGGGGCAAAGGCTGACCCGGGACCGTACCGGCCGCAATGACGGGATTCCGGACGGCACGGGGCGTGACAGAAACGTAGCTGAGGGCTCGGCGCGCGAAGAATCCGTGCGCGAGAGGCCTTTACGGGACGGCGATAGGAACGCATAGTTTCTAGGAAGAGACGGAGGACGAAAGTGAGCATCGTGGTAAGGCGGACAGGGCAGGCGATGCGCTCGACGGAAGTCAAGCCAAACAGGCATTCGGTTGATGTGGTCCTGGGCCACTTGGGCGAGATTGGCCCGGCTGTTGCTGCCCTGCGGCGGGAATCATCGAGGCTGGCGGAGTGGGGCGAGGAATTGGCCCGCGTAAAGCTTCGCGGCGGCAGGATCTTCGCGGCTGGAAGCAAGGGGTCCGCCCATGAAGCTGACCGTTTCACCATTGAGTTGGCCGTGCATGATGCCCGCAACGGAGGCGACGGCTCGGCTTTCACCACCATCACTGCCCGCAAGGATGGTGACGGCATTGGTGCGCAGCTCACGGAACAGGTCCGTAAAGGCGACATCGTGGTGCTGTTCGCCTCGGGTGGCATCGCCGATGATCTCCGCGACGCCGCAGCCGCCGCCAAGTCCGCCGGGGCCAAAGTGTGGGCGCTGACAGGCAAGGAGTCCAAGGACTTGGGGCAGTTGGTCAGTGAGGCCATCTGCGTCAACACGGACCCGCCCCACGCCGAAGAAGCGCACCTGGTGGCCGTCCTGACGCTCTGCGAGTGCTTCGACGAATCGATACGGGAGCTCAGCAAGTAGGGGAAACTGGCCGGCGCGCGCCTGTCATCGGGCTGTGATCTGCGCCTCATCTGGAATAGTTGCAGACGCCGCACAGTTGGGCAGAGTGAACCTGATTCATTCTGAAAGGAACTGCGCATGCTGTTTTCTCCACTGGCACTCGGTGAGCTCGAACTTCCCAACCGACTGGTCATGGCGCCCCTGACCCGCCTGCGCGCGGGCCTGGAAGGTGTTCCGAACGACCTCATCGCCGAGCACTACCGCCAGCGCGCTTCCCTCGGCCTGATCGTCAGCGAAGGCACTTATCCCACGCCTGCCGGCCAGTCCTACACGGGCCAGCCCGGCCTCGTCACTGAGCAGCAGATCGCGGGCTGGAAGAAGGTCACGGACGCCGTCCACGCCGACGGTGGCAGGATCTTCGCCCAGGTGATGCACGGTGGCCGCGTTTCGCACGCTGACATCACGGGTGGCCACGAGATCGTCGGACCCAGCGCCGTTGCCATCGAAGGTGAACTCCGCACACCGAAGGGCAAGCAGGCGTACCCGGTGCCGCGCGAACTGCGCACCGACGAGCTCCCCGCCGTGATCCAGGAAATCGTCACAGCTTCCCGCAACGCCATCGAGGCAGGGTTCGACGGCGTGGAACTCCACTCCGCCAACGGCTACCTGCTCCACGAGTTCCTTGCTCCCAACTCGAATGTCCGCACCGACAGCTACGGTGGCTCGCCGGAAAACCGTGCACGGTTCGTCATCGAAACGGTCAACGCTGTGGTGGAAGCCCTCGGCGCTAACCGCGTCGGCATCCGGATTTCGCCCGAGCACAACGTTCAGGGAATCGCGGAGGTGGACGCTGCTGACGTGCGCGCCACCTACGAGGTTCTGGTGGACACCATCGCTCCGCTGAACCTCGCGTACCTCAGCATCCTGCACCACGATCCCAAGGGGTCCCTGGTGCAGGACCTCCGCGAGCGTTTCAACGGCACGTTCCTGGTGAACACCGGCTTCAGTGAGATCACTACGCGTGATGAGGCGATCGCCCTGGTTGCGGATGGTCTCGCCGACGGCGTGGTTGTTGGCCGTCCCGCGATCGCCAATCCTGACCTCGCACGCCGCTGGCGCGAAGGCCTGCCCGTCAACGAACCGAACGCGGCCACGTTCTACGCTGACGGCGCAGAGGGCTACACGGACTACCCGTTCTACGCCAACTAAAGCGCGAAGCACCCCAGCAGGACCTCGACGCCGGCACTCACCCGAGTGCCGGCGTCGCACGTTAACCGGTGCGAACCCAACTGGATCGCAGATCAGGCCGTTCCCAGCCCTGGGAACGACTTGATCTGCGACGTAGATGGGGGAGCGGGGGCGGAATGTGACGCCGAAAAGGAGGGCGCTTTTCGGGATGTTGGAGGGTTGGGCAGGGCGTTCCTATAGGATTTGGGCATGCCTGAAGCTTCCCCGAGCTCCGTCCGTACCGGCTTTCCCGTGAGCCGCCAAGTCCTTGCCGACCATGTTTATGAGGCCCTCCTTGAGTGGCTCATGGACGGTCGGCTGGAGCCGGGTGCGGCCGTGAGCATCGACGGGATGGCCCGGGAACTTGAGGTCTCGCCCACTCCCGTGCGCGAGGCACTGGCCAGGTTGGAGCACACCGGTATGGTCCGGCGTGTGGCGCTCAAGGGTTATCGCGTGGCTCCGGTCTTCACCCGTGAAGATTTCGCCGAGCTCATGGAAGCGCGGCTATCGATCGAGCCGGTCAACGCGCGGTTGGCGTGCACAAGGATGACTCCGGAAGGGCTGGATGCATTGAAGCAGGCCGTGGAGGATTTGAAGACGGCGCCTCGGGGTGGCACGTTCGCGGAGTACCGGAGCTACCTCGAAGCTGATGAGCGCTTCCACCAACTCATCGCGGCCCAGGCCAACAACCAGTTCCTTCTCGCCGCCTACAACACCCTCGGTGGGCAGATTCAACGCTTCCGCTTATTCGGGGGAGTGGGCATCACGGACGCCGAGCAGGCCATCGCTGAGCATCAGGCCGTCCTCGATGCCATGCTGGGTGGCGATCCAGAGCAGGCCGCCCAGGCGATGGTTCACCACGTTGAGCAGGTCCGCGGCCGGGCAATCGCCGACGCTCCCCAGGGCTGAGCCCCTCCGGAAGAACACGTGTGGCGCGGCCGTTCGCGCCGTTCGCACCGGTTTTGCGTGGGTGGCGCACCCGTTTGCGCCCCGTGCTCCCGTGGTTACGGGTGCGGTTGGCGGCAGGTGGTGCGCCCCGCCTGTGAGCCCTTCCGGCGCACACGTTCGCGCCGTTCGCACCGGTTTTGCGTGAGTGGCGCACCCGTTCGCGCCTCGTGCTCCCGCGGTTACGGGTGCGGTTGGCGGCAAGTGGTGCGCCCCGCCCGTGAGCCCTCCCATGATCCCCTTCACAATCATATGTAAGACATATAGGATCTAGGAAGTTTCCAGCAGAGGGTTGACAGCTTTGCTTGATTCGTAAATCCTATAGGAAACAGGATTCCACGAAGGAGTGATCACACATGGCGTACACCGCCGACAACTGGCCCATCACCGCGGCCCTCCTGCAGTTCCCGGGCACTGACGCCTCGGGCTTGCAGGTCAACGACGCCGACGCTTCCGTGTGGGCCGAGGTATTCCAGGAAGTGAAGGATGCAGGTTTCGCCAACGCAGACCTCACCGACAGCTGGATCCGTCCCGGCGACCTCAGCAAGGAGCGCCTCGCCGAGTTCAAGCAGACGGCCGACGAAGTGGGCATCGGAGTCCCCGTCATCTCCGCCATCCGCCGCAGCGTCATCCACCAGGAGGACTGGGCCGAGAACCTCGCGTACAGCCACCGCACCATCGACGCCGCAGCGGAACTCGGCTGTGAAGTTGTCTCCTTCGGCCTCCACCAGGCCATCACCCCCGAACAGCAGAAGCAGCTGTGGTTTTGGACCGTGGAGGGTTACAAGGACCCGTTCGGTGACAAGGAAGCATGGAACAACGCAGTGTCCCGCATTCGCGAACTCGGACAGCACGCGGCTGAGGCAGGCATCCTGGTCTCCCTGGAAATGTACGAGGACACCTTCCTCGGCACCGGCGATTCCTCCGTCCAACTGGTCCAGGACATCGGACTGGACAACGTTGGGCTCAACCCGGACCTTGGCAACCTGATCCGCTTGCACCGACCCATCGAGGACTGGCGCGAACTGGTCTACAAGACCCTGCCGTACTCCAACTACTGGCACATGAAGAACTACATGCGCGACGAGGATGTGGCCCGCGACAGCTACATCGCCATGCCCGCGCCGATGGAGAGCGGGCTGATCAACTACCGCGAGGCCTTCAAATACGCACTTTCCGTTGGCTTCCAGGGCATTCTCTGCGTGGAGCACTACGGGGGAGACGGTCTCAGCGTCACCGCGAGCAACCAGGACTACCTGCGCCGCCACGTCCTGCCCAAGAAGGACGGCTACGCACTGGGCCAGAGCAAGGTTGCCCAAGGTCGCCAGCCCGCGTCCACCCAGTTCGCAGGGGTCTAGGAAACCATGACGCAGATTTTCGATAACCCGGCAGACTTCGCTGATGAGGCGTTGGACGGCTTCGTAGCCGCCAACCGCAACTCCGTGGCCCGCGTTGACGGCGGCGTGGTCCGCTCCACCGAGGTTCCCGCAGGACAGGTAGCGCTCGTAATCGGCGGCGGCTCGGGACACTACCCTGCGTTTGCCGGCCTGGTTGGGCCGGGGCTTGCGGCAGGCTCGGCCTGCGGCAACATGTTCGCTTCCCCGGCTGCCAGCCAGGTGTACCGGGTGGCCAAGGCCGCGAATGCCGGTGGCGGTGTGCTGCTGAGCTACGGTAACTACGCCGGCGACGTCCTCCACTTTGGCCAGGCCCAGCTGCGGCTCAACGCCGAGGGAATCGAGACCCGCACTGTGCTGGTCACGGATGACATTGCCAGCGCGCCCATCGATGAGATTGGGAAGCGCCGGGGCATCGCCGGGGACCTCACCGTTTTCAAGATCGCAGGAGCCGCTGCTGAAGCGGGACTGGACCTTGACGACGTCGAGCGTTTAGCCATCAAGACCAACTACCGCACGCGTTCGCTCGGTGTGGCCTTCGACGGTTGCACCCTGCCCGGTGCCAAGGATCCGTTGTTCCACGTCCCCGCGGGGCAGATGTCCCTTGGGCTTGGAATCCACGGCGAACCGGGGATCTCCGAGCACCCCCTGCCCACGGCCTCCGAGCTTGCCGAGCTCCTGGTGACCAGGCTCCTCGCGGACAAGCCCGAGGACTCGGGGGACCGGGTAGTTGCGATCGTCAACGGCCTGGGCACGGTGAAATACGACGAACTCTTCCTGCTCTACGGCAAGATCGAGAAGCTCCTCACTGCCGCAGGTCTCACGATCGTTGAGCCCGAATGCGGCGAACTCGTAACCAGCCTGGACATGTCCGGGCTGTCCCTGACACTCCTGTGGCTGGACGAAGAGCTGGAACAGTATTGGTCCGCCCCTGCCGACACTCCCGCCTTCCGCAAGGGAAGCATGGCGCCGCGCGCACTCCGCACCTCAGCGCTGACGGACGACGCCGAAACCTCCGAAAGCGAGCAGCCCACCCCTGCGGCGGCTGAACTCGGGCGGGAGGCCGTCGCCGTCATTGCCCAGGTGAGGGATGTCGTCGTCGAGCATGAAGAAGCACTCGGCAAGCTGGACGCGATCGCCGGCGACGGCGACCACGGGATCGGCATGCGCCGCGGCGTGGAGGCGGCTGCTGCAGCCAGCGAGGCAGCGTCCGGTTCCTCGGTGGCCCGCGTCCTCCTCGCAGCCGGCGAGGCCTGGAGCGAAAAGGCCGGCGGTACCTCGGGCGCCCTCTGGGGCTCGGCTGTCATTGCCGCAGGGCAGGCACTCGGCAACCGGAATTCGTACAGCGCGGCTGACGCGCGTGGCGTCGTGGCCGCTTTCGCCAACGCCATCACCGAACTCGGCAAGGCAGACGCCGGGGACAAGACCATGGTGGACGCCCTCCTGCCGTTCCGGGATGCGTTCCTGGCAGAGCTCGACGGCGGTGCACCCGTGGACCGGGCACTGGCACTCGCCGCTGCGGCAGCCGAGTCCGCTGCGGCGGCAACCGCCGAACTGCGGCCGTTGAAGGGCCGTGCGCGTCCCTTGGCGGAAAAGAGCCTCGGCCATCCGGACCCCGGAGCGGTCTCCTTCGGACTGATTGCAGCACGCATTTCCCAATTTTTCGATTCACAACTGGCCGCTGCCTCTGTGCCGGCCGGAGACGGAGCATAAGCATGACCAACACCCAAGGCTGGCGAATCGTGGTCGGCAACGATGAAGCAGGCGTTGAGTATAAGAACGCCCTCAAAGCCCTGCTCGAAGCCGACCCGCGTGTGGCTTCCGTGACCGACGTCGGCGTTGGCGCCAACGACTCCACCGCGTACCCGCACGTCGCCGTGGACGCAGCCCGCAAGGTGGCTGAAGGCGAAGCGGACCGTGCTTTGTTGATCTGCGGAACAGGCCTCGGAGTAGCCATCGCGGCCAACAAGGTCCCCGGAATCCGCGCTGTCACGGCACACGACGCATACTCGGTTGAGCGCTCCGTGCTGAGCAACAACGCCCAGATCCTCACCCTCGGCCAGCGGGTGATTGGCTTGGAGCTGGCCAAGAAACTCGTGGGCGAATGGCTCGGCCACCGCTTCGATGAAAACTCCGCGTCCGCCGCCAAGGTGGACGCCATCTGTTCCTACGAACCCGACTACACGAAGGCGGTCTGATCATGACCTCAACGCAAACCCAAGCCCGGAAGATCGCCGTCGTAGGTTCCGGCTACATGGGCGGCGGCATCGCCCAGGTGCTTGCCCTTGGCGGTGCCCGCGTGGCCCTCGCGGACGTGTCCGCCGAAGTTGCCCAGAAGAACTACGACCGCCTGCTCGAAGAGTCGGATCAGTTCATCGCGGACGGCCTCTTCCCGGAAGGCTCCACGGAGATCCTCAAGCAGAACCTGTGGGCAGCCAAGGACATCGAAGAAGCCGTTGCCGACGCAGATTTCATCGAAGAGGCTGTCCCGGAAGTCCTGGAGATCAAGCACCAGACTCTGGCCCGGATCAGCGCGGCGGCCAAGCCGGATGCCTTGATCGGTTCCAACACGTCCACCATCTCCATTGCGGCCCTCGCGGAGGCAGTCACCAACCCGGAACGCTTCCTGGGCGTGCACTTCTCCAACCCTTCGCCGTTCATCCCGGGCGTCGAGGTCATCCCGCACGCCGGTACTTCCGTGGAAACTGTGTCCGCATCGCGTGACCTCGTCCACGCGGCAGGCAAGCAGACCGCCGTCGTGAAGGACGTCACCGGCTTCGTGCTCAACCGCCTGCAGTACGCGCTGTTCCACGAAGCGGCGCAGCTGGTGGAGCAGGGGATCGCAACGGCGGACGACGTCGACACCCTGGTCCGCACGACGTTCGGCTTCCGCTTGCCGTTCTTTGGGCCATTTGCCATCGCGGACATGGCCGGCCTGGACGTCTACAACTTCTGCTACAAGTCCCTGCAGACCGGATTCCCGGAGCGCTTTGCGACGCCGAAGATCCTCTCCGACCTTGTGGAAGCAGGCAAGCTCGGCACCAAGACCGGTGCCGGGTTCCTCAACGTTCCCGCCGAACGGACCCCGGAACTCATCGCCTACCGCAACAAAGCCTATGTGGCCATGCAGAAGCTCATTGAAGAGCTTGGCCCGGCACCGATCAACTGACACTTTCCAGGAGCAAAGACATGACTTTCCCCGCATCACGCACCGCAGTGGTTACCGGTGCTGTCTCCGAGCGTGGTATTGGCCGCGCCACCGTCAACTACCTCTCAGCACAGGGGTGGAACATCGGCATCATCGACCTCGACGACGCCGCCTGCAAGGCCGCTGCCAAGGAGATCGCCGCTGAATACGGTGTCCAGGCCCACGGCGTAGGAGCCAACGTCTCCAGCGAAGCCGAAGTCCGGGCCGCGATCGATGAACTCGAGGCCGAACTGCCGCAAATCGTGGCACTGGCCAACGTGGCAGGCGTCAGCTCGCCCATCGGCTACCTGGAACTCGAGCCTGCCGAATGGGACCGCGTGCTCAGCATCAACCTCAACGGCGTGCACTTCGCAACCCGCCGCGTGGCCGAGTCCATGGTGAAGAACCGGATTGGCCGCATCGTAAACATCTCGTCCGTCTCGGCCCAGCGTGGCGGCGGCACGTTCTCCAAGACCCCGTACTCCGTGGCCAAGGCAGGCGTCATTGGCCTGACCCGCGCCACGGCACGTGAGCTGGGTGAATACGACATCACCGTCAACGCGATCTCGCCGGGCCCGATCGATACCGACATCATGGGCGGGACCCTCAGCGACCAGCGCAAGGACGAGCTGGTCAAGGACCTCGTGGTCAACCGCGTCGGCTCCACCCGCGACATCGCAGCAGCCATCGCCTTCCTCATCAGCGAGGACGCCGGGTACATCTCCGGCCAGACGCTGAATGTGGATGGCGGGCTGTACATGCACTAGGAACGTCATGCGGACCTGGACCCGTGAACGCAAGATCTACCTCGCCGTAGGCATCCTCGCCTGCGCAGTGGGCCTGGTGCTCATCTTCTTCCAGCGCTGACGGATCGTCTCCGCGCTGGGTTGCCGCGTGGATGGCGCGCGCCCTCAACAGCCATCACCCCCAACTGACTACTCAAAGAGGAGTTTCAATGTCCGTTGCCTCAACTTCCACCAAGGAGTTGCTGGAATCGCCGGTCTTGAAGTCGGCAATTTCCAAGGCTTCCTTCCGACTGATGCCCATGTTGGTCATCCTGTATGTTGTTGCCTTCCTCGACCGCACCAACGTTGGCTTTGCAGAAGCCGCCCTCGGCGTGGACAAGGGCATCACGGCCGGTGCCTACGCACTGGGTGCCGGTATCTTCTTCATCGGCTACGCGCTGTTCGAGATCCCCAGCAACCTGCTGCTCACCAAGTTCGGCGCGAAGGTGTGGCTCGCCCGCATCGCCGTGACGTGGGGCATCGTGTCCGCCTGCTTCGCGTTCGTGCAGGGCGAGACGTCCTTTGTGATCCTGCGCTTCCTGCTGGGTGTCACTGAGGCAGGCCTGTTCCCCGGCGTCATCATGTTCCTCGCCGCCTGGTTCCCCAACAAGGTTCGCGTGAAGATGTTCGCCATTTTCTACCTGGCCCAGCCGTTCTCGCAGATGATCGGCGCTCCGCTCTCCGGGTGGCTCATCAACATCGGCGATCAGGTTCCCGGTGTGGCCGGTTGGCAGGTCATGTTCTTCGTGGAGGGCATGCTGGCCGTGCTGGCGGGCATCGCAGCGTTCTTCTTCCTGATCAACAGCCCGCAGGAAGCCAAGTTCCTGAGCAAGGATGAGAAGACCGCGCTGACGGACGTCATGGCGCTCGAGGATACCGTCAAGGAAGAATCCGGTCCCCGCGGCGTGCTCGCCTCCATGCGGAACGGCAAGGTCTGGTATTTCACCATCATCTACTTCTGCCTGCAGATCGCCGTCTATGGCGTGACGTTCTACCTGCCGCAGCAGGTGGCGCAGCTGACCGGCCAGAAGGTGGGCCTCGCCGTCGGACTCCTGACCGCCATCCCGTGGTTCTTCGGTATTTTTGCCTGCTTCTTCATCGGTAAGGCAGCCAACACGGTCCTCCGCCGCCGTCGCTGGGGCACGGCGCTCTTCGTCTCCACTGGTCTGTGCATCTTCGGATCCGCGTGGGCCGGTGCCAACCACCAGCCGACGCTCGGCATCATCTTCATCACCCTGGCAGTGTGCAGCTTCCTCGCCATCGGACCGATCGCCTGGTCCTACCCGACCGCGTTCCTCACGGGCACGGCCGCGGCCGCAGGAATTGGCCTGATCAACTCCCTGGGCAACCTGGGTGGCTTCGTCGCTCCGATCCTCCGCACCACAGTCAATGAGGTCACGGCATCGGACACCGGAACAATGGGCGTCTACGCCCTTGGGGTGTTGCCGTTCCTTGCCGCGATCATGATGTTCGGTACCCGTGCCTTCACCAACAAGGCAGACGAGTTGTTGGGCAAGTGAGTCTTTCCCACACCGACGCCCTCTACATCGGCGTCAGCACCAAGATGTACATGGGCTACGCGCAATCCCTGGCGTGGCTGGAACAACTGGTCAAAGAAGTGGACGCCCGTCCGGCCCTCGCGGCCGGGCGGGTGGTCCCGTTTGTCATTCCGTCCTTCCCGGTCTTGCCCGCGGCAGCTGAGCTGATGGCTGGTTCCCCGCTTGTCCTCGGCGCACAGAACTGCGGCTGGGCGGACGGGCCGTGGACCGGTGAAGTGTCGCCGTCCATGCTGGCGGAACTCGGCGTGGAACTCGTGGAAATCGGGCATGCCGAGCGGCGCCAACACTTTGCCGAGACCGACGCGATCGTGGCACTCAAGGTGCGTGCCGCCGTCGAGCATGGCCTGACGCCGCTGCTGTGCGTCGGGGAGGAGCTTCGCTGCGAGCCCGCCGAGGCGGCTGCGCTGGTGTTCGCGAGCGTCGAGGCAGCCGTTGCCGCGGACTGGTCGCTTGCCGGCCGCATCGTGCTCGCGTACGAGCCGATTTGGGCCATCGGAGCCGATGAGCCTGCCTCTGCTGCCTACGTTTCGGAGGTGGTAGCTGCTCTGCGCGCCCAGCTGGCTCCCTACGGGTTGGCGGGCCTGCCCGTCATCTACGGCGGCTCGGCCAAGCCGGGACTCCTGCCGCAGCTTTCCGGGGTGTCCGGGCTGTTCCTGGGCCGGTTCGCGCACGATCCCGTGAACTTCGGCCGGGTGCTGGACGAAGCCCTCGCCCTCCCCATCTAGGGGACAGATAACGCTCCTCTGAAGCTTCAGTGGAGCGTTTGCTGTCCCTTAGTTGGGTGGGGTGGAGCGGTTGGGTGCTTGGGCGCGCTGGCAGAGGGCGATAAATCCACCCAGGTTCTCCAGTCCCTCCGGATGCGTCGGGAGGTAGTTGGTCAGTTCGGGCGAACGTACGACGACGGCACGCCACTTTCCGCGCGACACCGCCACATTGATCCGGTTGCGTGAGAGCAGGAACTCCATGCCCCGGGGGACTTCGCCGGCCGCCGATGCTGCCATGGAGACAATGACCACCGGCGCTTCCTGGCCTTGGAACTTGTCTACGGTGCCCACCCGGACTGTGCTGAGCCCTGCTGAGCGGAGCTGGTGCTTGATGAGCTGGACCTGGGCGTTATAGGCCGCGACCACCAGGATGTCCGACTCGGAGAGTTGACGGGGACCGCCTTCCTCCTCGGAGGGATCCAGCCAAGTCAAGCCGAGATGCGCCTGGACCTGCTGCACCACCGCTGCGGCTTCCTCGGGGGAGGACGTGGAGTTGCCCGTGTGGTCGACGTAGACGCACGCAACGCCGGGCTCCACTCCATCGAGGTGCCGCTTTGAGGCGACTGGTGCTGCTTCGAGGCGTCCGTCGTAGGACAGATCGGACACAGCCTCGCACAGGGCGGGATGCATCCGCCAGGAGTGGGCAAGGAAGTAACCCAGCTCGGAGGGGAGGGTGTTGTAGCCGTCGGACAGCCAGCCCAGGGCGGACTCGTCCACGGGTTCCGGGTGTTTTCCCTGGGTGACCTGCGGCAACTGCTGGGGATCGCCCAGGAGCAGGAGCCGCTTTGTTGCCCGACTGACCGCCATGGTGTTGGCCAGCGAGAACTGACCGGCTTCGTCTATGACCAGGAGATCCAGCGAACCCGGCGGCACGCTACTTCCCACCATGGTCCAGGCCGTCCCACCAACCAAGGCACCGCCAGGCTTGGACAGGATGTCCTGAACGTCAGCCTTTCCGCAACCGTCCCAGGGCACAGGATCGCTGTGCTTCACTTCCTTGGCCACCCGCAACGGATCCACGCCGGCCTTCTCCACGGCGGCGCACAGCATGTGTTCCACCACCGCGTGGGACTGGGCCACGACTCCAACCTTCCACCCCTCAGCCACCAAACGGGCCAAGACGTGGGCTCCGACGTAGGTCTTGCCGCTGCCGGGAGGGCCCTGGACGGCCAAGTACGAGTTGTCCAGGTCCTTCACCGCTTCAGCGATGGCGTCGATGTATCCGTCCGGTCCAGGCGGGACAGACGGCAGTTCCGTCAACGTTGCCAGCCTCGGTGGCTTCCGGCGGACCAAGTCCAGTGCCGGATCCTTCGGCCAGGACGGCAACGACGCCCGGAGTTTCGTAGCCAACGCCGCCAATGCCGCCCTCTGGCCAGTGGTGGCTATTGGGCTGTCCGGGGTCAGGGCCATGGGGAGCTGGCTGAATTCCGTGGAGTCCTTGCGGAGTCCTTCAAGGATTGTCACGGATTCAAAGTCCCCGCCCTCGCCGACTTCAATAACTTCAGTGCCGCTCCAACCGGCCCGGCCCAGTACTGACGACTCCTTCGCAGCCAAAGCATCCGGCAGCGGGGGATCGTACATGCGGAAGTACTTCTTGCCGGCCTCCAAGCCTGCCCCATCACCCGATCGGCCCAGCAACTTGATTATTCGGACCGGGTTCTTGCGCGGCCCGGGCTTCGCCCAGTCCTGGAGCAACTCAGCGTGGTCCGCCACGAAGATGTCGCGGCCGTCATCCCATTGCGACGTGGGTTTTTCGAGGCGATCGAAGTGCCCCCACCAATATTGCTTGTCCTCGCGGCGGTGGTAACCAACACCGGCAGCGACAATGCCGATTGCCCGGGAATCCAGCGTGGCACGCTCGGCCTCAGCCAGTCCGTCAAGGTAGTCGAACAGGGCCGTCTCTTCCGGGGGAGCCTCGTACTTCTCCGCTTCCGCCTGGATCTCGTCGGCCACAGTGAGACCGGGCGAAATGGACCGTTCCGCGGCCCGCGCCAGCAGCCAGTTGCGCAACTCCAGGGTGGAGAGGCAGTCGTACTCGTTGTAGTCGCGGATACTTTCAAGGATCGTGGCGGCCTGTTCAGCCTCCCCAGTGTCCCGGGCCGTGCAGTAGTCGGCGTAGGCAACCACGGAGGCCCCGGCGTCGGTCACGTCACCTGAGCGCAGGTGCTGGCCCATGTACAAAGGCTCCAGCTTTTTGATGCTGTAGGAATTTTCGGAAACACGGATGCTGTGGCGGACGGTGTCATAAAGGTCCACCAGCACGCCTTGCCGCAATAAATCGTCGACGGCGGTCTCGCCCACCACGTGCGTCAACGACAGGTTGCGGAGGGCCGTTTTCTCGTAGGCGGCGTAGTGGTAGATGTGCATACCGGGATACTGTGTGCGTCGCTGGGCCACGTAGTCCAGGAAGTCGACAAGGGCCTGCCGTTCCTGGTCCCGCGAGTGTGCCCAGAAAGGGCGGAATACCGGCTCCCCACCAAGTTCGGCGGGGTTTTCGATCACGCCAAAAAGGTACTCGATGCCCCACTTGCCCGTGGCAGGGTCCTGCCACAAAGGATCGCCCTCGAAGTCGAAGAAGATGTCCCCGGGATCAGGTGCAGGCAGCCTGCCGAGCGTGTTGTCCGGGAGGACGGTATAGGAGACGGTCTTGGCCACGCCGGCCTTGTCCGTGTAGTTGACCGTTCCGTCCGGAGTTCCGGTGCCAGTCTGTAGCCGTGCCTGCTCGCGTAGCCGCAGCAGGGTGTGGTCGCCCACGGCGGGCAGCGCAGCCAGGTGGTCGATGGTGGTGACCCCGGCCTCGATCAACTTCTTGCGCCGGCTGATGCGCATGCCGGCGACCATCAGGAGGTCGCGGTGCAGCACCACTTGCTCAGCGCAGTAATCACAACGTCCGCACGCGGAATACCGGGAGTCACCCCACTCAACGGGGTCAGGCTCTGCGATGTGGGTTGCCGTCATCGCCAGGAACCGGTCACGGCGTTCCTTGAAGACCGGGAGAATTTCGGCCAAGGGATGGTCTGAGTGGACGCGGTTGCCCAGGACCAGCGTGACAACCGGATCCGGAGTGATACCGGCCTTGAGCAGTTGATCCCCGTAGGCCGCCAATTGCAGCAGCGCCGTGACCTTGGCATGCCGTGCCAGCTTGGTGTCGAATACGGCGTACGTGCCGCCCGGTTTCTTGACCAGGAAGTCTGACCGCCCATGGAAGACACCGTCAAAGAAGGCCGCCTGGAAGACGATGTCCGCCCCGGACCGCAAAGCGTCGATGGATTCCGCGTGCTTGGCCGAAAGGCTGGCGCGGTCCATCGCGGTGGCGGGAACGACGTCGTACACGCCTGTTCCAATAGCCGCATCCCAAGGCCCGAACTCCGCCAGGAACTCGTCCAGGACCTTGTGCTCGTGGACGTCGCCCAGCTTGGCCGTGCGTTCCAGCATGGCGTCGGCAGCGAAATTGGGAACCGGGGAGCGGCCAAGCTTCTCGTCCAGTTTGCGCAGCACCTGGTATTCGCAGGTTGCCGCAATGACGAGGTCGCTGGCTGAGAAGACCAGATCTTTCGGCGCGCCAGCAATCTCCGGATCGAGAAAGAACACGGTGACCTACTCCTATCGCCAAACAATCGCCAAGCAAAGCTGAACCCTTGCAGCCAAGCTATCAGCGGGCCCTGACATTTTAGGAGGCCGTGCACTTTAGACTGCCCCCATGACTGAATCAGCCCGCACCGCGGACCCAGGTTTCGAAGCCGCGTACCAAGCAGCACAGAAGAGCCTCAGCGAAGGTGGTATTCCGATCGGCGCCGCGCTGGCCCGTGGAGGAGAAGTCGTCGCCAGCGGCCACAACGAACGTGTGCAGCACGGCGATCCGATCGCCCATGGAGAGATGTCAGCGCTGAGGGCGGCCGGCCGGCGGAAAAGCTACCGGGACACTACGCTCTACACCACGCTGGCTCCCTGTGCGATGTGCACGGGAACAATCATCCAGTTCAAGATCCCGCGCGTTGTGGTGGGCGAAGCCGAGACCTTCCCAGGCGAGTTCGACCTCCTCCGTTCACGCGGCGTGCAGGTGGAGGTCCTCAATGATCCGCGGTGCGTAGACATGATGCGCACGTTCCAGGCCGAGCATCCGGAGTTGTGGGCGGAGGACATTGCCGAGTAGGGCGCAGGCAAGGAGCGACGGCGGCACCAAGGGCGGGGTGCCGCCGTCACCGGCTGCTGGGGAGCCACGCGTCAAACAGTCATCCGACGACTATTTGGCGGGCTTCCTCGGAGCCGACCGGCGGGAACGGGCCGCCGGAGTTGCAGGGATCAGTTCCTTGACCTGGGCCACCACGCTGGGGTTGGCGCCCCGCGTGCCCAGGTCCTTGGCGAGGGTGTCAACCTCTGACTTCGCGGCCGCCGAATCGTCGGCCTTCACATGCAGTGCCGTCCGCAGTTCAACCAGATTGCGGTAGGCGAGGTTGCTCGTGGGAGCACCTGATTGCTGGAATGTGGCCAGTCCGGCGTCGGTCAGCGCGAGTGCACGCTGCGGGTCGGCACTGTGGTGCTTGACCATTTTGTCGTCTTTGCGCCGGTAGAAGTCGTCTCCCACGGATTGCGCGACGGCGGTAGCCGCCTTGACCCCCAAAGGCTCACCACTGAACCGCTCGGCAGCTTCGGTCAGGGTGTCCAGGCCCTTGCTCAGGTGCGGGGACATGGAGCCTTCGAAGGCCAAGGTGAGCCCGACTTCGCGGGTGAAGAACTCCGGAGCGAAGCGGTCCTCTTCCTTGGTGACCGGGAATCCGACCCGCAACGGCAAGGTGTTGGAGGCCTGGACCACGCCGTCTGTGCTGTAGACCGCCCTGACCAGGTACTGTCCTGGTTGGTCGAACGCGAAGCCAACAGTGCCGTAGGCGAGCTGGACCAATTGGCTGTAACGGTCACTGCCGTCCGTGGTTCCCGCGGGCGCCAGCGTCACCAGCTCCGGAAGGCCGTAGAAGCACACCACGGATTCGTGCAGCACCACGGTTCCATCGGGTTTCTGGACGTACACGGTGGTGTTCCCGTACCGCGGATCCAAGCGGCCATCAACCAGGACGGGTGCATCACTGGTGTTCCGCAGCCTGAACTCAATGGCCACCGGCTCCATGTAGTCGAAGTAGCTCTTGGCGGAAAGCTCCAGCTCCACGTCGCTGCCGGGTCCGGAGACCGTCATGGCTCCCGGAGGGGATTCGAGATGGCCGCCGGACGCCCACGGATCGCCACCCATGATCACGGCAGCACGGTCGCCGTGGCGCATGTGGAGCAACTCGTCGTCGTCGAAACGGAAGCGGAAGTTGGCCCAGAAGGTATCGGCGCCGTTGCGCTGATCGTACTTCCAGTCGTAGTTCATCCAGGACAACGAATCCGGACGGGCCTTATCCCAGGCATGCAGGAAGTTGAAAGCGTGCCCGGCCTCATGGACCCAGGTGTACAGGAAGTGCCGCATGGCCCAGGCCTGGTCCTGCGTTGAGGGGTTGCTGACCAGGTTGGTGAACCACGTGTGGTTGCGGAAGACCGCGAAACCCTGGCGGTCGGGTCCGCGACCGGCACCGCCAAAGCCCGCAGCGGCGTCGAACATGATGCCACCCACCCCGGCAGAATCGAAGAGGCCCGCTTGGACACCCCAAAGATTCCACGCGGGCCAGCCCGAGTTGTACTTGCCGAACGAGGTTTCCATGGCGTCGTGGAGTTCCCCGACACTCCACGAAGCGAAGCCCGCAGCGCTGTCATCGATCACGGTGTGCGCGGGGTCGATGGTGACCGAAACTCCGGCGTCTTTGTAGGAGGACTCGATGCTCAGGGTCCGCTCGACGAGATCCGCCGGACGGTTGTTGTGGGCGTGGTTGTTGTACACAGGGACCTTGGGCTCAATATCCACGGACTGGCAATAATCCAGCTCGAGGTTGACGTCCCTAAAGGAGTCGGAGCGGTACTTGCAGGCGAAGGGTTGCCCGGCCACGCCGCCGCCGGTGAACGTTGCCACGGCTCCCGTGATGGCGCCGTGCTGCCACGTGACCACAATGTCCACCGTGGTTGTGGGGTGGGTGCCTTTCCAATAGCGGACCGTTCCGGTGATGTGTGCATCAGAGCGGGTCATGGTCACCACGGGAGCGTCAACGATCCACGACTCCACATAGGTTTTCACGGTCTGTGTCAGGCCGCCGACTTTCACGTGGCGGGTGCTGAAGAAATCACCGCTGACTTTGTTAAGGACGGGAGATTCGACGCCCTGGCGGGGATCGACGTCGAGCCTCAACTCGAGTGCGCTGCCGACGGGACCCGTGACGGCCTGGTTTCCTTCGTAGCGGCCGCTCACGGCGGCCGATCGCCAGCACCGCCACCAATCTTCGGTAGGCCAGGACCACGATGCGGGCGACGGAGCGGGCAGAGGGGGAGAGGGGATGGCTGTTGGGTGATGGGGGACGGGGTCAAGGAGGGTGCTGGGGACGTTGGGGATGTCCATGGGAGGATCTTTCTCGCGCTGCAAGCAAACAACAATGCGTTCGCCGATGCCGTGCCGAGGGCAGCAGGACCTTGTGAGTCGGCCTGCTCCGGGCGGATCGGCGGCATGACGGTTCAGGGCGAGGCGGTGCGAGTTGGGGAGTCCCGAAGGGGTGTTTGGCCAATGCCCAGAAGCCGTGAATAACCCAAAACGAGGATACTCCAACGAATGGATTATATCCAGAGAATTGTTGGGGAATTTTCGGTCGTCGGGAAGCGACTTCGGCTGGTCAGTGCACACCGCCGGGCGTAGTCTGGCTCCATCGGCGTCGGAGCCGAAGGACCCCGCCCCACAAGGACCCCGCCCTCAGGACCCTGCGTCGATGACCCCAATCGATGAAGGAGGATCCCGTGAGTGTCGTACGTGAATTCATGACAACCAACGCCTGGTGCATTCCTGAAGACCAGACTCTTGAGGAAGCTGCCCGCAAGATGAAGGAACTGGACTGTGGTTCGCTTCCTGTTTGCGGAAATGATGGCAAGCTCTCCGGCTTCATCACCGACCGCGACATTGTGGTCAAGTGCCTGGCCGAAGGCAGGGACGCCCGGGAAGTCCGCGCCAGCGAACTCGCCGAGGGCAAGCCGTACTGGATTGATGCGGATGCCAGCATCGATGAATGTATCCGGATGATGGAGGAGCACCAGGTCCGCCGGCTTCCCGTCATCAGCGCCCATAAATTGGTTGGCATCATCAGCCAAGGAGATATTGCCCGGAACTACAGTGAGGACCGCGTGGGCGAATTGGTGGAGCACATTTCCGCCAAGGAGCACATGGCTCACTGAACGGCCACGGGCCGCACGTAATCCAGCCGCCGCGAAGCGCTCCCTAAAGGAACGCCTCGCGGCCCGTCCCTTCGCGCAACACCAGTTCGCCGTCCTCGATCGAAACGATCAGGCTCTTCGGCTTTCCTGCCAGCTTCCTGGTTGCGCTGAGTTTCCGGCTCCTGACTTCAACCCCCACCGTGGCACCCTTGGCGGGAAGTTCCACCGTGATTTCGTCCGCCATGCCCAGCAACATCTTGGTGGACACGTCCCGTTCGGACACGGCTTCCTTGCCGTTGACGGTTACCGTCACGTCATCGGAAGCGAATCCGTCCTGGAGGATGATCAGCAGTTCCTGCATGGTCCAACTACAGCACTAACAGCGCCCCCGGCATAGGGCCGGACCTGAAAACTGTCAGCCATCTGGGGCAAACTGTCAGGGTGACCCAAAATCTCCAACACCAGTCAGCCGACTCTGCCATTCACCAACTCATCGCCAAGGAACTTGGCGTCCAGTCCTGGCAGGTCAAAGCCGCGGTGGAACTGCTCGACGGCGGATCCACCGTTCCCTTCATCGCCCGGTACCGTAAGGAAGCCACCGGGACGCTCGATGACACCCAGTTGCGCGACCTCGAAGAACGGCTGAGGTACCTGCGCGAACTGGAGGAACGCCGCAAGACCGTCCTCGAGGCGATCGCAGCGCAAGGCAAGCTGACACCGGAACTGGAGGTCGCCGTCGTCGGTGCCGATACCAAGGCGCGGCTGGAAGACATCTACCTCCCCTTCAAGTCCAAGCGCCGCACCAAGGCCCAGATCGCCCGCGAGGCGGGCCTTGAACCGCTGGCCGACGTCCTGCTGGCGAACCCGCAGCTCAACCCGGAAACGGAAGCTGCCAAGTACCTGAACACCGAGCACTCCATTGAGGATGCTGCTGCCGCGCTCGCCGGAGCCCGCGCCATTCTGGTGGAGCGGGTGGCCCAGGATCCGGACCTTGCCGAGGACCTTCGCGAACGCCTGTGGAAGCAAGGCAGCATGGTTTCCCGCGTGAAGAAGGGCATGGAGGCCGAAGGACAGAAGTTCAAGGACTACTTCGAGTTCACCCAGGTGCCTTCCGGTATGCCCTCACACCGTGTGCTCGCGCTGCTGCGCGGTGAGAAGGACGGCGTCCTGGAGCTGGACCTCGCCGAAGCAGACCCGGCCGACGACGACGCCCTGGCCGCCGCCCGCGGCCGCTACGAGAACGCTGTGGCCAAGTCACTCGGGGTCGCCAACCAGGGCCGGCCCGCCGACCTCTGGCTTACCCAGACTGCCCAGCTCGCTTGGCGGGGACGCATCCTGGACCGGCTCACCACGGACCTTCGCGGCCGCATGTTTGCCGACGCCGAGGACGAAGCCGTGCGGGTCTTTGCAGCCAACCTGCGTGACGTCCTGCTCGCGGCCCCGGCCGGAAACCGCGCCACCCTTGGCCTGGACCCCGGACTGCGGACCGGCGTGAAGGTGGCTGTGGTGGATGGCACGGGCAAGGTTGTTGCCACCGACACCATTTACCCGCACGCGCCGGCCAAGAAATGGGACGAAGCCCTTGCCACGCTCGGTCGCCTTGCCAAGCAGCACAGCATTGAGCTCGTGGCTATCGGCAATGGCACGGCGTCGCGGGAAACGGACAAGCTGGCCACTGAACTTATCAAGTCGCTTGAAGCCATTGGTGTGAAGGGAGTCCAGAAGCTGGTGGTCTCCGAGGCCGGAGCTTCTGTGTACTCAGCGTCTGCCTTGGCCGCTTCTGAACTTCCAGGCATGGACGTCTCACTCCGCGGTGCTGTCTCGATTGCCAGGCGATTGCAGGATCCCCTGGCTGAGTTGGTGAAGATCGAACCCAAGTCCATCGGCGTGGGGCAGTACCAGCACGATGTCACGGCCGCGAAGCTGGACCGCTCCCTGGATGCCGTGGTGGAAGACTGCGTGAACGCCGTGGGCGTTGACGTGAACACGGCCTCACCCGCGCTGCTGAGCCGCGTGGCCGGTGTTGGCCCACTGCTGAGCGAGAATATCGTGGCCTACCGGAACGAGAATGGCCCGTTCGGCAAGCGCAGCGACTTGAAGAAGGTGCCGCGCCTGGGCGCCAAGGCGTTCGAACAGTGCGCGGGCTTCCTCCGGATCACCGGTGGAGCCGAGCCCCTGGATGCCTCCAGCGTGCACCCCGAGGCCTACTCCGTGGCCCGCAAGATCCTGGTAGCCGCCGGCGGTGGACCCACCACGGCCCTGGACCCGCAGGCCTTCGTTGACGGCACGTTCGGTTTGCCGACGGTCAAGGACATCATGTCCGAGTTGGAGAAGCCCGGCCGCGACCCTCGTCCGGCCTTCAAAGCGGCCTCGTTCTCCGAAGGCATCGAGAAGATCTCCGACCTCAAGCCCGGCATGATCCTGGAGGGCACAGTCACCAACGTGGCCGCGTTCGGTGCCTTTGTGGACGTCGGAGTGCACCAGGACGGCCTGGTCCACGTGTCCGCGCTGTCCAACAAGTTCGTGTCCGATCCCCGCGAGATCGTGAAGTCGGGGCAAGTGGTCCGGGTCAAGGTCCTCGAAGCCGATCCCGAACGGAAGCGCATCTCGCTCACCCTGCGGTTGGACGACGAGCCCGGCACTGCCGGCGGACGTGGCTCCGGCGGGCGGAGTGGTGGGCGTGACGGTGGAGGCCAGCGCGGGCAGGCCCCACGCGGTGCAGGCCGCGACGGTGAGCAGCGTGGCGGCGGACGCGGCAGCCAAGGTGACCGCCGCCAAGGTCAGGGGGCTCCGCGCCAAGGCCAGGGCAACCAACGCCAAGGCAACGCGGCCCCCGCAGACACGGCCATGGCGGAAGCCCTCCGCCGGGCCGGCTTGGGCAAGTAACGCTCCCAAAGCAGCGCCCGCTCACCCAACTGGGTCGCAGTTAATGCCGTTTTGAGGGCTCAGAACGGCATTAACTGCGACTCAGTTGGGTGCCGGCGTCGTTGTTCTTTTCTTTTTGCCATGGCCAGCGGCCGGTGATTTCCAGTTCCAACGAGAAACTTAGGAACGTTCGGATCAGCACGATGATCGCGAGGACGCCCACGCTCTCAAACGTGGGCGTCACTGCGACCGTCCGGATGATGTCGGCGGCCACCAGGAGTTCAAGCCCCAACAGGATTGAGCGTCCCAGCAATTGCCGGTATGCGCGGTAGGGGGAGAAAGGAGCCAGCCCGTTGGCGCGTTTGGGTTGGAACCCGCGGAGGGCCAGTGGAAGGGAAACCACAGCGCCAACCACCATCACCGCCACACCGGCAAAATCCATGTAGCGGCCAACTGCCTCGATGATGTGCTGGAAATCCATGGCCCTCCTGGCGCTTACGGTGCGGGAACGGGGAAGAACACCCGGGGATCCTGCAGCAGGGCCGGGTAGTCGAAAGCTGCGCGGTCAATCACGTCGGTGAGTTCGAAGTTGCGGGCAAAACGTCCGTCAATGGTGATGGGCCGGCCCACAACCTTGCCCAGCGCGAAGATCCGCCCGCCTTCGAACGGCACCGCGATCTCAGTTTTGCCCGGAAGGACGTTGAACGCTTCCTCGGCCGCGGCACGCTTGCGCGTGGGCTTCTTCTCGAGCTTGACCGGCCGTTTCTTGGGTGCGCCGAGATTCCTGCGGGACTTCTCCTCCTGGTACACAAACTGGTACTCGTCAGGATCGGCTGCGGGCCGGGCCTTCCCATGCGGTGGCAGGCTGACGGTGCGCAGGTCTTCAGGACGGAGGTCCTCGACGGCGGACCGGAGGATCCACAGGCGGTCGTCTTCCGGATCTTCGGGGTGGAATTCGTGCCGCGGCTCGGGCCAGATGTAGTCCAGCCGCTCTTCGGTGCCGGGGAACAGGTGCTTGTAATGCTTGGGATCCTTGCCGATGAGCTTGGATCGGTGCGTCTCATGCAGGTCCTCGTCGCCCAGCCACCACGGCATGACGATCTTTCCCGCATAGTCCGGGTGGGCCGCCTGTGGGGCGAATTCGGTGATGTTGTCCCGCGTGTTGTCAGGGTGTCCGCGCTTGATCCATTCGTCGGCCATGGCCAGGCCGTACAGGGTCAGGGCGGGTACGTGGCCCATCCACATGCGAACGGCCGGGTGGTTCTGCCAACCGTACTCGGGGATGACGAGGGCGCGGAGCACCTGGAGGGCTTCGACGCGCTGCTTGCCGAGCCTTGAGGTGTCCAGCGCGGCGGCGCTCTCACGGAAATCGGCGAAGGGGAGGAAAGTCTGCATCCCTTCAGTTTGGCGGTGCCGGGGCGCAGAACCAAGTTGAGTGCTCCGGGACACGCGCCGGACTTCGGCCTAGAGTTGTCGGGTGGAAACATTTGGTGAGAAAACGACGATGACGGCACCCCCGGTTGCCGAACTGCACCTGCATATCGAAGGGACCCTGCAGCCAGAGCTGATCTTCTCCCTCGCTGAGCGCAACGGCATCGATTTGCCCTACGAGGACATCGAAGAGCTGCGCGAGAAGTACGAGTTCTCGGATCTCCAGTCCTTCCTGGACCTCTACTACGCCAACATGGCCGTGCTGCAGACCGAGCAGGATTTCACGGACATGACCCGCGACTACCTGAAGCGTGCCGCCGCCGGGGGAGTCCGCCACGCCGAGATCATGATGGACCCGCAGGCGCACGTTTCCCGCGGGGTTTCCTTGGAAACGTGCGTGAACGGAGTGGCCAACGCGCTGGCAACGTCGGAGGAAGACTTCGGCGTTTCAACCCTCCTGATCGCAGCATTCCTCAGGGACATGTCCGAGGACTCTGCCCTGGATGTCTTGAACCAACTCCTGGACATGCACGCACCGATTGTGGGTATCGGCCTGGACTCCGCAGAGGTGGGCAATCCGCCGTCGAAGTTTGAACGCCTGTACCAGCGCGCCGCGGACGCCGGACTCCGGAGGATCGCGCACGCGGGCGAGGAAGGCCCGGCGTCGTACATCACCGAGGCCCTGGACATCCTGCACGTCGAGCGCATCGACCATGGCATTCGCTGCATGGAGGACACCAACGTGGTCCAGCGCCTGGTTGCCGAGCAGGTGCCGCTGACGGTGTGCCCACTCTCCAACGTCCGGCTCCGCGCAGTGGACAAGCTTGAGGACCACCCGCTCCCGGAGATGCTGGCCATCGGACTCAACGTGTGCGTGAACTCCGACGATCCCGCGTACTTCGGCGGTTATGTTGATGACAACTACCACCAGCTGGTGAAAGTCCACGGCTTCTCCGTGCCCGAGCAGGCCACTCTTGCCGCGAACTCCATCCGGTCTTCCTTCGCCAGCGACGAGCGGAAAAAGGTGTTGCTGGACGAAGTGACGGAGTGGGTCAAGGAGTCCGTCCCGCAGCAGTAGCAGGACCTGAGCCGAGACCTCTCGCTCACTTGTGGCGTCATGAATGTCACACTCGGTCACGACACACGGTGTTTACCTTTTGCAGTCGCCGGAATTAACAAATCATTGGCAAACTGCTGGGTGAGTATCCACCCGTTGAAGGAGAAGCATGGGCGCGAGCACCGCCGAGAACACCAACCTTCGTCTGAAGGCCGTACTGGACATCCTCGCCGAAAGCGTATGGTCCGGAGATACGCTCAACGCCGGTGAAGTGTTGGCCGAAGCAACAGTCCGCGTTCCCTTCGACGCCCACGAGGCAGAGCTGTTGAGCGGTGGCATTCCGCGCGGCCACAAGAACCTGACCTCGGCCTCAGCCAAGCTGGTCAAGGCCGGCTGGCTGGTCAAGGGCCGCTCGGGTTGGACCATCCCGGATGACGGCTTGCGTGCAACAGTCGCCTTCCCGGACGTTTCGGCTTTCGCGGAAGCGCTCGACGCCGGCACTCCCATTCCGGACGACGTCGCCGTGCCGACTGCCCCGCCGGCCAAGCCCAAGGCCAAGAAGGCTGCCGCTCCGAAGAAGGCTGCCGCTCCTAAGAAAGCCGCTGCACCGAAGGCCGAGGCCGTCAAGAAGACCACGCGCAAGGCGCCGGCCAAGGCGGCCGCAGCTCCCGCCGTCGAGACTTTGCCACAGCCGGAATCCGTTGCCATTGCGGGCGACTTCAACAAGCTCTTGGGTGCGGCCGAGGATTGGGCTCCGCAGTATGACGAGGCGCAGATGGAGTTCAATCCGCTGGTGCAGCTGTGGTCGCTGACCGCTGAGCTGCCCGCCGGTTTCTACACCTATAAGATCGCGCTGAACCGCTCGTGGGAGGAGAACTACGGCGCGTTCGGCGCCCGCGATGGTGCCAACCATGAGTTGAACCACGACGGCGGCCCGGTCACCATTACGTACAACCACGCCACACGGGACATCGTGGTGAGCTAGCTGCTCCACAACACAGAATCCTGCCCTTGTTCGCTGCTCCTTACCTTTGAAGGTTGGGGAGCGGCGAACAAGGGCAGGATTCGTTAAGGTTGGTCCATGCAGACGGAGGACATGAGGCTCACGGCACGCATTTCAGGCGTGGTGCAGGGCGTGGGTTTCCGCTATTGGACGGCACGAAAAGCCGATGAGCTCATGCTGAGGGGGACCGTCCGGAACCGCTCCGATGGATCCGTGGAGCTGGTGGCTGAGGGACCGGCCGCCGATGTTGACCGCATGCTGGCCTGGTTGAATTCATCCGATGCCCCGGGCCGTGTGGAGAATGTGGAATCCGACGTTTCCGGAGCGACGGGTGACTTCAAGGATTTTCGGATCGACGGCTAAGCCAACTCAGCGGTCCCCCCGAACGTCAGCGAGAATCGCGGCAGTGCTTCGCTCCGTCTTCACCCGCTTGATTGAGGTGAAATCCGTGGGGCGGGTTGCCTCGATGTAGTGCTCCAGCCGCTGCAGTGCCGGCTGCGAGGAGGCATCCCGAACGGCATCGGCGCCCACGGCGTTGGCCGCAGCAAGGGCATGCCGGTAGTCCAGCCCGGATTGCAGCGCCAACACCAGGGCGGCGCAGAACGCATCACCGGCACCGATGGTGTTGGCAATGTCAGTCACCGAAACGGCGGGCGCTTCAGCAACTTTCTCGCCATGAACCAGGATCGCGGAACCCTCGCCACCGTAGGTCACCGCCACCAACGGCGCTTCCTGCAGCGCGGGGATCAGGGCGTACTCGGTTTCGTTGACGATCACCAGGTCGCAGCGCTCCAGGAGTTCCGGCAGGAGCGGGGCCGCGGGTGCTGCGTTCAAGGCAAAGAAGCCCTTGGCGGCCCGGGCGGCGGCCAGGACCACTTCCTGGTCAACCTCGAGCTGGCACAGCACGGGACCTTCACCAAACGTGACGCCATCCACGGACACGTGCGCGTTGGCGCCCGGGCACACGACGATCTGGTTTTCGCCGTCGGAATCCACCAGGACGAGTGCGGTGCCTGTGGGTTCCTCTACGTGAGCGACGTCTTGGGTTTCGACGCCGGCGTCAGCCATCGCGTTCAGGAGCGTGCGTCCGGCTTCGTCCTTGCCCACGGCCCCGACCATGCGGGAGGTTCCTGCGAGCCGGGCTGCGGCGACGGCCTGGTTGGCGCCTTTGCCGCCGGGTTGCTGGCGGAGAACGCCGTCGCCCACGGTTTCACCGGGGGAGGGGAGCCGGTGGGTGGTGGCGGTGATGTCGAGGTTGATGCTGCCCACAACAGTGAGTGCAGGAGAAGTGCTCATGGAGGGCCCTATCTTGGAACGGAACTTCAGGAGGATTGGATAACGGAGAGGTGGCCGGCCCTGGCTGCTACCAGGCATTTGGCCAAGTAGACCGGGGCGCCGTTGCGGCGAACGTACTGGGTCAGCACCAGAACCGGATCGGATGGACGAAGGTTCAGGAGTTTGGCGCGGCTGGGGCCGGCGGTGCTCAGGCTGATCTCGCATTCGCCCGGGCCCAGGGTGCTGCCGGAGAGGCCCGCGAAGATTTCCAGCAGAGTCTGCGCCGGCAGCCCGGGAGCTTCAGCGGCATCCAGCAACGCCGCGGCTTCCGGAAGGTCCTGCGCCACGTTTTCCTGCAGGTGGGCCACGGGTTCGCCATCGCGGATGAGGACGCTTTCCCAGAACCAGACGTCTTCCTCGGGTTGGACGCCCAGGCCGGGTGCCACGAACTCGGAGGCCGGCTGCTTGATCGCTGCCACGCGTTTGACCTGGATGTCCGAGTCGGGGCCGCCCAGGAGTTGGTCGAATGGACGGATGTGTTCGATACCGATCCTGGGCAGGGTATCGGCCACGAACCGGCCTACGCCGCGCCTTGAACGTGTCAGGCCATCTTCTTCCAGGAGCATGAGGGCCTCCCGGATCACGGTGCGGCTCACGTCCATCATGGTGCCGAGTTCTGTTTCTGTGGGCAGGAGTGAGCCCGGCGGCAGGAGCTTGGTCCTGATGGCCTCTGCGATGCGGGAGTAGGCCGCGACGCGCAGGGGCTGCCCTTGTTGGGCAGCGATGGGCCGGGACAGGAACTGGACAGCGTTGTCGGTCAAGGGAACCTCGCTTGGAATCGGTTAGGGACACTGTACCGGAGAAATGTGAGAGGTTGCACAAGCGAGTAATACATGCTTGTATAACAACTCACATCTCGCGGCGCTCGCCGGCGCCCTCGGACAAAGGAGTTTGATGTGAACATCCCCAACACCGCGGTGGAACCGCAGGAAACAGCCCTGGCAACCGCCGCCGTCGAAGAAGTAGACCGCTTCCAAGGCCGCGCCGCCGCCTTCCTGATCACCACGCTGGTCCTGGCCGTTCTCGCGTTCCAGCTCAACGCCAGCATGATCACCCCTGCGTTGCCCCACATCGGCTCGTTCTTTGGTGAGTCTCCTGAAGCTGTTGCCCAGGTGCAGTCCATGTTCTTCCTGGCTGGTGCCATCTCCGGTCCCGTGATTGGACGCTGGAGCGACTTCATCGGCCGACGCACCGCGCTCCTGCTGGTCCTGGCCATCATGGGCATGGGAACGGTGCTGTGCATCTTCGCCCCGAACCTTCCGTTGCTGGTGGCGGGCCGGTTCATGCAGGGCACCTCAAGCGCGATCTTCGCCCTGTCCTACATCGTCCTCAACGAATACCTGCCGGCACGGCTCTTCGGCACCTCCATCGGCATCATCGCCGCCATCAACGGTGGCGTGGGTGGCGTGGACGGCTACTTCGGCGGCTTGATGGCTGAAACCCTGGGCTTCCAGTCGATCTTCGTCGCCGTGCTGGTACTGGCTGCGATCGCCGTCGTGTGCGTCATCAAAGTCGTCCCCAAGGGGCGTTCGGCTGCGGCGGCCGGCCGTATGGACTGGTGGGGTGCGGGCTCGCTCTCGGTGTTCCTGGTGTTCATCACGTACTTTGTGTCCACCGGTTCTTCCGCGGGCTGGAATTCTCCCGCCGCACTGGGCCTGCTTGCCGGCAGCATCGCCTCCTTCACCGCGTTCTGGCTCATCGAGAAGAAACGCGAAACCCCGCTGGTCGCGGTACACCACCTCCGTTCCCGCCAAGTGTGGCCCGTCATTGCCACCACGGTGCTGACGCTCGCCGGGATCTTCGCCATCATCAACTTCACCGTGGTGCTCCTGAGCCAGGACAAGACCAACGGCTTCGGACTGTCAGCATCCGTCGCGGCCCTGCTCTTCCTGACACCCGCGGCATTGATCGGGGTCTTCGCAGCTCCTCTCGCCGGTTGGATCGCCGACCGCCGAGGTTGGATCAAGACCGTCCGCGTCGGCTCCGCAGCCAGCCTGGCCTGCGCGATCGTGGCTGCCCTGTTTGCCAACAACCAGATCGCCGTCCTGATCGCCATCGCAGCGCTCGGCATCTTCTACAACGGCTTCTTCCTCACTGCCATCAACGGTCTCTCTGTCCTCCTCTCGCCCAAGGAAGCCCCGGCCGCCCTGCCGGGTATCAACGGAGCGAGCTTTGGCATCGGGGCGAGTCTCGGCGTCGTGGTTGTTGCCCCGTTCGCAGGCCTGGGCACCGCCGCCGGGTACTCCACAGCGCTCTGGATTTCCGTGGGAATTACGGTCCTGGCGTTTGTGGTGAGCCTGTTCATCTCCGCCCCCAAGGGCGAAAAGATCTAAAGCACGACGGCGGCCCCCACCACCCGGGCCTCTCACCTTCCACTCCCCAAGCCAACCCGAAACGAGAAAACCATGCAGCAACCCGCTCCCTTCTTCCTTGACTGCGATACCGGCATCGACGACGCCTTGGCCCTCGCCTACCTCCTGGCTACTCCCCGGGCCGAGCTTGTGGGCATCGGCACCGTGAGCGGCAACATCAGTGCGGCCGGCGGCGCCCGGAACACGCTGGACCTGCTGAAGCTCGCCGGGCACCCGGACATCCCTGTCGCTGTCGGCGCCCACGATCCTCAGGTGGGCACCTTCCACGGTGGCGCTCCGCACGTCCATGGCGATAACGGTATTGGGGGAGTAGACCTGTCGCCGTCCGACCGGGAGCCGGTACAGTCGACTGCCGCCGAGCTCTTGGTTGAGCTGGCACGCCAGTACGCGGGTGAGCTGCGAGTCGTGGCGATCGGGCCGCTGACCAACATCGCGGAGGCCCTGCGCCTGGAACCGAAGCTGCCTGACTTGGTTGCCGAGCTCACCATCATGGGCGGCGCAGCCTTGGCGCCGGGAAACATCACGCCCGTTGCCGAAGCGAACATCGCCAACGATCCCGAGGCTGCGGCAGAAGTCCTTGCCGCCGACTGGGACGTGACCTTGGTGCCGTTGGATGTCACCATGACCAACGTGCTGGAGGAGTCCCACCGGCAGGAGCTCCTGGCCTCGGACCACCCCGTCTCGCAGGCACTCGGGGAGATGCTGGGCTACTACTTTGGCTTCTACGTAGACATTTTCGGCCGGGCGTGCTCCGCCATGCATGATCCCCTCGCCGCGGCCATCGCCGTCAGGGGAGTGGAGCTGGCTGTCGCGCCCAAGGTCCGCGTGCAAGTTGACACCACCAGCGGTCCGAGCCGCGGTCAAACGGTGTGCGACCTCCGTGGCCAGTACGTGGGCTTCCCGGACCAGCGGGGTGCACGGTGCCGCGTGGTCCTGTCCATTGGCGAGCAATTCGCGCCCCACCTGCTGGGCACCCTGCAGGCGGCATGGCTCTCCGAGCGCGAGCCCGCCGCGCCCGTCGCGTAACGCCCCAGCGAACCCAACCAGGGGACAGATAACGTCGCTACGACACGTGGGAGCGACGTTATCTGTCCCCTGCTTGGGTTAAGCGCTTGGGTTAGGGCGTGTCTCCTAAAACCCGGGCTCTTTAGCGGGGATGCTTGATGTGTGTCTCGTACTTCTGTTTTGACTGATGGGCAGTGGGCCCGCATTCAGCCGTTGCTGCCGTCGTCTCTTGGCCGCCGCGGTCGTCCTTTCCGGGACGACCGCCGGGTCGTTGAAGGCATCATCTACCGGTACCGATGCGGGATCGCCTGGCGGGATGTGCCGGCGGAATTCGGCCCGTGGCAGACCATCTGGAAGCGGCACCGCCGCTACAGCGGCGACGGAACCTGGGACAGCATCCTGGCCGCGCTGCTGACGGCCGCGGATGCCTGTGGTGAAGTGGATTGGTCCGTCTCGGTGGACTCGACGGTGAA